>NZ_PPPT01000066.1 GCF_006483445.1 Bradyrhizobium guangdongense | reverse complement strand
CCACCATGGTGGCAGCAGCGTGGCACTAGGTTCCCCAACAACGCTTCAGGAGAGCAACGGAATGATCACGCTTTATGGCTTTGGCACCGGGTTCGGCCTGCCGGAAATCAGCCCCTTCGTCACCAAGACGGAGGTGCAGTTGAAGATGGCGGGACTGCCCTATCGCAAGGAGCGCGCGATGCCGCCGGCCTCGCCCAAGGGGCAGTTGCCGTTCATCGACGACGACGGCGAGGCGGTGGCCGATTCCACCTTCATCCGCGCCCATATCGAGCGCCGTTACGGGTTCGATTTCGACGCCGGGCTGTCGCAGGCCGAGCGCGCCCAGGCCTGGGCGTTCGAGCGCATGGTCGAGAGCCACGTCTATTGGGGCCTGGTCGGCGCGCGCTGGGTCGATCCCGCCAATTTTGCCAAGGGGCCGTCGCATTTTTTCGACGGCGCGCCGGAGCATAATCGCGAAAAACTGCGCGAAGATGCGCAATTCCGCGTCGCCGAGAACTATCTGCTGAGCGGCCTCGGCCGCCACGCGCCCGATGACGATGTCGATCTCGCCGTGCGCTCGCTGTTTGCGCTGTCGGTGCAGCTCGGCGACAAGGCCTATCTGATGGGCAACAAGCCGGCCGGCGTCGATGCCACCGCCTTCGGCGCGCTGGCGGGGATTTTGACGCCGTTCTTCGAATCCAAGCTGCGCGAACGCGCCGAGGAGTTCGGCAATCTCACCGCCTATGTCGATCGCATGATGAGCGAATATTATCCGGAATTTGCATGGAGCAAGCTGCGAAAGGCCGCCTGAAGCACGTTTCGAGCGGGAGGGCCGCGCGCCACAAAACCTGCGCGGCTTCCCCCAAAGCGCTTGCGCAAACAAGGAGCTAGGTGATCTCACAGCATGCCCGGCCGCCACGTCATCGGCTACTGTGCATGGGGTTGTTTTCATCCCAAAAAAAGAGCCGGCCCTTTTGGGGCCGGCTCCGGTCGTCTCGGTGGTATCAGCGCGTTACTTGACGAGCTTGTACTTGCCGTCCTTCACCGTCAGCAGGATGCGCGAGCGCTCGTCGAGCCCGTAGCGATCCTTTTCGGTGAAGTTGTAGACGCCCTGGCTCGCCGCCAATTCCTTCTCGCTGAGCAGGGCCTGGCGGATCGCCTCGCGGAACTCCGGCGTGCCGGGCTTGGCGGTCTTCAGCGCCGTTGGAATGATGCGCTTGAGGATCTCGAACGCGTCGAAGGAGTGGCCGGCGAACTGGCTGCGGCTGTTCGGGCCATACTTGGCTTCATAGGCCGTATTGAGCGCGAGGCCGGGCTTCTTGGTCGCCGCTTCGTCCGGCTGGTCTTCCGGGTCCATGACCGGGCCGGAGGCCATCAGGACGCCTTCCGCGGCCTTCCCGGCGATGCGGATGAAGTCCATGCTGGCGGCACCATGGGTCTGGTAGATCAGGCCCTGGTAGCCGCGCTCGCGCAGCTCGGTCTGAGGCAGAGCGGCCGCGGTGCCGGAGGCGCCGACCAGGATGGCGTCGGGATTGGCGGCCACGAGCTTCAGCACCTGACCGGTCACCGAGGTGTCGGGACGCGCAAAGCGTTCCTCGTCCACGATGGTCATGCCCATCGGCACGGCCTGCGCCTTGAGGTCGTTGAACCAGAGGTCGCCATAGCTGTCGGAGTAGCCGATATAGCCGAGGGTCTTGATGCCCTTCGACTTCATGTGGTCGTACAGCACCTTGCCGACGATCGGAATCGGCTGCGGCATCGCCACCGACCACTTCATGCGTTCCGGGGTGATCGGGAAGGGCGCCAGACCAAAGTGCGGGATGCCGGCCTCGTTGGCGACGTTCGACACGGCGATGGTCGGCGGCGTCAGCGCCGAGCCCATGATGATGTCGGCTTTGGATTCCGTGACGAACCGCCGTGCGTTGGTGGTCGCGGTGGTGGGATCGCCGCCGTCGTCGAGCACGATCACCTTCAACGGCACGCCGCCGATTTCCTTCGGCACGAATTCCAGCGCGTTACGTTCGGGAATGCCCAGCGCCGCGCCCGGACCGGTCGTGGTGGTGGTGATGCCGATGGTGACCTCGGCGGTCTGGCTGAGCGCCGGCAGTGCCGGTAGCGCGAGCGAAGCAGCGGTGATTGCAGCCGTCAGATAAAACCGTTTCATTAATGTCCTCCCTGGTTTGTTTCTTTGTAAGCAGAAGTCGAGCGTGAATTCAGCCCCGTCTTTGGATGGTGCGGCGATTTAGCTTCCCGTGAATTTGGCTACCATTTCCGCCGGGAACGGTGCGGATTTCAGCTTGTCGGGGTTAACGGGGTCGCGGCCGACCAGCACGCGGGTCTCAAAACCCTCGATCGCCAGCGCCTCGCCCTTGTAGACGTTGTGCTTCACCTCAAAGCTCGAGCGCTTGATGCTCTCGATCTTCGTCTCGATGGTGATCCAGTCGCCATAGGTCGAGGGGATGTAGAACTTTGACCGCGTGTCGACCATGGGGATGCCGACCAGGCCGTATTTCTTGACCAGGTCCTGTTTGGAGAAGCCGGCCACCTCGAATAGGGTCGACGTCGAATCGTCGAACATCGCGAAATAGCGCGGATAATAGACGATGTTGGCGGGGTCGCAGTCGCCCCACTGGATCTGGACCTCGCGCCGGTTCACGAACATGCGGTTCTCGCCTTACTTGGGCGCCATGCGCAGCGAACCGTCGAGGCGCACCACTTCGCCGTTCAGATAGGTATTCTCGACCATGTGCAGCGCCAGCGCCGCGAATTCGTCGGCGCTGCCGAGCCGGCGCGGGAAGGGGATCGCGGCGGCGAGCGAATCCTGCGCTTCCTGCGGCAGGTTGGCGAGCAATGGGGTGAGGAACAGGCCGGGCGCAATCGTGAGCACGCGGATGCCGAACTGCGCAAGCTCGCGCGCGATCGGCAGCGTCATGCCGACGATGCCGCCCTTGGACGCCGAATAGGCCGACTGGCCGATCTGGCCGTCATAGGCGGCGACGGAGGCGGTGTTGATGATGACGCCGCGCTCGCCGCTCGCCTGCGGCTCGAGCTTTGACATCTCGGTTGCGGCCAGGCGCAGCATGTTGAAGGTGCCGATCAGATTGACCTTGATCACCTTGTCGAAATCGGCCAGCGCCATCGGACCGTCGCGGCCGACGACACGCTTGGCAACGCCGATACCGGCGCAGTTGACGAGCACGCGCGCCGGGCCATGGGCCTTTGCGGCAGCCGCAAAGGCGGCTTCAGCGGAGGCGGCGTCGGACACGTCGCACACCACGGCCACGCCCTTGATCTCGGCGGCAACGGTCTCGGCCAGCTTGGCATTGAGGTCGCATACCGCGACCTTGGCGCCCTGCGCCGCCAGTTTTCGCGCGGTGGCCGCGCCCAGTCCCGATGCGCCGCCGGTGACGATGGCTGCCTGATCCTTCAACAACATGGCTTTCTCCTTTGGCGGTATCTGTTAGCGGACCGTGATCACACGGTCCGATGGATTGGCGGCATAGAGCTCTTCGATCAGATCAGTGCGATGTTCGAGCACTGCACGCTGGTTGATCGAGCCCTTGTCGGTGACTTCGCCCTTGTCGATCGAGAGCGGCGTGTCGAGCAGGATCGCGCGGGTGATCCGGGTCGAGGAGCCGGTCGCAGATTCCAGGAATTTGGTCAGGCGTTCGCGGAAGGCCTCGCGGACGAGGCGATCGCGCGCGGTGACGGTGAGATCGTCGGCCGGCAGCGTCGGGTTGATCAGGCGGCAGCCGTCGAGATCGAGCAGGACGATCGCGGAGACCTCGTCGCGATTGATGCCCGCGATGACGACGTCGCGCACCAGCGGTGCGCAGGCCGCCGTGAGCCGCGCACGCAGCGGACCGACGCTGACCCAGGTGCCGCTCGCGAGCTTGAAATCCTCGCTGACGCGGCCGTCGAAATCGAAGCCGGCGTTGAAATCATCGGGATCGGCGGGCTTGAGCGCATCGCCGAGCTTGTAAAAGCCTTCTTCGTCGAACGACTTTGCGGTGATGTCGGGCTGGCGCCAGTAGCCGGGCATCACGTTCGGGCCCTTGGCGCGCACTTCCATCTTGCCGTTGTTCGGAACGAGTTTTGCGTCGTTGCCCGACACCGGAAGCCCGACATGGCCGGAGCGGCTGGTGTTCGGATTGACCGACATGAAGAACGGCGCGGTTTCGGTGGCACCGAGGCCGGTCAGCATCGGCACGCGATAGCCCTTCTCCTTCACCGCGAGCTCGTCGAGGCTGTTCCAGACGAAGGGCGACAGCGCCGCGCCCGAGAAGAACATCGCATGCAGCCGGTCGAAGAATTTTGCGCGCAGGCCCTGGTCGTCGCGCAAGTACGGCAGCAGCGACTCATAGCCCTTGGGGACGTTGAAATAGACCGTCGGCGAAATCTCCTGGAGATTGCGCACGGTCTCCTCGATGCCGCCGGGCACCGGCTTGCCGGCATCGAGATACATCGAGCCGCCATTGTAGAGCGTCAGCCCGATATTGTGGTTGCCGCCAAAGGTGTGGTTCCACGGCAGCCAGTCAATGATGACGGGCGGCTCGTCCTTGAGGAAGGCCAGCGTCTCGCGCAGCATCACCTGGTTGGCGCAGATCATGCGCTGGGTGTTGATGACGGCCTTGGGATTGCCGGTCGAACCCGAGGTCAGCAAAAACTTTGCGATCGTGTCCGGGCCGATTTTCCCATGCACCTCGTCGAGTCTGGGATGGATAGGCGTCGCCATGAGGTCGGCGAGCAGCGTGACGTCGCGTCCCGCGACCGTGCCGTAGGACGCCGCGATCTCGGTGCCCTGCGAGACGTTGGCAGCGAGCGCGTCGGCAAACCTGTCGGCGTCCTCGGCAAACACGAGGCCGGGCGTCAACAGCTTCATCAGGTAGGAGAGCTTGCCGTAATCCTTCGAGACCAGCGAATAGGCCGGCGAGACCGGACAGAACGGCACGCCGGCATAGAACGCGCCGAAGGCGAGCAGCGCGTGGTCGATCGAATTGCCGGAGAGGATGACGACCGGCTTTTCCGCCGACAGTCCGCGCTGGATCAGGCCTGACGCGATGTGCCTGGAGGAGGCCAGCAGCTCGGCATAGGTGATCTTGCGCCAGCCGCGGCCGCCTTCGCGCTCGGCCATGAAGACACGGTCCGGCGTCGTCGCGGCCCAGTGATGCAGGCGGTCGGTGAGGCGGACCGGATAGTCGCCGAGCGGCTGTTTCGGCCGCAGGTAGATCGTGCCGTCGTCGCGCCGCTCGACAATGACGGCGGGCGTGCCGAACGAGATCGGCCGGAGCGGGGCGGTGCTCGCGCCGCGGTCTGATTCAGAGGCGGACGGCTGGGCGCTCATGATTTCGGCTTCACCTTGGCGGTCTTGTGCTCGAGGAATTCGCGGATCCGGCGCTTGGCTTCCTTGTCGCTCTGCGCCACCGTCGCCATCAGCGATTCCATCAACAGGCCGGTCTGCGGATTGGCCTCCGCGATCATCGGCAGCGCCTGCAGCACGGCAAAGTTCGTCAGCGGCGCATTGGAAGCGATGCGCTGGGCGAGTTCCAGCGCCTTCGGCAGCGATCCGTCAGCCTCGGTCAGATATTGCGCAAAGCCGTAGGAGGCGCCTTCCGTGGCGGAATAGACGCGGCCGGTCAGCATCATGTCCATCATGCGCGCCACGCCGATCAGGCGCGGCAGCCGCACCGAGCCGCCGCCGCCGACGAAGATGCCGCGCTGTCCCTCGGGCAGCGCGAAATAGGTCGAGGGCTCGGCGACGCGGATATGGGCGGCGCAGGCAAGCTCGAGCCCGCCGCCGATCACCGCGCCCTTCAGCGCGGCGATCACGGGCACCCGGCTGTACTGGATGCGGTCAAAGACCCGGTGCCACATCTGGGAGTGCAACAAGCCGCCGGTGGCGTCATGGTCCTGCAATTCCGAGAGATCGAGGCCGGAGGAGAAATGGTCGCCGATGCCGTGGATCACCACCGCCCCGATGTCGTCAGGTAGCGTCGCAAAGCATTCGCCGATCTCCAGGATGATGCCGTCATTGAGCGCGTTGCGCTTGGCCGGCCGGTTCAGACCAACGGTCAAAACCTTGTCCGCCCTCTCGATCCTGAGCAGCCCCGAGGCCCCCGCACCAGCGGTATCGGCGTTTCCCTGTGTCATTTGCGTCCTTTTGAGAATAGTTATGTTCTATAACGAATTTTGAAGGAGTCAATATGGAGGTGGGTGCGCTGGCCATTCCCGGCCCGCGGGGCTGTGATCAGGACGGCGAGAAAAAGCCCTGAATCCGGTGCCGTCCTGGCGAAATCAGGACCCATAACCCCGGGGAGTGGTTCTGGACGCTCCGGCGACTCACGCAGCTTCAGCGATCAACTTTTTCGCCGCTTGAGCGAGTAATCCTGATCGCGTGAAGCCGTGCGCTTCTGCGTAGCGGTCGATCTGCTCCAGCACGTCGCCGGGCAATGTGACATTGACGCGAACCACTTTCGGCTGCTCGTCCTTCACCGAAACGAGAATGGCGACGCCTGAGCGGTTTTCGGGATCCGACATGATCTCTTCGAGAGACGACGGCTCAGGAATGGCCTCTCCGTCTTCGGCCAAACCTTCGAGATGAAGCGCCAACGCTTCCTCGGCCATGTCGCGCGCGTCATCGAGCGTCGTCCCCGCCGTGACAACGCCAGGGAGATCGGGAAAAGACACGCCGAAATCGCTGTCGGCATCCTTGTGAATAAGACCGATGTAGTGACGCATGCGCGCTACCTCAGCTTCAGACCGGATTGCTTCTCGATGCTCTTGAGGGTCCCGAGCGGGATATCCCGCTTGGGATGGGGGACGGTGACGCGGCCCGTTTTCGTCGGGTGCTTGAATTGGGTGTGGCTGCCTTTTTGAGCCACTTGGACCCAGCCATCCCTCTGAAGGGCCGAGATGATTTCTCGGCTATTCATGGTGTGTATTTATACACACAAGATCGCGGATGTCAATATTCCAGGCCCTCACATCACCTGATGCACATCGATCACCACGCGGTCGGCATGGCGCGCGGCCGAGGCGACAAAGATGTGTTCCATCAGCCAGCGGTACTTTTCGTGTCCGGTCTCGAACTTCGGCACGGTGCGGAAGTAGATCAGTTTTGGATCGACCGGCTCGCCGCGCTTGAGCTTTTGTAGCAGGTCGACCGGGCCGAAGCGCATGCCCTTGTTCTCCACATAGACGGTGGCGCCGTCGTCGGTCTCGAAGGCGTATTTGGCTTCGAGATCGATCAGCTCGTTGGGACGGATGATCTGGAAGTCGGCGCCGAACGGCAGCACTTTGCCGGTGACCGCGCCGGTGACCTCGCCGCCGATGATGGGGATGATGCGTCGAACGCCGGTGCCGGTCTCACCCGCCGTGACGACGTCGCCGATGCGCACGGTGAGGGTGAAGACGTATTTCGTCTCGATCGTCGGGGTGCTCATCGCATCACCTCTTACTGCATCATGCGCGTCGGCAACCACGTCGCCAGCAGCGGGAAGGCGATCAGGATCACGAGGCGGATCAGGTCGGTGACGACGAAGGGAATGACGCCCTTGAAAATCGTGGAGAAGGAGACGTCCTTTACCACGCTTTTGATGACAAAGACGTTCATCCCCACCGGTGGATGGATCAGGCCGAGCTCGACCGTCATCACGATGATGACGCCGAACCAGATCGGATCAAAACCGAGATGCGTGACCACGGGGAAGATGATCGGCACGGTGAGGATAATCATCGCCATCGCGTCCATCAGGCAGCCGAGCACGAGATACATCACCATGATCAGCGCCAGCACGCCGTAAGGGCCGATGCCGAGGCCGGTGAGGAATTCCGTGACCTTCTGCGGTGTCTGCGTCACCGTCAGGAAATAGCCGAAAATCAGCGCGCCGATCAGCACGGTGAACACCGCGGCTGCGGTGCGCGTCGCCTGCAAGAGCGAGGCGAGGATCTTTTCCTTGTCCAGCCGCCCAGTGAGCACGCCGATGATGAAGGCGCCGGCGGCGCCGACACCGCCGGCTTCGGTCGGCGTGAAGCGCGGCAGATAGGGCAGGCCGTAGAGACCGCCGATGACGAAGATGAACAGCAGCACCGGCGCCCAGATCTCCTTCAATCCGGCAAACCGTTCGCGCCAGGGCAGCACCTTGCCCTTGGGCAGGAAATCGGGGCGGAAATAGCCGATCAGGGCGATGGTGATCATGTACATGGTCATCGCGAGCAGACCCGGAATGATACCGGCGATGAAGAGCTTGCCGATGTCCTGCTCGGTGATGATGCCGTAAACGGCGAGCACGGTAGACGGCGGCAGCATCGCACCCAGCGTGCCGCCGGCCGCGATCACGCCTGTCGCAAACGACTGCGGATAGCCGAAGCGGCGCATCTCGGGATAGGCGACCGCGGAGAAGGTCGCGGCAGTCGCGACCGACGAGCCGCAGATCGCGGCAAAACCGCCGCAGGCGCCGACGGTGGCGATGCCGAGACCACCGCGCAGATGCCCGACAAAGCCGTTGGCGGCGCGGAACAGCTCGCGGCTCATGCCGGAATGGCTGACGAAGGAGCCCATCAGCAAAAACATCGGGATGACGCCGAAGGTGTAGTCGGTGACCGTGCGCATCGAGGTCTGGCCGACGAGCTTCAGCGCGGCGGTGCCATTGACGAGATAGGCGAAGCCGGACACGCCGACGAGGCCCATGGCCATGCCGACGGGCACGCGCAGCAGCATCAAGGCGAACAGTGAAACGAAGCCGATTACGGCGACGGCATCGGTGCTCATGTCTACTCCGTCGCCTTGAATTTGGGATCGTGCATGTCTTCGGGATGGAAGATCAGCCGGTAGGTGCGGATCGCGATCAGCAGCACGGCGGAGACGTCGCCGATCCAGGCGATCGCGAAGAACGGCCAGGTCGGCATGTGCATGTCGAAGGTCAGGACGTTGTCGTTATAGGTGCCGCGCACCTTGTCGAACAACGTCCAGGTCTGCACGGTGACGACGAACAGCAGCACCAGCGTTGCGAACACGTCGATCCAGCGCTGGTAACGCGGCCCAACATTGCCCCAGACCAAGTCGACCGTGATGTGGGTGCCGCGATAGGATGTCGCTGCGATGCCCCAGAAGATGAGGATGCCGAGCAGCATGCGGCCGATGTCGAAGGAATCGGGGATCGAATAGTTCAGCGTGTTGCGCAACAGGACCGACAGGAAGATGTCGAGCGCGACGATGCCGACGAAACCGGCTGCGATCCATTCGATCGAGTCGATCACGCGATCCATCCAGGCGCGTTTCATGTGCTGAATGCCCCAGTTTGCAGGAAAAAGGCGGCGGGAGGATTCCCGCCGCCGCTTCTGTTTCGGTCGAAATTATTCAGCCAGCGCGTTGTACTTCTTCAGCGAAGCCTTCAGCTCGGTCAGCGCCGCATCCGGGTCGCCGCCGTTCTTTTTGACGCCGTCGCCCCAGGTCTTGACCAGCGGCTCGGCGGCCTTCTTCCACTGCGCGGTCTGCTCCGGCGTCAGCTTGTAGACCTCGTGGCTGGACTCGGCCTTGACCTTGTCGATGCCGGCGTCCTCGAACTTGCCCCAGTGTTCGCCGACGACGCCCGCCATCTCGGTCGAGCAGTTCTTGTCGATCGCGGCCTTCTGCTTGTCGGACATCGCATTGTACTTGTCCTTGTTCATCACGAACACGAAGGTCGTGACGTAGAGTGGCGCGTCCATGTCGTACTTCGTCACCTTGTCGATGCCGAACAGCACCAGCGAGCCCCAGGGGAAGGTGACGCCGTCGGCGACGCCGCGCTCGATGATGTCGCGGACCTCAGGCGCGGACGACTGCACATTGGTGCCGCCGAGCGACGTCACGAAGTTCGCCATGGTGGCGTGCGCCGGGCGGATCTTCATGCCCTTCACGTCCTCGGGCACCACGATCTTCTTGGTCTTGGAATGGAAGGAGGAGGGGGAATGGATGAAGGCGAGGCAGTATTTGACGTCCTTCATCTCCTTCTCGGCGTATTTGCGATACCAGGCATCGAGGCCCGCCGAGCCGCCCTTGGCATCCGAGATCAGGAACGGCAATTCGCCGGCGCCGATGATCGGGAAGCGGCCGGGCTGATAGCCGGGATTGACATAGGTGACGTCGGCGATCCCGTCGCGGGCCATGTCGTAATGGTCAAACGCCTTGCCGAGCTGTTGTGCCGGGAAAACCTTGCCCTTGATGGTGCCGCCGGAATCCTTCTCCACGGCCGCGGCCCAATCCTCCAGCGATTTCTGCAGCGGATGCGAAGCCGGCACCCAGTGCGAGATCTTCAATTCGAAGGTCCTGTCCTGCGCAAACGCAGGCGTCACGCTGGCAGCCACCAGCAACGCCAACCACGCTTTCCTCATCGACGTCTCTCCCTTTCAAGTGAGCGCAGGCTTCGTTGGCCCGGTCTCGTTAGTTAACATGTTATCTATCTTATACGTTTGTTCAAGCCGGAACAGGCGGCCTGCGGCCTTACGCCGACACCGCCTTATCGCGATGCGGCGAACCCCACTCCTTCTGCCCAAACGTTATAGGTCATAATTATCGCGGGCGGATGATGGCCACAAGCGAGGGCCTCAGGCGAGGCGGACAGAAGCGGTGCGACAAAAGTCGCAAGGCCTGGTCACCCCTGCGTAACCGGCGCGCCGTTCGCTATCCGCACAGGTCGGGCCGTTTCAAACGTTTGCGCAAATCCCGTTTAAAACTTTGTAGGTGATGAACTCGTCACGCCGTTCGCGTTCAATAGACCAAAGCCAATCAACGCGAGCGACAGATGACACAGACCGATATCCCCCAAGGTTTTGAGCCGCATTTCCGCAAGAGCCCTTTCACCGATCCCTGGGAGCCGCTCTATTCAAAGCGCACCGAGAAGGCGGTCGTCATGGCGTTGCGGCTGGCAAAGCCCCACACCAACGCTCGTGGCCTGATCCATGGCGGTCTGATCGCGTCCCTCGCCGATAACGCGATGGGCTATAGCTGCGCGCAAGCAACGGGCTGGACCACGTCTTTCGTGACGATCACGCTTGCGGTCGATTTTGTCGGCTCGGCCGAGATCGGCCAATGGCTTGCGGTCGAAAGCGAGGTGATCAAGACGGGCTCGACGATCTGCTTTGCGCAGAGCCTGATCAAGGCGGACGACGCCGTGATCGCGCGCGCCAACGGCACATTCCGCGTGGTGCCGAAGAAGGGGTGACGGTTTTCGTGTCCCGGACGCGGTGCGGCGCGAAGTGCCGCTCCGCAGAGCCGGGACCCATTGCGGTGTGGGCCCCGGATCAGCAGCGCATCACGCTGCGAAGGGCGGCGCGCTGCGCAGCATCCGGGGCACGAGATCTTACCCGAACTTCCAGTCCGTCGTCTCCACCACCACGTCGATAAACGTCCGCACCTTTGCCGAGAGCAGGCGCGACGTCGGATAGACGACGTGGACCGGCAATTTCGGCTGCTCATATTTTGCGAGCACGATCTTCAGCTTTCCGCGCTTCAGGAGATCGGCCGCCTGATAGGCCAGCACGCGCGTCACGCCGCCGCCTTGCTCGGCATATTGCAGCACGGCGTCGGCGCTGTTGCTGGAGAAGCGCGGGGATGGCGTCACCTCGACATCGCCGGTGTCGCGGACAAAGCGCCAGGGCGTCGGGCCGAACTGGATGGTCTGATGCGCGAGCAAATCGTCCGGCGTCTTCGGCTCGCCATGGCGCTTGAGATAGTCGGGCGAGGCGACCACGATCCGCCGCATCTCGCCGACCTGGCGGGCGACCAGCGAGGAATCGGCGAGGTGGCCGATCCTGACCGCGACATCGACGGCGTCCTCGACGAGGTTGATGAGATGATCCGACAGTCGCAACTCACCGGTGACATCAGGATAGCGCTTCAGGTAGGCGGACATGACAGGGCCGACATGGAGCCGGCCGAAGCCGACGGGAGCGGAGACGACGAGCCGGCCGCTCGGCCGGGTGCGCTCCTCTTGCGCCGAACTGTCGGCCTCCTCGACATCGGCGAGAATCCGCCGGGCGCGCTCGAGATAGCGCCGGCCGACATCGGTCAGCGTGACAGAACGTGTGGTCCGCTGCAGCAGCCGTGCGCCGAGATGCTCTTCCAGCGAGGCGATCAGCCGCGTCACGGCCGAGGGCGACAGCCGCCGCTTGCGCGCCGCCGGTGCAAAGCCGCTGAGATCGGCGACGGTGACGAACACCTGCATGGCTTCGAGGCGGTCCATGCCATTATTGCATATATTGCAATGATGAAGTGTCAAGACGGAAGATTGTTTTAAGTGAGGGAAGGAGCACCTTAAGGACCGAAAGACGCGAAAATCGCGCCGGAGTTTCAGGAGAAGTCCGATGGATTCTGCGCTCACCTATCCAAGCGACGTCGCCTTTACCCCCGCGGTGAAGTCGATCCAGACCCGAAAGGGCTCGCGCGAGGCCTATGCCCATGCCGAGCAGCGCGGCTGGCGCACCGAGGTCGATGAAAACCTCGCTGCGTTCCTGGCCGATGCCAACAGCTTCTACTTCGCCACGGCCGCGGCCGACGGCCAGCCCTATATCCAGCATCGCGGCGGACCGAAGGGTTTTCTGAGGGTGCTGGACAAGCAGACGCTGGCTTTCACCGACTACGCCGGCAACCGGCAATACATCACGCAGGGAAACCTGTCCGAGAATCCCAGGGCCTATATCTTCGTGATGGACTACGCCCATCGCCGCCGCGTGAAGATCTGGGGCGAGGCGCGCGTGGTCGAGGACGATCCGGCGCTGGTGCAATCGCTGATGCCGAAAGGCTACAAGGCGCGGCCCGAGCAGGTGATCCTGTTCAAGATCACGGCCTGGGACACGAACTGCCCTCAGCATATTCCGCAGAAGTTTGATGCGGCGGATGTTGCGGCGGCGCTTGCCCAACGCGATGCACGGATTGCGGAGCTGGAGGCGGAAGTGGCCGCGCTGAAGGGTGAGAAGGTTACGAACTAGGCTTCGCCGCACGGTCGGTGCACCCTCTCCCCTTGTGGGAGAGGGTGGCTTCGATGTGGAGCATCGAAGCCGGGTGAGGGGTATCTATCCCCACGAGCAGTCTCACGAGTGGCGAGAACCCCTCATCCGGCGCTTCGCGCCACCTTCTCCCACAAGGGGAGAAGGAAGAAAGGCGCTACACCGTGCTGGCGCCTTCGTGCTGGAAGCCGAGATAGCTTGCCGCGACGCGCTCATTGGCGGCGATGTCGCTTGCCTTGCCGCTGAGCACGAATTCGCCGAGCTCCATGACATAGGCCTGGTCGGCGATCTTCAGCGCCGCCTGCGCGTTCTGTTCGACCAGCAGCACGGACACGCCACTGGCGCGCAGCTCCGTGACGATGCGAAAGATGTCGGCGACGATGATCGGCGCGAGGCCGAGGCTCGGCTCGTCCAGCATCAACAGTTTTGGCGCGCCCATCAGCGCGCGGCCCATCGCGAGCATCTGCTGCTCGCCGCCCGAGAGCGTGCCGGCGAGCTGCTTGCGCCGCTCCTTCAGCCGCGGAAACAGGCCGTAGACCCGCTCCATCGAGGATTTCATCTGCGCCTTGCCGATGCGGAAGGCCCCTAACTCGAGATTGTCCTCGACGTTCATGGTGACGAACAATTCGCGGTGCTCGGGCACAAGGCCGAGGCCCATCGCGACGCGATCCTCGATCTCGTAGCGGGCGAGATCCTGGCCGGCGAAGGTGACGCGGCCCTTCAGCGGCAAGACGCCCATGATGGCCGAGAGCAGCGTGGTCTTGCCCGCGCCATTGGCGCCGACAATGGTGACGATCTCGTTCTCGCCGACTTCGAGCGAAACCGAACGGACCGCTTCGACCTTGCCATAGGCGACGTGCGCGTCGGTGACTGACAACAGCGCGCTCATGCCGCCACTCCGAGATAGGCCTTGATCACTTCGGGATTGGTCTTGATCGTGGCGGGCGTGCCTTCCGCGATCTTGGTGCCGAAATCGAGCACCACGATACGGTCGGCCAGATTCATCACAAAGCCCATGTCGTGCTCGACCAGCAGCACGCTCATGCCGCCGTCGCGCAGATCACGCAGCAGCTTTGCGAGCTGCTGCTTCTCCATGTGGCGAAGGCCCGCGGCGGGCTCGTCGAGCAGCAGCAGCATCGGGTCGACGCAGAGCGCGCGTGCGATCTCGACGATGCGCTGCTGTCCCAGCGACAGCGAGCCCGCGAGCTGGTGCATCTGGTCGCCGAGGCCGACGCGCTCGATCTGGCGGGCAGCTTCCGCGAGCAGCTTTGCCTCATCGGCGCGGTCGAGCCGCAGCATCGAGGAGATCGGGCCGGAATGTCCGCGCAGATGCGCGCCGATCGCGACGTTCTCCAGCACGGTCATGTCGGGAACCAGTTTTACGTGCTGGAAGGTTCTGCTGATGCCGAGCTTGACGATTTCCTGCGGCGGGGCGTTGTCGACCTTCTTGCCGAGCACCGAGATCGAGCCGGCGGTGGCGCTGAGCACGCCGGTGATCAGGTTGAAGGTCGTGCTCTTGCCGGCGCCGTTCGGGCCGATCAGCGCCACGATCTCGCGGGCCTGGACGTCGAAGGAAACGTTGTTGACCGCGATCACGCCGCCGAACTGTTTTCGCGCCTTGTCGACCTGGAGCAGGATGTTGGACTGGCCGGGCGTACGCTCGCGCGCGGGGAGGGTGAGCGAGGTGTCGGGCTTCTTGCCGACGGCCTTTTGCGGCAGGAACGACATCAGCCAGGGCCAGAGGCCGCCGGGTGCGAGCTGGAGCAGCAGCACCAGCATGATGCCGAACACGATGGTCTCGACCTGCCCGGAGCCCTGCACGATCAGCGGCAGGTAGCTCTGCAGCACTTCTTTCAGGATCACGACGATGGCCGCACCCAGCACGCCGCCCCAGACATAGCCGGCGCCGCCGACGACCGCGATGAAGAGATATTCGATGCCGGCCTGCGCGCCGAACGGCGTCGGGTTCACCGCGCGCTGCAGATGGGCGTAGAGCCAGCCGGAGAGGCCGGCCAGCACGGCCGCATGGATGAACACCAGAAGTTTTGCGCGCGGCGTGTGTACGCCGAAGGCCTCGGCCGCAATATGGCCCCGCCGCAGTGCGCGGATGGCGCGACCGGTGCGGGAGTCCAGCAGGTTGACCGTCACCAGTGCCGAGAGGATCACCGCAATCCAGACCGCGTAATAGATCGAGCCCGGATCCAGCATCTTGTATGAGCCGATCGACAGCGGCGGGATCGCCGAGATGCCGTCGTTACGGCCCAGGAATTCGAGCTTGCTGAAGAGATAGAACAGGCCGAGCCCCCAGGCGAGCGTGCCGAGCGGCAGGTAGTGGCCGGAGAGACGGACGGTGATCAGCCCGAGCAGCACCGCGAACAGGCCGCTGACCAGGAGCGACAGCGGCAGCGTCAGCCAGGGCGAGACGCCATAGGCCGTCGACAGCACGGCGGTCGTGTAGGCACCGAAACCGACGAACGCCGCCTGCCCGAACGAGGTGAGGCCGCCGACGCCGGTGAGCAGCACCAGCCCCATCGCGACCAGCGCGGCAAGGCCGATATTGTCCAAGAGCACGATCCAGAACGGCGGCATGCCCGGAATGAACGGGATCGCCGCCATGATGAGCGCAAAGATGAGAATGGGAAGCCGTCCGTTCATCGCGCGTCAGTCCTTCTCTTCCTCGACCGCTGGAGCTGCGAGCGAGCGCAGCAGCAGCACGGGGATCAGCAGCATGAAGACGATGACCTCCTTGTAGTTCGAGGCATAGAAGGACGAGAACGCCTCGACGATGCCGACGACGAGCGCGGCGACCGCGGTCAGCGGATAGCTCACGAGCCCGCCGATGATCGCGGCGACGAAACCCTTCAGGCCGATCAGGAAGCCGCTGTCGTAATAGAGCGTCGTGATGGGGACGACGAGGATGCCCGACAGCGCGCCGATGACGGAGGCGAGCAGGAAGGCGATCTGTCCCGACAGCGAGGTACGGATGCCGGCAAGCCGTGCGCCGAGCCGGTTGACGGCGGTGGCGCGCAGCGCCTTGCCGTAGCGCGTCCAGCCGAAGAACAGCCAGAGGCCGACGATGAAGGCGATGGTGATGCCGTAAACCGTGATGCTCTGACCGGTGAAGCGTAGGCTCCCGGCGGTGAACGCGGTCGTCAGCACGGCGGGCCCGCGCTGGCCTTCGGCGCCGAAGAACAGCAGCCCCAGCCCCTGCAGCGCCAGATGCACGCCGACCGAGGCGATCAGCAGCACCAGCACCGAGGTGTGCGCCAGCGGCTGGAACACGATGCGATAGAGATACACGCCGATCATCGCGACGATCACCAGCGACAGCGCCATGGAAACCGGCACCGGCGCCTTCTGGCCGGCATAGGTCAGCGTCAGCGCCAGCACGATGGCCGGCAGCACCACATTGGCAGCAAGGCTGCGGGCGATCAGCCGGCCATGCAGCGCCTTGCGCGCCGCGAACAGATCGAGCGCGAAAGCCACGATGCCCATGGCGAGCGCGAGTTTTGCCGTGCCCGGCATCTGGCCGGAGGCCAGCGAGGCATAGGTCAGCGCGCCGTAGGTGACGAACTCGCCTTGTGGAATGAGGATGACGCGGGTGACGGCAAATACCAGCACCAGCGCCAAGCCGAGCAGCGCGTAGATCGCGCCATTGGTGATGCCATCCTGCACCAGGAACAGCATGATGGTCGTGTTCAAGCCGGACGCTCCCCCTCGATGTCCGGACCGGCGCCGCCTTTCGCGGTGGATGGTCCGTTCACAGCCATTGAAATTCGCTGACGATATTTGATATGGTCCATAACAATTATCAAATATAACATCAAGGGCGGCGGAACGACCCAGCCCCAATTTAGCGGGATTGCGAGCAGCAGGCGATGACCGTTTCCAAAGCCGTTGAAAAATCAGGGGAAGCGACCAGGTCGCGCAAGGACGCCGGGGACAGCCCGGCCGAGGCGCTGCACCTTGGCGAGCTCTCCGAGCAGCTCGGCTACGTGCTCAAGCGCGCCCAGCTCAAGGTGTTCGAGAACTTTTTGCGCTGCGTCGCCTCGCTGCAGCTCACGCCGGCACAGTTCTCCGTGCTGCTGCTGGTCGAGCAGAACCCCGGCCGTAACCAGACCGAGATCGCCTCCACGCTCGGCATTTTGCGCCCGAACTTCGTGGCGATGCTGGACAATCTGGAGAGCCGCGACCTCTGCGCGCGGATCCGCTCCACCAACGATCGCCGCTCGCATATCCTGGTGCTGACCGACAAGGGCAAGGCGGTGCTGACCCGCGCCAAGAAGCTGGTCGCCACCAAGCACGAGGCGCGGCTCAACGAGCTGTTAGGGGCCGCCAACCGCGACGCCCTGATCGCGATGCTCTCGAAAATCGCGAACGAGTTTTGAGCCGGACGATCAGGCCGCCGCGAAGCGGCCGGGCACGGCCGGTGCCTCAGTCGACAGGAACTTGCGCTCGATCTCGGCAGCCGGCAGTGGGCGGCTGAACAGAAAACCCTGGACCTCCGTGCATCCTTCGGCCGCGATGCAGGCGAGCTGCTCCTGCGTCTCCACGCCCTCCGCCGTCGCCGCCATCCCCATGCCGCTTGCGAGCGCGGCGATGGCGCGAACGATGTTGAGCGAGCCGGCATCGGTCGCGATGTCGCGGATGAAGGAACGGTCGATCTTGATCTTGTCGAACGGGAAGCACTGGAGATAGGTCAGCGACGAATAGCCGGTGCCGAAATCGTCCATCGCGATGCGGATGCCGAGCGCGCGCAGGCGATGCAGCATCGCCAGCGTACCCTCCTTGTCCTGGAGCAGGACGCTCTCGGTAATCTCGATCTCGAGCCGTCGCGCATCGAGTCCCGAGCCCGCCAGTGCGCTGACGATCACCTCGGCGAGGCCGGGATGATGGAACTGGGCGGCCGAGATGTTGACCGCGACGTGCAGCCGGTCCGGCCAGCGGCTCGCCGTCATGCAGGCCTGGCGAATCACCCATTCGCCGATCGGCACGATGAGGCCGATCTCCTCGGCCAGCGGAATGAAACTGTTCGGGGGGATCAAGCCCCGCTCGGGATGCCGCCAGCGGATCAGGGCCTCGACGCCCGTGACCCCGCCGGTCCCGGTCTGCACCAGCGGCTGATAGTGCAGCTCGAGCTCGCCCGCGGCCAGCGCCTTGCGCAGGTCGTGCTCCAGCGCGCGGCGGCTTTGCACCTGCTCGTCCATCGCGGGCTCGAAGAAGCGGTAGGTGCCGCGGCCGTCGCTCTTGGCGCGATAGAGCGCCAGGTCGGCATTGCGCAGCGCGTGTTCCGGCGTTGCCCCATCGCCCGGCACGATGGCGAGCCCGACGCTTGCGCCGGCGGTCGTCTGCTGTCCGTCGAGCTCGAACGGCATGCTCATCTCTCTGATGATGCATTCGGCGAGGGCGCTTGCTTCGTTGCGGTCGCCGATCGGCGTCTGGAGAACGATGAATTCGTCGCCGCCCATGCGCGCAATCGTGTCGCAGGGGCGAACGAGCTTGCGCAGGCGCTCGCTGACACCCCTGAGGAGCGCATCGCCGGCGTGATGCCCGAGCGTATCATTGACGGACTTGAACTTGTCGAGATCGATGTGATGGATGGCAAAAGCTTCGCCCGACGTGAACGCCTGCTCGAGCCGCTGGTTGAGCAGGCTCCGGTTGGCGAGGTCGGTGAGCGCATCATGGTGTGCCATATGCGCAATCTTGAGCTCGGTCTGCCGTTGCTCGGTGATGTCCTCGTGCGTCGCCACCCAGCCGAGATCCGGCATGGGTCGGTGACGGATCTTGAAGGTGCGGCCGTTCTTCATCTCGACGATGCTGTCGATGGGTTCGGCCGAAACGGCGACCCCGGTTCGCCATGTCGCATATTCCGCGCGCGTCATCTCGGGAACGCTGCCGGCCTCGAAGCGCAGCTCGAAAATCTCCGACAGCGGCATGCCGGCACGAACGCGCTCAGGGGGCAATCCGTACATGTCGATGAAGAGCCTGTTGCACACGTTGAGGCGGTGATCGGCATCGAAGAAGCACAAGCCATGCGACATGTTGTTGATTGCGATGTCGAACTGCATGTTGCGTTGGTGCAGTCGGGCGCTCAGCTCCTCGCGCTCGGTGATGTCCTCATGGGTGGCCATGCCGCGGCCATCGGGCAGGGAATGAATGGCGTAGGCGATGATGCGTCCGTCCGCGAACTCCTGCACGGTTCGCTCGTCGCGGATCTCGCCCTCGGTGCGCGCGCGGACATAGTCTTTGGCCTCGCCGCGGACCTTCAGTCCGAGCTTCAGCCGATGCTCGATCAGCGTCTTGGTGGGCGTGCCCGGACGCACCTGGTCCGCCGACAGGCCGTACATCTGCATGTAGCGCTGATTGCAGAAGATGAGCTTGCGGTCTGCGTCGAACAGGACGATGCCGAGCGATAGATTATTCACGGCCTGTTCGAGCAGCCCGTTCAGCACATGCGGGTCGGTACCGGCGACCTGCTGGTCACGGTCGTCCATGGATCGTTTGCCCCCTTCAACGCCACGCCATTAGAGCAGAGACCGCTTTATCGTCGCCATGATCGGCCGCTTTCGCAGGCAGGTTCCTGAAGTTGCAGCGAATTTTGGGTTAAGGCGCTCCGCGGGGGACGAACGTCTTCTGATGTGCAGTGCAATATAATTGATGCTTGATGCATCATTTTACATGTATTAAGCTTGGCAATTAAGTCACTACGATTGCCACGGAGGTGCCGCCCCGTGATCACTGCCGCCCAACTTCGTGCCGCCCGGGCGCTGCTCGGGATCGACCAGCGCGAGCTCGCGCAGCGCTGCTCGCTGTCGCTGCCGACGATCCAGCGCATGGAAGCGTCCGAAGACGTGATTCGCGGCAACGTCGATTCGTTGATGAAGCTGGTCGAGGCGTTGGCCGCCGCCGGCATCGAATTGATCGGCGAAGGCGCCGCGTCCGCCGGCGGCGGGCGCGGGGTGCGGCTGAAGGCTCCACCGGGCGGGGACCGCAGATGACCGTACAGAGCCAATTCGCAATCCGGGAGCCGCGATGATTTCGGTGGTGCTATGGGCGGTGGCATGTCTGCTGGCGCTGGCGCCGGTTGGAATCGTGCTGTCGGCGCGGCCGCGCGGGTCGTTCATGCTCTACGGCGCCTGTCTCGTCCTCACCGCAACGCTGTGCATCACGGCAGTGCTCCATCTCCTCGATCCCGCCCATCCGGTGCTGCGTACGACGCTGCCGGTGGGCTTGCCGTGGCTCGGCGCGCATTTCCGCCTCGATGCGCTCTCCGCGTTCTTCCTCGTCGTCATCAATCTCGGCGGCGCGGCCGCGAGCCTGTTCGCGCTCGGCTATGGCCGCCATGAAGAGCAGCCGGGCCGCGTGCTGCCGTTCTATCCGGCCTATCTCGCCGGCATGAGCGTCGTCGTGCTCGCCAACGACGCTTTCAGCTTTTTGGTGGCCTGGGAGTTCATGTCGTTGACCTCCTGGGCGCTGGTGGTGTCGCATCATCGCGACGCCGAGAACATCCGCGCCGGCTACGTCTATCTCCTGATGGCAAGTTTTGGCACGCTCGCGCTGCTGCTGGCCTTCGGTGCGCTGGCGAGCGGCCCCGGCTACGATTTCGACGCGATCCGCGCCTCACATCCCTCCGCCGCGCTGTCGAGCCTGGTCGTGATTCTCGTGCTGCTCGGCACCGGCTCCAAGGCGGGCCTGGTGCCGCTGCATGCCTGGCTGCCGCTTGCCCATCCGGCAGCGCCCAGCCACGTGTCGGGCCTGATGAGCGGCGTGATGACAAAAGTCGCCGTCTACGGTTTTGTGCGCATCGTCTTTGATCTGCTGCCGGAACCTGAATGGTGGTGGAGCATGGTCGTGCTGCTTGCCGGCGGCCCGACCGCGACGCTGGGCGTGCTCTATGCGCTGATGCAACGCGACATCAAGCGCGTGCTCGCTTATTCCACCATCGAGAACATCGGCATCATCTTCACCGGCCTCGGGCTCGCGCTCGCCTTCAAGGCGCAGGGGCTCGACTGGGTGGCGGCGCTGGCCTTCACCGCGGCGCTGCTGCACGTCTTCAATCACGCGCTGTTCAAGAGCCTGTTGTTCTTCGGCGCCGGTGCGGTGCTGGAATCGACCGGCGTACGCGACATGGAGAAGCTCGGCGGGTTGATCCATCGGATGCCGAAGACGGCCTTCGCCATGCTGGTCGGCTGCGTCGCGATTTCGGCGCTGCCGCCGTTCAACGGATTCGTCTCGGAATGGCTGATGTTCCAGGCGATCCTGCTCTCGCCGCAACTGCCGTCCTGGGGGCTGAAACTGATCGTCCCCGCCATCGGCGGCCTGTTGGCGCTGGCGGCCGCGTTCGCCGCCGCCTGCTTCGTCAAGCTCTACGGCATCAGCTTCCTCGGTCGTCCGCGCTCGGACGTCGCAGCGTCCGCGCATGAGACCGACCGCTTCTCGCTGGCTGCGATGTTTTCGCTTGCCGCATTGTGTCTGCTGGCCGGCATCCTGCCCGGTCTGTTCATCGATGCGCTGGCGCCGGTGAGCAAGGCCATGGTCGGCAACGTCATGCCGCACCAGACCGGGCTGGAATGGTTGAGCGTCGTGCCGATCGCCGAAAGCCGCAGCTCGTATAACGGCCTCCTGGTCTTCGTTTTCGCCGCGTTGTGCGGCACGGCCGCGGCCTCCGCGATCCATCGCCTCGCCTCCGACCGGCTGCGCCGCGCGCCGGCCTGGGACTGCGGTTACCCGGATGCCGACCCCGCGATCCAGTACAGCGCATCGAGCTTTTCGCAGCCGATCCGCCGCGTGTTCGGCAGCCTCGTCTTCGCCGCCCGCGAAATCGGCGAGATGCCGCCGCCGTCCTCGCCGCGGCCCGCGCGCCTCACCGTCGAGATGCGCGACCTGATCTGGGACGGCCTGTACGGGCCGATCGCGATTGCGATCGGTTTCGCCACCATTCGTATCAACGTCCTGCAGTTCCTCACCATCCGCAGCTATCTGACGCTGGTTTTCGTGGCTTTGATCGTGCTGCTGCTCGTGGTGTCGCTATGAACGTGCTGCGCGACATCTTCTCGCAGGGCGCCCAGATGCTGCTGGTGCTGCTGCTGGCGCCGCTGCTCACCGGCTTCGTGCGCAAGGCCAAGGCGCGGCTGTTGCGTCGGCGCGGGCCGCCGCTGCTGCAGCCCTATCGCGACCTGGTCCGCCTGATGCGCAAGGACGTCGTGCTCGCCGACAACGCCTCATGGCTGTTCCGCGTGATTCCCTATCTGATGTTCGCCGGCACCTGGGTGGCGGCCTCCCTGGTGCCGACCTTCGGCAACGGCCTCTTGTTCTCCTGGACCGCCGATCTCATCGCCATCATCGCGCTGCTCGGCAGCGCGCGGTTCTTCCAGGCGCTCGCCGGCATGGACGTCGGCACCGCCTTCGGCGGCATCGGGTCCAGCCGCGAAGTGATGATCGCAACGCTGGCCGAGCCCGCGATCCTGATGACGGTGTTCGCGGTCGCGATGATCGCGGGGTCGACCCAGCTCTCCACCGTGGCCGAGTTCATGGGCTCCGATGCGGTCGGCCTGCGCGTATCGCTGGGCATGGCATTCGTCGCACTGACCATTGTGGCGCTCGCGGAGAATGCCCGCATCCCCGTCGACAATCCCGCGACCCATCTCGAACTCACCATGGTGCACGAGGCCATGGTGCTGGAATATTCCGGCCGCCACCTTGCGCTGATCGACCTGTCCTCGCAGCTCAAGCTGCTGCTCTATGTCTCGCTGATCGCCTGCGTGTTCGTGCCCTGGGGGACGGCAACCGCCGACGCCAGTGCAGCGACACTGGCGCTGGGGGCGCTGCTCTACATTGGCAAGCTGACGGTCTTCGGCTTCCTGCTTGCACTGTTCGAGACGTCGATCGCCAAGATGCGGGTATTCCGGATCCCGGAGTTCCTGGGGGCGGCGCTGATGCTGGCGTTGCTCGCAACCCTGCTGCGCTTCGTGTCGGGGAGCCTCTGAGATGAGCAGCCTTCAGTTCGACATCGCTCATCTGCTTGCCGGCTCCCTGGTGCTGGCAAGCTTCATGATGCTCTATCAGGACCGGCTGTATTCCCTGCTCAACGTCTATGCGCTGCACGCGAGCGTCCTGGCGCTGTCGGTCGCCTGGCAGGCCTATGTGCAGGCCGCGCCGCATCTCTACGTCACCGCGCTGATCGCGCTGGTCTTCAAGGCCATCATCATCCCGGTGGCGCTGCACCGGATCATCAAGCGGCTCGGCATTCATCGCGAGATCGAGAACGTGATCGGCATCGGGCTCACCATGATGGCCGGCATCGGTCTGGTCGCGCTGTCGATGGTCGTCATGCTGCGGGTCACGCCCGGCGCGGACGCGCTGGCGCGCGAGGACCTCGCCTTCGCGCTCTCGGTGGTGCTGCTCGGTCTCCTGATCATGGTGACGCGGCGCAACGCCGTTAGCCAGGTCGTCGGCTTCATGTCGCTGGAGAACGGGCTGGTGCTGGCCGCGACCGGCGCCAAGGGCATGCCGCTGGTGGTCGAGATCAGCGTCGCCTTCTCGGTGCTGATCGCCTTCATCGTGATCGGCATCTTCCTGTTCCGCATTCGCGAGCGCTTCGACAGCGTGGACGTGCAAGCGCTCGACCGCTTCAGGGGAGAGCGCCGATGAGCTTCGACGCGCTCACCGCGATCCTCCTGATCCCGGGGGTCTCCGCCGCGCTATTGGCCGTTCTGCCGGGCTACGCGTTGACGGCCCGGTTCAACGTCGTGGCGACGTTGGCTACCTTCTTGACCTCGCTGTCGCTGTTCGTGGTCGAGCCGAGTTCGGGGCAATATCTCCTGGTCGACGACCTCAACAAGGTCTTCATCGTGTTGACGACCTTCGTCGGCTTCACCACGTCGGTGTTCAGCGCGAGCTACATCCATCACGAGATCGAGACCGGGCGGCTGACGCCGACCTTCCTGCGCTTCTATCACGCGATGTACCAGACGCTGATGTTCGCCATGAACCTCGCGCTGGTCGCCAACAATATCGGCCTGATGTGGGTCGCCGTCGAGGTCGCGACGCTGACGACGGTGCTGATGGTCGGCATCTACCGCACCCATGAGGCGCTGGAGGCCGCCTGGAAGTATTTCATCCTCGGCAGCGTCGGCATCGCGCTCGCGCTGTTCGGCACCATCCTGGTCTATATGTCGGCGCGGCCCGTGGTGGGCGAGGGGCTCGACGGAATGGTGTGGACCGTGCTGGTGGCGCATGCCTCGCAATTCGATCCCGCGCTGCTCAACGTCGCCTTCGTATTCCTCTTGCTCGGCTACGGCACCAAGGTCGGGCTCGCGCCGCTGCACGCCTGGCTGCCCGACGCCCACGCCGAAGGCCCGACGCCGATCTCGGCGGTGCTGTCGGGCCTGCTACTCAACGTCGCGCTCTATGCGCTGCTGCGCTTCAAGATGATGCTCGCGGTCAATCCCGCGGCGATTGCGCCGGGACCGCTTATGGTCACGATGGGGTTGATCTCCGTGATCTTCGCCTCGCTCATGCTCTACCGCCGCCGCGACATCAAGCGCATGTTCGCCTATTCCTCGATCGAGCATATGGGCATCATCGTGTTCGCTTTCGGCATGGGCGGGCCGCTGGCGAATTTCGCCGGCCTGCTGCACATGACCATGCACTCGCTGACCAAGTCGGCGATCTTCTTCGCCGTCGGCCACATCGCGCAGGTCAAGGGCACGCAGAAGATCGCCGATATCGGCGGACTGACGGTCACCAATCCCGTGCTCGGCTGGGGCCTGATGCTCGGCGTCGTCGCTATCGTCGGCCTGCCGCCGCTCGGCATCTTCATGAGCGAATTCCTGGTCGTCAGCTCGACCTTCGCACGGGCGCCATGGCTGACGGCGATCCTGGTACTCGGCATCATCATCGCGCTCGGCGGGCTCCTGCTGCGGACAGGCGTCGTGATGTTCGGCGAGCCCAAGGGACCGACCGCGCCGGCAGAGGCTTCCTATGTGCCGATGTTCACGCATCTGGCGCTGGTCGCGATGGCCGGCGTCTATCTGCCGCCGGCGCTGGTGACCGGCTTCACCAATGTCGCGAAGCTGTTGGGGTGACGCGATGGGCCTTCTCGACCACATCCCTCATCAGAGCACGGTGCCCGCACATCGGCCCTGGCCCCGCGCGGTGGTCGCGGAGGAGGGTTGGCGTGCCGCGATCGACCAACTGGTCGCAGGCCGGGCGACGCTGCTTGGGTTCTGGGGCGAGCCGGCCGCCGTGCACATGGCGCTGCTCGATGCGGCGTCGGCAGAGATCGCGGTCGTCACTTACGAATGCGCTTCCGGTTCCTTCCCGAGCGTCGCGATCGATCATCCGCCTGCGCTGCGGCTGGAACGGACCATCCACGATCTCTTCGGCCTGATGCCCCTTGGTGGCGGCGACAGGCGGCCGTGGCTCGATCATGACGTCTGGGGACAATCCGGGCCGCTCGCCGGTCGCAGCGTTGCGCGCGCCACGGTGCCATATGAATTCCTGCCGGCCGAAGGCGAGGGGCTGCACCAGGTCGCAGTCGGCCCGGTCCATGCCGGCATCATCGAACCCGGCCACTTCCGTTTCACCGCCAATGGCGAGCATGTGGTGCGGCTGGAGCAATGGCTCGGCTACACCCACAAGGGCATCGAATCCCTGATGCAGGGCGCGAGCCTGGAGGCTGCCGCCAGGCTCGCCTGCCGCACCTCCGGCGACAGCGCCGTCGCCTATGCCTATGCGTTTGCGCTTGCCGTGGAAGCGGCGCTCGGGATCGAGCCGCCCCGGCGCGCGATCTTCTTGCGGGCGCTGATGGCGGAACTCGAGCGGCTGGCCAATCATTTCGGCGACATTGGCGCCATCTGCAATGATGCGTCCTTTGCGCTGATGCATGCCCAGACCGGCGTGCTGCGCGAGCGCTGCCTGCGGGCGGCGGATGCCGCCTTCGGTCATCGCCTGATGATGGACGTCATCGTGCCCGGCGGCGTGGCGCGCGACATGTCCTCGTACGGCATCCCCGCCATGCAGGCCCTGCTCGCCGAGATCAAAAAGGTGTTTCCACGCCTGATCGAGCTCTATGACAACACGACGTCCTTACAGGACCGCACCGTCACCACCGGGATCGTGAAGACCGAGTACGTGCGCCAGTTCGGTGCCGGCGGCTATGTCGGCCGCGCCTCGGGCCGGGACTTCGATACACGGCGGGCGATCCCTTATGCGCCCTACGGCGCATTGTCGTTCGATGTGCCGGTGTTGGACGCGGGCGACGTCAACGCGCGGGTCTGGATTCGCATCCGTGAGGTCGAGCAGAGCGTTGCACTGATTGCGCAGATCCTGGACCGCCTCGCGCCGGGCGAGATCAGGACCGCACTGCCGGCCGGACGCGGGCCTTGCGAAGGCCTGGCGCTCGCCGAAGCGTTTCGCGGCGACGTACTGGTCTGGCTGCGGCTCGATGGCGAGAACCGCATCGAACGCTGCCACCTGCGCGACGCCTCCTGGTTCCAGTGGCCGCTTCTGGAGACGGCGATCGAAGGCAACATCATCGCCGACTTCCCGCTGTGCAACAAATCGTTCAACTGCTCCTATTCGGGCGCGGACCTCTAGAGCCATGCGCAAGACCCTGCTCGAAAGCCTCACCCACGGTTCGCTGACGGAGCCAGCACCGCCGCCGGACGAAGCGGCGCTGGCCGAGCTTGTGCGAACGGTCGACCGTGCCGCGCAGGCAAAACTCGGCCGCTCGCTCGCGATCCGTCAGGTCGATGCCGGCTCCTGCAACGGCTGCGAGCTGGAAATCCACGCGCTGTCGAACGCCTTCTACGACCTCGAGCGTTTCGGTCTCCGCTTCGTCGCCTCGCCCCGCCACGCCGACGTGCTGCTGGTGACGGGTCCCGTGACGAAGAACATGCGGCAGGCGCTGGAGCGGACGTTCAACGCCACGCCCGATCCGAAATGGGTGGTCGCGGTGGGCGGCTGCGCTGTCGACGGCGGCATTTTCAGAGGCAGCTACGCCTGCGTCGGCGGCGTCTCCGACGTCGTGCCGGTCGACCTGCACATCAAGGGCTGCCCGCCGACGCCGACCGATCTGCTGAAGGGCCTGCTTGCGCTGCTGGAGCATGTCGGCGGGAAGGGGTGAGGCGGACTCCGTCATTGCTTCGCTGACGATGAGCGGCCGCAGCCTCACTCCACCAAAATCACCCTGACATCGTTCACATTGGTCAGCGTCGGGCCCGGCAGCAGCAGGTCGCCCGTCGTCTCGAAGAACGTCGTTGCGTCGTTATTGTCCAGATAGGCTTGCGGCGCGAGTTGTTGCGCCTTCATCTTCGCAAACGTCGTCGCGTCGATCAGCGCGCCGGCAGGATCGGTTGGCTTTCCGCCACCGCCATCGGCGCCGTCGGTGTCGCCAGCGAGCGCGGCGATGCCGGGCTTATCCTTGAGCAGGTCGGCGAGCGCCAGCGCATATTCCTGGTTGGGGCCGCCGCGACCATTGCCGCGCACCGTCACCGTCAGCTCGCCGCCGGAGACGATCGCCACGCGCTTGCCATGCGCGCGCGCGGCAAGCGCGAGTTTTGCGTGATCGGCGGCGACCTCGCGCGCCTCGCCCTCGAGATCGGCGCCGAGATCGATCACTTCATAGCCGGCGTCCTTCGCCAGCTTCACCGCGGCATCGAGCGACTGCTTTGGACGCGCGATCAATTCGAACCGGGTGCGCGCAAAGGCGGGGTCGCCGGGCTTGCAGCTTTCGTTATTGGGATCATCAAGCGCGCGGCGCACGGCGTCGTCGAGCGCGAGCTTGTAGCGTGCGACCAGCGCGCGCGCATCGGCCAATGTGGTCGGGTCGGGTACGGTGGGACCGGAGGCGATCGCGGAGGGGTCGTCATGCGGCACGTCCGAGATCGCGAGCGTCACGATCTCGGCGGCGTTCTGGCCGGCGCGTGCGAGCCGCCCGCCCTTGATGCGCGACAGATGCTTTCGCACCGTGTTCATCTCGCCGATCGGCGCTCCCGAGCGCAGCAGCGCGCGGTTGACCGCCTGCTTCTGCGCAAAGTTGATACCTTCGACGGGCGCGATCCAGTTCGCGGAGCCGCCGCCGGAGAGCAACACCAGAAGCAAATCGTCAGGCCCCGCCTGCCGCGCCAGCTCCAGCGTCTCGGCCGCGGCCTTGAGGCCGGCCTCGTCGGGCACGGGATGGCCGGCCTCGACGACGCGGATGCGTTGCGTCGGCACGCCATGGCCGTGACGCGTGGTGGCGATGCCGACCAGGCGGTCCGGCGCCAGCCCCAGTTTGTCGAGGTAGTGACGTTCCGCGGCGGCCGCCATGGCGCCCGCGCCCTTGCCGGCGGCGAGGCAGATGACGCGGCCCTTCGGCGGCGGGCCGAGATGCCGCGCCAGCACCACGTCGGGATGGGCGGCGGCAACGGCAGCGTCGTAGATGGCGCGAAGGAGAGGGCGTCGGTCAGCCATGAAGAAGCTTTCGTTCTGGTATCCGTCATACCTAGCGCATCGACCGCAAAAGTGTAAGCCGGGCCTTGCAGGCATTCGGTTTCCCGATCGGGCGATAGGCAAACGAAAAGCCCCCTGCGAGGACATCGCAGGGGGCTCGTGTCGTTTCGTTGCGGCTGAGACTAGCCGCCGGCGTCGGCGCTGATCACGTCACCGAACAGATCCCACTTCTCGCCCTTGAACTTCATGAGCTGGAGCGAGCTGATCGGAGCGAAGTCGGTCGGTGAGGTGTTGATCTTGATGCCGGGCAGCAGCACTTCGGTGCGGAAGTCCTTCAGGCTTGCCGCCTGCTTCATCACGTTCTCGCGCGTGAGATCGTCACCGCACTTCTTCAGCACTTCGACCAGCGTCTGCGCCACGCCGTAGCCGACGATGGTGCCGCCGTCGAGCTTGTCGCCTTCGGGGAAGTACTTCGTCATGAAGTCCAGGAAGGCCTTCATGCCGGCATCGTCCTTCCACTGCGGATCCGAGACGTCCTTCAGATACGCGGCCGAGATGATGTCCTGCGAGTGCTCGAAGCCCGCAGGCTTGATCACGCTGCCGACCGAAGCCGAGACGTTGTTGAGGAAGTGGGTGGGCTTCCAGCCGATCTCGGAGATCTTCTTGATCGCCTGGGCCGCGAATTTCGGCGTGGTGATGTTCATGAAGACGTCAGCGCCCGTCGCCTTCATCTTCACGATGTGGTTGTCGATCGTCGGCTCCGAGGTCTCATAGCTCTCCTCGATCACGATCATGCTGGCAGCCTTGGCGCCCAGGCCGTCCTTCAGACCCTTGAGATAGTCCTTGCCGTAATCGTCGTTCTGATAGAGCACGGCGATCTTGGCGTTCGGCATGTTCTTGAGCAGGTACTTCGCGTAGATCTGCGTTTCGCTCTGGTAGTTGGGCTGCCAGCCCATGGTCCAGGGGAAGTCCTTCGGATCGTTCCACTTGGTGGCGCCGGTGGCGACGAAGAGCTGCGGCACCTTCTTGGAGTTCATGTACTTCTGGATCGCCGAGTTCGGCGGCGTGCCGAGCGAGTTGAAGATCAGCAGAACCTCGTCGCTCTCGACGAGCTTGCGCGCCTGCTCCACCGTCTTCGGCGGGGAATACGCATCGTCATAGGAAACGAAATTGATCTTGCGGCCGTTGATGCCGCCTTCCTCATTGATCTTCTTGAAATAGGCCGCTTCGGTCCGTCCGATGATGCCGTAAGCGGACGCTGGTCCGCTGTAGGGCATGATGTTGCCAATCTTGATCTCGGTATCGGTCGCGCCGGTATCGTATTTCTTCTGCGCGAGCGCGGCGCTCGTCGAGGCCGCGAAGAGTGCGATCGCAAAAGACGCAACCGCAAGTTTGCTGGTCACAGCAGGCATTCCAATCTCCCTATTTCTTCTTGATGGTGCGCTCGAATTTTCTTGAATGAAATCTTTTTGGCTGCGCGGCGGCGATTGAATACGATTTGCCCGAAAGCTTCAAGAAAAAGCCCCTGCGAATAGGTCGCAGGGGCTGCTTCTTTAGTAGTCATAGACGACTCGTTAAGGACAACCCGCCCGTGCGCTAGCCGCCGACGTCGCCGCTCAGGATTTCACCAAACCGCTCCCAGGTCTCGCCCTTGAACTTGATCAGTTGCAACTGCGAGAGGGGCGCGAAATCGGTGGCCGACGTGTTGACCTTGACGCCCGGCAGCAGGCCGAGAGGCTCGAAATCCTTGAGGCTGGCCGCCTGCTTCATCACGTTCTCACGCGTCAGGTCGTCGCCGCATGCCTTCAACACCTGCACGAGGCCCTGGGCGACGATGAAGCCATACATCACCGAGGCGTCGGCGCGGTTGGCTTCTGGATAGTACTTGTCGAGGAATTCGTTCCAGGCCTTCATTGACGGGTCGGTCTTCCACTGTGCGTCGGTCGGATCCTTGAAGTATTGCGAGGAGATGATGTCCTGCCCGTTCTCGAAGCCGGCCGGCTTCATCACACTTCCGATCGAGCCCGAGACATTGTTGAGGAAGTGCAGCGGCTTCCAGCCGATCTCGGAGTTCTTCTTGATCGCCTGCGCCGCAAATTTCGGCGTGGTGATGTTGAAGAAGACGTCGGCGCCCGTCGCCTTCATCTTCACGATGTGCGAGTCGATGGTCGGCTCGGAGACCTCGTAGCTGTCCTCGATGACGATCATCGAGGCCGCCTTGGCGCCGAGCCCGTCCTTGAATCCCTTCAGATAGTCCTTGCCGTAGTCGTCGTTCTGGTAGAGCACGGCAATCTTGGCGTTCGGCATGTTCTTCAGGATGTACTTGGCGTAGATGATGGACTCGCTCTGGTAGTTGGGCTGCCAGCCCATGGTCCAGGGGAAATTCTGCGGATCGTTCCACTTGGTGGCGCCGGTGGCGACGAAGAGTTGCGGCACCTTTTTCTGGTTCATGTATTTCTGGATCGCCGAGTTCGGCGGTGTGCCGAGCGAGTTGAAGATCAAGAGCACCTCGTCGCTCTCGACCAGCTTGCGCGCCTGCTCGACGGTCTTCGGCGGCGAATAGGCGTCGTCATAGGTGACGAAGTTGATCTTGCGGCCGTTGATGCCGCCTTCGGCGTTGATCTTGCGGAAATAGGCCTCTTCGGTCTTGCCGATCACGCCGTAGGCGGAGGCCGGTCCGCTGTAGGGCATGATATTGCCGATCTTGATTTCGGTATCGGATGCGCCAGTGTCGTATTTCTTTTGAGCGGATGCTGCCGTCGACAGGGTGGCAGCCAGCACGAGGGCAGCCGAGAAGGCCCCCAATCGCACATGCATTGCAGGCATCTTGATCTCCCTAGGTAGGTTTGAATGCGTCGATTGTTCTTGATTGGGAGCGCTCGTTGCGCGTCGCTCCGATGCGCATTGAATACCCTTCCCGGGCCGCCAGCAAGAAAAACGCCGCGGCAGAACTGACGAGGGGCGCGCGATTTAATCCAAAGGAGGAGGAATATTCCGGCGCATGAGATTACGCGCGGCGTTAATCAATTGCGCTGAAGTTGCTTTGTATGAAGTCGGCTATTTTTGATTGAGCAAGCATTGTGCGGCTCAGTTGCTGAGCTCGCTGGAAATGATGCTGCCGAACAGCTCCCATTTCTTGCCCTTGAAGCGCATCATCTGGAGCTGCTCGATCGGCGCAAAATTCTCCGCCGAAGTGTTGATCCTGATGCCGGGCAAGAGCGTATCGAGCTCGACATCCTTCATGTTCGCCGCCTGCTTCATGACGTTGGCGCGCGTGAGGTCGTCGCCGCACATCTGCAGCACCTTCACCAGTGTCTGTGCCGCGCCGTAGCCGAACACGACCGCGCCGTCGAGCCTGTTGGCCTTCGGGTAATACTTCTCCAGGAAGGCGTAGAAGTTCTTCATGCCGGGATCGTTGTCCCATTGCGGATCTGAGCCGTCCTTTGCGTAGGTCGCGGAGAGGATGCCCTGTGCGACCTCGAAGCCGGCGGGCTCCATCACGCCGCCCACCGAAGCCGAGACGTTGGAGATGATGTGCATCGGATGCCAGGCGATCTCGGCGGCCTTCTTGATGGCCTGTGCCGCGAATTTCGGCGTCGCGATGCTGATGAAGACGTCGGCGCCGGACGCCTTGATCTTCACGACATGCTCGTCGATCGCGGGCTCCGAGGTCTCGTAGCTATCCTCGATCACGATCATCGACGCTTTGGCGCCGAGCCCGTCCTTCAGGCCCTTGAGGTAATCCTTGCCGAAATCATCGTTCTGGAAGAGCACGCCGATCCTGGCGTCCGGCTTCTCCTTCATGATGTATTTTGCGTAGATCCGCGCTTCGCTGGCGTAGCTCGGCTGCCAGCCCATGGTCCACGGGTACTGTTTCGGGTCGTTCCATTTCGAGGCGCCGCTCGCCACGAAGAGCTGCGGCACCTTCTTCTCGTTCATGTATTTGCGGATGGCGCTGTTGGTGGAGGTGCCGAGGGAGTTGAAGATGAAGAGCACCTCGTCGCTCTCGACCAGCTTGCGCGCCTGTTCCACCGTCTTCGGCGGCGAGTAGGCGTCGTCATAGGAGATGAACTTGATCTTGCGGCCGTTGATGCCGCCCTCGGCGTTGATCTTGTTGAAATAGGCCTCCTGGGTCTTGCCGATCACGCCATAGGCCGACGCCGGGCCGCTATAGGGCATGATGTTGCCGACCCTGATCTCGGTGTCCGTTGCGCCGGGGTCATAGGATTTTTGCGCCAGGGCCGACGTGCTCACTGCACTGCACAAGATGACTACGGCCGACAGGGCCGCAAACTGAAAACGGACGGCAGTCACATTGGTCTCCCACCCCAATTGGATCGGCGCCGCATTGAACAAGATTGGTGCAGGAGGTCAACAAAAAGCCCCCGCGACTCGCGCGGGGGCTCGTTTGTCTTGACCGTTCGGTCAGCGCGTTACTCGGATGCGATGTCGCCGCTGATGATTTCGCCGAACAGTTCCCACTTCTCGCCCTTGAAGCGCTGCATCTGGAGCTGGGAGATCGGGGCGAAGTCGGTGGCGCTGGTGTTGAGCTTCACGCCGGGCAGCACGGTGTCCGGGGCAAAGCCCTTCAGGCTGGCCGCCTGCTTCATGACGTTGGCGCGGGTGAGGTCGTCGCCGCACATCTCGAGCACCTTGACCAGCGTCTGGGCCGCGCCATAGCCGTACACCATGCTGGTGTCGCTCTTGTCCGCACCCGGAAGGTACTTGTCGACGAAGGCGTTCCACTTCTTCATGCCGGGATCGTTGGCCCACTGCGGATCGGTCGAGTCCTTGGCATAGGCCGCCGACAGCACGCCCTGGCCGTTCTCGAAGCCCGCGGGCCGCATCACGCTGCCGACCGATATCGCCACGTTGGTGAGGATCTGAAGCGGCTTCCAGCCTAGCTCGGCGGTCTTCTTGATGGTCTGCGCCGCGAATTTCGGCGTGGCGTAGATCAGGAGCACGTCGGGATTGGCGGCCTTGATCTTCACGATGTGGGAATCGACCGAAGGCTCGGAGACCTCGTAGCTCTCCTCCATGACGATCATGGACGCGGCCTTGGCGCCGAGCCCGTCCTTGGTGCCCTTCAGATAGTCCTTGCCGAAATCGTCGTTCTGGTAGAGCACCGCGACCTTGGCATCGGGCTTCTCCTTCATCAGCCATTTCGCGTAGATCAGCGCTTCGCTCTGGTAGGAGGGCTGCCAGCCGATGGTCCACGGGAAGTTCTTCGGGTCGTTCCACTTGGTGGCGCCGGTCGCGACGAAGAGCTGCGGGATCTTCTTGGCGTTAAGGTATTTCTGGATCGCGCTGTTCGAAGGCGTGCCGAGCGGATTGAACACCACCAGTACCTCGTCGCTCTCGACGAGCTTGCGCACCTGCTCCACGGCCTTCGGCGGCGAGTAGCCGTCGTCATAGGTCACGAAGTTGATCTTGCGACCGTTGATACCGCCCTGGTCGTTGATCATCTTGAAGTAGGCTTCTTCGGTCTTGCCGATCACGCCATAGGCTGACGCCGGACCCGAATACGGCATGATATTGCCGATCTTGATCTCGGTGTCGGTCGCGCCGGTATCGTATTTCTTTTGGGCGAGTGCTGCGCCGGAGGTGAACGTCATGACCGCCGTCGCAAGCGCGGCGATTCTTAGTTGTCGCAAGAGCAAAATCTGATCTCCTTGGATCTGTTGAGGGTAATGTGCTTACTTTCTGAGCTTGCCCAGCATTTGCTGGCTGACGATCGCAACCTGCCTCGCGCCGTGCGGAACCAGGAAGATCACGAGGAACAGTAGCACGCCGAACACCGCGCCGGAGAGGCCCTTCGAGATGCTCTCGGCCATGTTCGGAACGAAGATGATGAAGGCCGCGCCGACGAAGGAACCTGGCAGCCAGCCGACCCCGCCGACGACCATGCCGAGGAACAGCGAGATCGCGAGCGTGATGGTGTAGCTGTCGGGTGCCACGAACTGTACGGCGATGGCACCCAGGGCGCCGGAGACGCCCGTGATGCCGGCGGAGACGCCGAACGCCAGCGTCTTGTACAGCGCGACGTTGACGCCCATCGAGGACGCCGCGATCTCGTTGTCGCGGATCGCCATGAAGGCGCGCCCGGAGCGCGAGCGCAGCAGGTTCACCGAAAAGACGTAGATCGCCACCGTGACCGCGAGCGTGAAGTAGTAGAGCCAGGTGTCCTGCGACATCTTCAATCCGAACGGCGCGTCCGGCTTGGTGACGACGAGGCCCTGCACGCCGCCGGTCCAGTGCTCCAGGAAGTTCAGCTTCAGGAGCTGCGGCATGGCGGTGGCGAGCGCAAAGGTCGCGAGCGCCAGATAGACGCCCGACAGCCGCAGTGCCGGCTTGCCAAAGAGATAGCCGAACCCGAAGCAGATCACGCCTGCAATCGGCAGCGTCAGCGCGTAGTTGACGTTGAACTGCTCCATCAGCACCGCCGACGTGTAGGCGCCGACCGCGTAGAACGCGCTCTGGCCGAGCGAGAACTGGCCCGAGCCGCCGGTCAGGATGTTCAGCGCCAGCACCGCGAGCCCGTAGATCAGGAGCATCGTGATCTGGAAGATGATGAAGTTCTTGGCGAATGCCGGCACGATCAGGAGTGCCGCGAGCACCACCAGCGACGTGGTCGTGCCCAGCGTCATGGCCCGCTTCGGAACGGCCTCGACCGCCTCGTGGCCTTCTGCGACGACTTCTTCTGCAGCGCTCATGATCAAACTCGCTTGACGATGTGCCGGCCGAACAGGCCAGCGGGTTTGACGACCAGGACGGAGATGATCAGCGCGAGCGCGATCGGGAGTTTCAGCTCATTGCCGACGCCGGGGATGTAAGTGCCGGCGAGGTTCTCGAAGATGCCCATCAGGAAGCCGCCGACCACGGCGCCGAACGGGCTGGTCAGCCCGCCGAGAACGGCCGCGGCGAAGCCGTAAATCAGCACGCCGCCCATCATGTTGGGCTCGAGGAACACGACCGGGGCGATCAGCATGCCGGCGATGGCGCCGATGGCGGAGGCCATGCCCCAGCCGAGCGCGATCATCCAGCTCGTGTTGATGCCGACCAGCCGGGCCGATTCAGGCAGCGCCGCCGCCGCCCGCATCGCAAGACCGATCCGGGTGTACTGGAAGAAGAAGAACAGCGCGACCAGCAGCAGCACGGTGACGCCGATCATGCCGGCCTGGTGGGTCGAGATCAGTTGGCTGCCGAGGAACGGCGCGGAGCCGAACGGGGTCGGGTATTGCTTGATGGTGAAGTCCCAGATCAGGCCGGCGCAGGAGTTGATGATCGCGAACAGGGCGATGAAGCCGGCGACGTTGGTCAGGATCGGCGCCTTGGCGAGCGGCTTGAACAGGATGCGCTCGATCGCGATGCCGCCGATGAAGGCGAAGATCAGCGTGAGCACGAAAGCGCCCCAATAGGGCACGCCCCACTGCATCAACTGCCAGGAGATGAAGGTCGCGAACATCGCCATTTCGCCCTGGGCGAAGTTCAGATGGTCGATCGCCTGGTAGATCATGACCACGGCCAGCGCCATACAGGCATAGATGGCGCCGGTGGCAATCCCAGCCAGGATTTGGTTGGTGAAAAGCTCCATTGTCCCGGCTCCTCAGTAACCCAGATAGGATTTGCGGATGTCTTCGTTGCTCGCGATGTCCTTGGCCTTGCCCGACATCACGATGCGGCCGGTCTCGATCACATAGGCCTGGTCGGCGAGCTCGAGCGCGAGCTGCGCGTTCTGCTCGACCACCAGGATCGTGACCTTGTCCTCGCGATTGATCTTGCCGAGGATGCCGAACAGGTCACGCACGACGAGCGGCGCGAGGCCGAAGGACGGCTCGTCGAGCAGCATCAGCCGCGGCCGCAGCATCAGCGCGCGCGCCACCGCGAGCATCTGCTGCTCGCCGCCGGAGAGCGTGCCGGCCTGCTGGGTGTGCCGCTGCTTCAGCACCGGGAAGTGGGCATACATGCGCTCGATGTCGGCGACGATGTTGGTGCTATCCTTGCGCGTGATGGCGCCGAGCTGCAGGTTTTCTTCCACAGTCATCGTGGTGAAGGTGCCGCGGCCCTGCGGCACATGCGCGATGCCGTAGCGCACGATGCTCTCGGTCGAGCGGTTGTTCAGCGGCTTGCCGTCGAACTCGATGCCGCCGGTCGAGCGCACCATGTTGCAGATCGCCCGCAGCGTGGTGGTCTTGCCGGCGCCGTTGGCGCCCAGCAGCGTGGTCAGCGATCCTTCGTTCAGCGAGAACGACAGGCCGTGAAGGGCCTGGACCTGGCCGTAATAAGCGCGCAGATCCTTGACGTTGAGCAGGTGCGTCATTGGTCCTTGCTCCCGAGATAGGCCTTGATGACGTCAGGATCGGCCTGCACCTGGGCAGGCGTGCCTTCCGCGAGCTTCTTGCCGAAGTTCAATGCGACGACGTGGTCGGCGATCGACATCACGAGGCCCATGTGGTGCTCGACCAGCAGCACGGTCATGTGCCGGTCGTCGCGAATGCGGCGGATGAGGTCGCCGAGCACATAGACTTCCTCATGGTTGAGACCGCCTGCCGGCTCGTCGAGCAGCAGGATCTTTGGATCCGCGGCCAGCGCGCGCGCCAGCTCGACGCGCTTCTGCGTGCCGAACGGCAGGCCGGAGACGACGGTGTGCGCGACGTCGCCGAGATCGAGATAGTCGAGGATCTCGTGCACCTTCTTGTTCACGCCGGCTTCGCTGCGGCGAACCCAGGCGAGCTTGAGGGAGTCGCTGATGATGTCGGAGGAGGTGCGCGCATGCGTGCCGACGCGGACGTTGTCCATGACCGAGAGGTTCGGGAACAGCGCCACGTTCTGGAACGTGCGGCCGATGCCGATCTCGGCGATCTTGTGCGGCGGGCGCGACAGGATGCTCACGCCTTCCATCAGGATGTCGCCGGACGACGGCTGGTAGAGCCGCGACAGGCAGTTGAACAGCGTGGTCTTGCCGGCGCCGTTGGGGCCGATCAATCCGAGGATCTGGCCCTTGTGCATGTCGAAGGTCACGCCGTTGAGCGCGACGATGCCGCCGAACACGACGCTGACGTCGCGAACCGCGAGCAGAGGCGAAGTCCCCTGCGCGAGCTGTGCCTGCGTCATCTCGTCTCGCCCACACCGTTGAGTGGGCCAAAGGACGGAATGCTCCGTCCCCTGCAACGACAAAGGCTATCTGATCCCCTCGGCCACACGGGCAACTTTCCCTCCTGATTTCAGCTTCTTGCTGTTTTCTTTGTTCGAAGCGGGCACCAAACCGCCGAGTGCCGCTTCGATGTTCCTTACCATCGCCACGAGACGTGGTCCAATGTCGTTGATCAAACGCTCTTCCGTGAAGCGGAATGCCGGCGCGCCGCAATTGAATGCGTAAGGACCGGTTCCATCGTTGAGCTTGAGCGCGACGCCGGCCGCGCCGATGTCGTCGTGCCAGTCGCCGACCGAAAGCGCAAAGCCGTGTTTCGCGACGGTCTCGCCGGAGCGCTCCAGCCCGTCGCGCAGCTTGGGCCAGCGGCTGCCGTAATGTTCACGCAGATCGCGCAGCAGCGCGGCGCGTTCGTCTTCACCGAGCGCCCAGAAATAGGCGCGGCCCATCGCGCTGGTTGCAATCGGCACGCGCGAGCCGACGTCCAGTTGAACGCCGACCGTCTCGCTGCCACGGCTCTGTCCGAAATAGATCATGCTCTGGCGGTCGCGGCCGCCGACGGCCACGGCGCCGCCGGTCGCGCGCATCACGTCCTCGCGGAACGGTTCGGACAAATGCCGAATGCCGAGATTGGCCAGCGCCGCGTAACCCAGCGCGAGCGCGGCCGGCGCGAGCTGATACTTTTCGAAACGGGGAACCGGTGTAAGATAACCAAGCCTCGTCAACGTGTAAGTCAGCCGCGACACCGTGGGCTTGGGCAGGTTGGTACGGGCCGCGATCTCCTGATTGCCCAGAAGTCCGTCGTTGGGGTGGAATGCGCGCAATACATCTAGTCCGCGGGAGAGCGCGACGACGAAATTCCGATCGGTCGCTGGTTTCTTCCCTGTACGCTTCATCCCTGATCTGCTTCTTGCGCGGAGTCGTTGACAAGGCTCGTGCTTCAAAATAACCCTGCCGTCAAGATGCGGAATTAAATTCCGCACCGCGAAATCGAATAAAAGTAAATCCCCACCAAGGAGGGAATGCCGTGAGCGAAGTGGTGAAACTCGAGCGTCAGGACGACATCGGCGTCGTCACGGTCAACAGCCCTCCGGTGAATGCGCTCAGCGCCGCAGTGCGTGGCGGCATTTTGGAATGCATCAAGGCCGCGGTCGCCGATCCCGCCATCAAGGGCATCGTCCTGACCTGCGCCGGCCGCACCTTCATTGCCGGTGCCGACATCACCGAATTCGGCAAGCCACCGAAGCCGCCCGGCCTCAACGAAGTGCTGGCGGAGATGGAGAATTCGCCGAAGCCGATCGTCGCCGCGATCCATGGCACCGCGCTTGGCGGCGGCCTCGAAGTGGCGCTGGCCTGCCACTTCCGCGTGGCTACGAAAGAGGCAAAGCTCGGCCTGCCCGAGGTGAAACTCGGCCTGCTGCCGGGCGCCGGCGGAACGCAGCGCCTGCCGCGCGCGGTCGGTCCGGAACTCGCGGTCAAGATGGTGGTCGGCGGCGACCCGATCGGTGCGGCCGAAGCGCTCAAGAACGGCCTGATCGAGGAGATCGTCGAAGGCCCGGCCGCCGGTGGCGTGGCCTTTGCCAAGAAGGTCGTGGCCGAGAAGCGCGCTCTGCGCCGCCTGCGCGATGACGATTCCAAGCTCGCGGCTGCCAAGGCCGACCGCTCGATCTTCACCAATGCGGTAGCGGCGCTGACCAAGAAGGCGCGCGGCCTGGAAGCGCCGTTCGCGGCCGCCGACGCCGTCGGTGCGGCGATCGACTATCCCTTCGACGAAGGTCTGAAGAAGGAGCGCGAGGGCTTCATGAAGCTCCTCGTCAGCGATCAGTCCAAGGCGCAGCGCTATGCGTTCTTCGCCGAGCGCGAGGCCAACAAGATCGCCGGCGTGCCCGAAGGCACCAAGTCGCGTCCCGTCGCCCGCGTCGCCGTGCTGGGCGCCGGCACCATGGGTGGCGGCATCGCGATGTCCTTTGCCAATGCCGGCATTCCCGTCACGCTGATCGAGACCGCCGAAGAGCAGTTGAAGCGCGGCATGGGCATCATGCAGAAGAACTGGGAAGCGACCGCGGCGCGCGGCGGCATCCCGGCCGATGCACCCGCCAAGCGCATGGCGCTGATCGACGGCAAGGTCGGCCTCGAGAACGTCAAGGACGCTGACCTGGTGATCGAAGCCGTGTTCGAGACCATGGCGGTGAAAAAGGAAGTCTTTGGCAAGCTCGACCAGTTCGCCAAGCCGGGCGCCGTGCTCGCCTCCAACACCTCCTATCTCAACATCGATGAGATCGCGAAGGCGACCAACCGTCCGCAGGACGTCTTGGGCATGCACTTCTTCTCGCCCGCCAACGTCATGAAGCTCTGCGAGATCGTGCGCGCCGACAAGACCGCGCCCGACGCGTTGGTCACCGCCGTCTCCATCGCGCGCAAGATCGCAAAAGTGCCGGCCGTGGTCGGCGTCTGCGACGGCTTTGTCGGCAACCGCATGCTGGCGCAGCGCGGCAAGCAGTCCGAAAAGCTGTTGTTCGAAGGCGCGCTGCCGCAGCAGGTCGATGCCGTCGTCACTAAATTCGGCATGCCGATGGGCCCATTTGCGATGGGCGATCTCGCCGGCCTCGATATCGGCTGGCGCTCGCGCAAGGACCGCGGCATCAAGTCGGAGATCGCGGACGCGCTCTGCGAAGCCGGCCGCTTCGGCCAGAAGACCGGCAAGGGCTATTACAAATACGAGGCGGGCTCCCGCGCGCCGATGCCGGATCCGGAGGTCGAGAAGCTGATCGACGAGACGCTGCTCCGCCTTGGCCGCAAGAAGCGCGTCGTCAGCGACGACGAGATTCTCGAGCGCATGATGTACCCGATGATCAACGAGGGTGCCAAAATCCTCGAAGAGGGCATCGCGGCGCGTCCGAGCGATATCGACGTGGTCTGGCTCTATGGCTATGGCTGGCCGATCTATCGCGGTGGCCCGATGTACTGGGCCGACACCGTGGGCCTGAAGCACATCGCGGATCGCTTGTCCTTCTACGCCAAGGAAACCAACGATCCGAGCCTCGAGCCCGCTCCGCTGCTGAAGAAGCTCGCGGCCGAAGGCAAGACGTTTGCGTCGCTGGCGGCCGAGTCGAAAGCGGCGTGATGGCCGCTTTCTCTCTCCACTCGTCATTCCACGTTGCGCAATTGCGCAACGGGGATGCGCCGCAAGGCGCAGGCCCGGAATCCATAACCCCGATTGGTGGTTATGGATTCTCAGATGCGCAATTGCGCATCATAGCTCGCGACGTTGTCGCGCCCCGGAATGACACCTGAGTTTGTTGTGAAAAATGACCCATCCCGGCGAACAGTTTTATCCCGAAGGCGTGCGGTGGGACGACCCGATCGTCCAGGGCACGCTGCCTGACCTCCTGTCCAACGCCGCGGCCGAATATGGCGCGCGCGCAGCGCTCGAGTTTCGCGACCGGCCGATCAGCTACACCGAGCTCGAAGCGATGGTGGAGCAGGCGGCCGCGGCCTTCCTGCGCGCCGGCTGCGGCAAGAACACCTCGGTCGCGCTGTTCCTCGGCAATACGCCGGATCATCCGATCAATTTCTTCGGCGTACTGAAGGCGGGCGCGCGCGTCGTACATCTGTCCCCGCTCGACGGCGAAATCGCGCTGACGCACAAGCTTACGGATTCCGGCGCGCGGACCCTCGTCACCAGCAATCTCTCGGCGCTGCTTCCGACTGCACTCAAGTTTCTCGACAAGGGACTGATCGACAGGTTGATCGTCTGCGAGGACGACGATTGGGGCAAGATCGGCGCGCCGCAAATGGCGCTGCCGGACAATCCCGCGATCATTACCCGCAAGCAGTTCATCGAGGGCGTGACCAGGCCGGACGCCTGGCCGGCAATCGACATCGACGATGTCGCGTTGCTGCAATACACCAGCGGAACGACCGGCTTGCCCAAGGGCGCCATGCTCTCCCATGGCAATTTCACGGCCGCCGTGTCGATCTACGATAATTGGGGAAGACCCGCCCGGCTGGCGCGCAATACGGTCGAGCGTGTCATCTGCGTGCTGCCGCTGTTCCACATCTTCGCACTTACCGTGGTGCTGCTGTCCTCGCTGCGACGCGGCAACCTGGTCTCGCTGCACCAGCGTTTCGATGTGGAGGCCGTGATGCGCGACATCGAGGTCAAGCGCGCGACCTATTTCCCCGGCGTGCCGACGATGTGGATCGCAATTGCCGCTTTGCCCGATCTCGATAAGCGTGATTTCTCCTCGTTGCGCACCGCCGGCTCGGGCGGCGCATCATTGCCGATGGAAGTCGCAAGGATTTTCGAGCGCAAGGTCGGCATGAAGCTGCGCAGCGGCTGGGGCATGACCGAGACGTCACCGGCCGGCACGGCCTATCCGGAGAACGGACCGGAGAAGCCGGGCTCGGTCGGGGTGATGCTGCCCGGCATCGAGATCGACATCGTATCGCTGGACGATCCGACAAAGGTGTTGCCGGTCGGCGAATCAGGCGAACTGCGCATCAGGGGGCCGAACGTCACCAAGGGCTACTGGAACAAGCCGAAGGAGACCGCGGAGTCCTTTGTCGGCGATCGCTTCCTGACCGGCGACGTCGGCTACATGGATGCCGACGGTTATTTCTACCTGGTCGACCGCAAGAAGGACATGATCATCTCCGGCGGCTTCAACGTCTATCCGCAGATGATCGAGCAGGCGATCTATACCCATCCGTCGGTGCAGGAGGTCATCGTCATCGGCATCCCCGACGATTACCGCGGCGAATCGGCGAAAGCCTTCGTCACGCTGCGCGCGGGCGCCCAGCCGTTTACCATTGATGAGCTGCGCAACTTCCTCGCCGGCAAGCTCGGCAAGCACGAGCTGCCGACGGCCCTCGAGTTCGCCGCCGAATTGCCGCGTACACCGGTCGGCAAGCTGTCGCGCCATGAATTGCGCCGGCAGCAGAAGGCCCAATCAACACCACAGCAAGTCGCAACAGGAGTTCGCTCGTGACTGACGCCGTCATCGTTTCCACCGCCCGCACACCGATCGGAAAAGCCTATCGCGGCGCGCTCAATGCCACCGAGGGCGCGACCCTGCTGGGCCATGCGATCGGTGAGGCGGTCGCGCGCGCAAAAGTCGACCCGAAGGAGATCGAGGACGTCGTGATGGGCGCGGCCCTGCAGCAGGGCGCGACCGGCGGCAACATCGCGCGCAAGGCGCTGCTCCGTGCCGGTCTCCCGGTCACGGTCGCCGGCACCACCATCGACCGCCAATGCGCCTCGGGCCTGCAGGCGATCGCGCTCGCGGCGCGCTCGGTGATCTTCGACGGCGTCGAGATCGCGGTCGGCGGCGGCGGCGAGTCGATCAGCCTGGTGCAGAACGACAAGATGAACGGTTTCCACGCCCAGGATCCGGCGCTGCTCAAGATCAAGGGCGAGGTCTACATGCCCATGATCGATACGGCTGAGATTGTCGCGAAGCGCTATGGCATCTCGCGCGAGAAGCAGGACGAATATTCGCTGGAGAGCCAGCGCCGCACCGCGGCCGCGCAGCAGGGCGGCAAGTTCAAGGACGAGCTCGCGCCGATCAAGACCATGATGGCCGTCACCGACAAGGCGACCGGCGCGGTCACGATGAAGGAAATCACGCTGGCGCAGGACGAGGGTCCGCGCCCCGAGACGACGGCAGAGGGCCTTGCCGGCCTTAAGGCCGTGCGCGGGGATGGCTTCAGCGTCACCGCCGGCAATGCCAGCCAGCTCTCGGACGGCGCCAGCGCCTCCGTGATCATGAGCGACAAGGAAGCGGCGAAGCGCGGTCTCAAGCCGCTCGGCATCTTCCGCGGCTTCGTCTCCGCCGGCTGCGAGCCGGACGAGATGGGCATCGGTCCGGTGTTCGCCGTGCCGCGGCTCCTCAAGCGCCATGGCTTGACGGTCGACGACATCGGTCTTTGGGAATTGAACGAGGCTTTTGCCGTGCAGGTGCTCTACTGCCGCGACAAGCTCGGCATCGACCCCGAGAAGATCAACGTCAATGGCGGTGCGATTGCGGTCGGCCATCCCTACGGCATGTCGGGCGCGCGGCTCACCGGCCACGCCCTGATCGAAGGCCGCCGCCGCAAGGCCAAGTACGCGGTCGTCACCATGTGCGTCGGTGGCGGCATGGGCGCGGCAGGTTTGTTCGAGGTATTGCAGTAATTCACAGGAGGATCCGATGGATCTCGCATTCACGAAAGAAGAGCAGGCGTTTCGCGAGGAAGTGCGGCAGTTCTTCCGCGACAACGTGCCCGCGGACACGCGGCGCAAGATGGTCGAGGGCCGGCATCTCTCGAAGGACGAGATGGTCACCTGGTGGCGCATCCTCAACAAGAAGGGCTGGGGTGTCAGCCACTGGCCGAAGCAGTATGGCGGCACGGGCTGGACCACGGTGCAGCACTATATCTTCAACGAGGAGCTGCAGTCCTATCCGGCGCCGCAGCCGCTCGCCTTCGGCGTCAGCATGGTCGGCCCGGTCATCTACACCTTCGGCAACGAAGCGCAGAAGAAGCAGTATCTGCCGCGCATCGCCAATGTCGACGACTGGTGGTGCCAGGGCTTCTCGGAGCCGGGTTCGGGTTCGGACCTCGCCTCGCTCAAGACCAAGGCCGAGCGCAAGGGCGACAAGTGGATCATCAACGGCCAGAAGACCTGGACCACGCTGGCCCAGCACGCCGACATGATCTTCTGCCTCTGCCGCACCGATGCGAATGCAAAGAAGCAGATGGGCATCTCCTTCATCGTGTTCTCGATGAAGTCGAAGGGCGTCACCGTGCGCCCGATCCAGACCATCGACGGCGGCCACGAGGTCAACGAAGTGTTCTTCGACGACGTCGAGGTTCCCATCGAGAACCTGATCGGCGAGGAGAACAAGGGCTGGGACTACGCAAAATTCCTGCTCGGGAATGAGCGCACCGGCATTGCGCGGGTCGGGGTCTCCAAGGAGCGGCTGCGCCGCATCAAGGAGCTCGCGGGCAAGGTCGAGTCCAACGGCAAGCCGATTCTCCAGGACAGCGCATTCCGCGACAAGCTCGCGGCCTGCGAGATCGAGCTCAAGGCGCTGGAGCTTACCCAGCTCCGCGTCGTCGCCGACGAGGGCAAGCACGGCAAGGGCAAGCCCAATCCGGCGTCCTCGGTGCTCAAGATCAAGGGCTCCGAGATCCAGCAGACCACCACCGAGCTGCTCATGGAGGTCATCGGCCCGTTCGCCGCACCTTACGACGTGCATGGCGACGACGGTTCGAACGAAGCCATGGACTGGACCGCCCAGATCGCGCCGAGCTACTTCAACAACCGCAAGGTCTCGATCTACGGCGGCTCCAACGAGATCCAGCGCAACATCATCGCCAAGGCGGTGCTGGGGCTGTGACCTCCTACCTCTCCGCGGAGGCGGGGAGGGCAACTTTCCACCGTCATTCCGGGGCACGACGAAGTCGCGAACCCGGAATCCATCGGGCCGCAGAGTCGAAGGCGAAATGGATTCCGGGTCTGTCCCTTCGGGCCATCCCGGAATGACGAAGTAGATGATCCGGGTACGAGGAAGCAAGACAGATGGATTTTGATTTGACCGAGGAGCAGCGGCTTCTCAAGGACAGCGTCGACGGCCTGCTGACGGATTCCTACGATTTCGAGCAGCGCAAGAAGTACATGAAGGAAAAGGGCGGCTGGAGCAAAGCCGTCTGGGGCAAGCTCGCCGAGCAGGGCCTGCTCGGTCTGCCCTTTGCGGAGGCCGATGGCGGCTTCGGCGCCGGCGGCGTCGAGACCATGATCGTCATGGAAGCGCTCGGCAAGGCGCTGGTGCTCGAGCCTTATCTCGCAACCGTCGTGATCGGCGGCGGCTTCCTGCGCCACGGGGCGTCAGCCGAGCAGAAGGCGGCTTATGTGCCTGCCATCATCGACGGCAGCAAGACCTTTGCCTTTGCGCAGCTCGAGAAGAACTCGCGCTACGACCTGTTCGACGTCGCGACGACCGCGAAGAAGAAGGGCGCCGGCTGGGTCATCGACGGCGAAAAGTTCGTCGTGCTCAACGGCGAGAACGCTGACATGCTGATCGTCACCGCCCGCACCAAGGGCGATCGCCGCGACAAGACCGGCGTCGGGGTCTTCCTGGTCCCGGCTGACGCCAAGGGCATCACCAAGAAGTCCTATCCGACCCAGGACGGCCTCCACGCCGCCGACATCACCTTCACCGGTGTCGAAGTCGGTGCCGATGCCGCGATCGGCAATCCCGATGACGCGCTTGCGCTGATCGAGCGCGTGGTGGACGAAGCCCGCGTCGCGCTCTGCGCAGAGGCGGTCGGCCTGATGGACGAATCGCTGAAGACCACCGTCGAGTACATCAAGACGCGAAAACAGTTCGGCGTCGCGATCGGCTCGTTCCAGTCGCTGCAGCATCGCGCTTCCGACATGTTCGTCGCCGCCGAGCAGGCCCGCTCGATGTCGATGTTCGCGACCATGGCTGGTGATTTCACCGATGCCAAGGAACGCAGCAATGCAATCGCGGCGGCCAAGGCGCAGATTGGAAAGTCGCTGAAATTCGTCGGTCAGCAGTCGATCCAGCTCCATGGCGGCATCGGCATGACCATGGAGGCGAAGATCGGTCACTACTTCAAGCGCCTGACCATGATCGAAAACACCTTTGGCGACACCGAATACCACCAGCGCCGCGTCGCCGATGGCGGCGGGTTGATTTAGACCACACAACGACTGTCATCCCGGGGCATCGCGACTTGTCCGCCGAAGCTCAAAGAGCGAAGGCGGAAGCGATGAGCCCGGGATCCATCATGCGGCATCACGCGCGGTGAAATGGATTCTCCGATGCGCAATTGCGCATCGTAGCTCGCGACTTCGTCGCGCCCCGGAATGACGAACATGTGAGGGAGCAACAACAATGAAAAACACCCCGTTCGATCTCACCGGAAAAGTCGCTGTTGTCACCGGCTCCAGCCGCGGCATCGGCCGCTCCTCCGCCGAATTGCTTGCCAAGCTCGGTGCCAAGGTCGTGGTCTCCTCGCGCAAGGCCGATGCCTGCAAGGAGGTCGCTGACGGCATCAATGCTGCCGGCGGCGATGCCATCGTGATCCCCTGCAACATCGCGCGCAAGAACGAGGTCGAGGCCCTGATCTCGGGCGCGACCAAGCATTACGGCAAGGTCGACATCCTCGTCTGCAACGCTGCCGTGAACCCGTATTACGGTCCGCTGCTCGACATCACTGACGAGGCCTTCGACAAGATCATGGGCTCGAACGTCAAGAGCAACATCTGGCTCTCGGCGCTGGCGATCCCGCAGATGGCCGAGCGCGGCAACGGCTCCGTGATCATCATCTCCTCGATCGGCGGCCTGCGCGGCTCGACCGTGATCGGCGCCTATGGCATCTCCAAGGCCGCTGACTTCGCGCTGTGCCGCTCGCTCGCCGGCGAATGGGGCCCGAAGGGCGTGCGTGTCAATTGCATCGCGCCCGGCCTCGTGAAGACCGATTTCGCCCGCGCGCTCTGGGAGGACGAAGCCAATCTCAAGCGCCGCACCGCCACCACGCCGCTCCGCCGCATCGGCGAGCCCGACGAGATCGCCGGCGCAGTGGCCTATCTCGCGTCGGATGCCTCGAGCTTCATGACCGGCCAGACCATCGTCATCGACGGCGGCGTCACCACGGCGGCGGTCTGATCACTGCCCTGCCAGCGCCTTTTCGATCGCGCGGGCCACGATCAAGGCGGAACGCTCGTCGAGATGCACGCCATCCGCCCAGCGCAGTTCGGCGCGCGGCGCATCGATCCGCAGCCAGCGCGCCGGATCCGGGAACGACTCATGGACGATCGCGCGGGTCGTCCTGATCAAGTTCGTTCGTTCGATGTCAGATGCCAGTGGCAGCTCGATCAGGAAGGCCCGCGCGCCGCGCTGCTCGACCTCAGCCACGAGTTGCCGGATCAGGAGCACGTTCGCAGGTACCCGCGGCGTGGCGTCCTCCGCATTCATCTCCTTCACCGCACGCTCGACATAGACGCGATTGTCGAACCCGGACGGTGGCTGCTTCAGCAGATCCTCCAGCGACGCGCGCACGTCCGCCGGGGCAGGCGGCGGGTGGTTCCATGTCTCGTAGGCCGCAACGGCCGTGCGTATCGGACGCAATAGCGTGTGAGGGCGCTCACCACCGGCAAATCGCTTGACCAGCGCGTCGTCGGCGAGGCGTGACAGAATGTCGGTCTCGATCAGGATGATCTTGGGAAGTTGAACCTGCCTCGCAACGATCTGGAGGCCGGTTATCGCAGAGCCGCCGGCCAGCGCGAGATTGCGGACACGAGGAAGCAGGAAATTCTCCTCCTTGAGGCGCCAGCCGACCGAGCTGCCAACCAGTACGATGTCGGGCGGCGGCTCCTGCACGTAACGGTTCAGCGTGATGAAATTGCCGTCCCGCGTCGTTGCCGCCGGTTGCTGAAGGTTCGTGCCGATCGAGGCGGCGACGAACTGGGAGGCCAGCAGGACCGTGGCTGCCATCAGCCCGCATTTGATCAGCCATGTGCTTGCCGGAGAGTCTTGCATGGTCAGAACTGGAAATAGATGAAGGCAGTATCGGGACCCGCCTCGAGCAGGGCGAGCGCGGCAAGCATGCCGTAGAGATAGGGCTCCCAGCGCCGCAAGCGTTCGGATACGAACGATCCGAAGCCGAGATGCTGGATCAGCACCGGAAGAACATAGAGCAGGGCGAGGCTGTAGTAGAGCTTCGTCGGATTGAACAGGTCAGGCGGGACGAACATGCCCTTCATGAATCCGAGCGCGTGGTCGATATCCGGCAGCTTGAAGAGGATCCAGAGCATCGTCACGCAGAAGAATACCGTGGACCTCCTCGCAATCACCATCACCGGACCGGATTTCCGCAGCATCGCCAGGAACGGCCGCTCGATCACGAGCAAGAGTCCGTGCAGCATCCCCCACAGCGCGTAGCTCAGGCTCGCGCCGTGCCAGAGCCCGCCGAGCGTCATCACGATCATCAGGTTGAGATAGGTGCGCCCGCGGCCGTGCCGGTTGCCGCCGAGCGGGATGTAGAGATAGGTCCTGAGCCACATCGACAGGGAGATGTGCCAGCGCGTCCAGAATTCCGAGAACGAGGTCGAGATGTAGGGCAGGTCGAAATTCACGGGCAGGCGATAGCCGAACAGCAGCCCGAGGCCAAGCGCGATCGCCGAATAGCCGAAGAAGTCGGCATAGATCTGGTAGCTGTAGAGCACGACCAGCAGCCAGCGATCCTGCGCCCGCAGGGTCTCGTAGAGCGGAAAGTCCATGTAGGACGTCATCTCGTTGAGATTGTTGGCGACGTACAGCTTGAAGAAATAGCCGGCCAGGATCCACTTTGCCGCCTCGACGAAGTGGACGTCGCCAACGCGCTTCGGCACGATCTGCGGCATGAACTGCGCGGCCCGCGTGATCGGGCCGGAGACGAGCTGCGGAAAGAAGATGATGTAGAGAAAGATGTCCGCGAGCTTCGGCGGGTCCTTACCGTCGCGGGTCAGGTCGACCAGCAGGCTGATATTGTGGAAGACGAAGAAGGAGATGCCGATCGGCAGCGGCAGCCGCAGCAGGACATCGACCGGCGTCACGCCGGTGAGCTGGCCGGCTGCCGCATCGACGAACAAAAATTTGTATTTGAAGAACGCGAGCAGCGCGAGATTGAAGGCGATCCCGGCCGGCAGCCAGACCGCGCGGTTACGGAAGGCCAGCGCGAGGAAAACGTGGGTGCCGAGAACCGCGACCAGCAGCAGCGGCAAGAGCTCCGGCTGCCCGTAGCCGTAGAAGAACACGCTCGCCAGCACCAGAAGCTGGACCTGGAAATTCCGAAAGGCCGGCAGGTAGTAGGCGCCGAAAACGATCGCGACGAAAACGCCGAACTGCCAGGATGTAAAAGTCATACCGCCCCAATGCCGTTGCGGGCATGTACCATTTTGGCGGATACGGTCATAGCCTCGTCGCCACCACTCCAGTGCGATTTGTAGTTGCAGGAGAGTCGGCGCTTCACTTACCCTCCCCTGGAGGGGGAGGGTCG
>NZ_PPPT01000065.1 GCF_006483445.1 Bradyrhizobium guangdongense | reverse complement strand
CGTGGATGCCCGGGACAAGCCCGGGCATGACGACCGGAACGACGGGATACACCATGAGACTGCCGCGCGAGATCGGACCCATCCACTTCGTCGGGATCGGCGGCATCGGCATGAGCGGCATCGCAGAGGTGCTGGTCAATCTCGGCTACACCGTGCAAGGCTCGGACGCCTCGGACAATTACAATCTCGATCGGCTGCGCAAGAAGGGCGCAAAGGTTTCGGTCGGCCACAAGGCGGAGAATGTCGATGGCGCCGACGTCGTCGTCGTGTCGTCCGCGATCAAGCGCGACAATCCGGAATTGATGGCGGCGCGCGCGCAGCGCATTCCGGTGGTGCGCCGCGCCGAGATGCTGGCCGAGCTGATGCGGCTGAAAAGCTGCGTCGCGATCGCCGGCACGCATGGCAAGACCACCACGACCACCATGGTCGCAACCCTGCTCGATGCCGGCGGCATCGATCCGACCGTGATCAATGGCGGCATCATCAACGCCTACGGCTCCAACGCGCGTCTCGGCGCCGGCGACTGGATGGTGGTCGAGGCCGACGAGAGCGATGGCACGTTTCTGAAACTGCCGACGGATGTCGCGATCGTCACCAATGTCGACCCCGAGCATCTCGATCACTTCAAGACGTTCGAGGCGGTACAGGACGCGTTCCGCTTGTTTGTTGAAAATCTGCCGTTCTACGGCTTTGCCGTGATGTGCATCGATCATCCGACGGTGCAGAGCCTGGTCGGCAAGATCGAGGACCGTCGCATCATCACCTATGGCGAGAACCCGCAGGCCGATGCGCGGCTGCTCGACCTCACGCCGATGGGCGGCGGATCGAAGTTCAAGGTCGCGATCCGCAATCGCAAGACCGGCCAGACGCACGAGATCGCGGACCTCATGCTGCCGATGCCCGGACGCCACAACGCCTCTAACGCGACGGCGGCGATTGCGGTGGCGCACGAGCTCGGCGTCTCCGACGACGCGATCCGCAATTCGCTCGCGAGCTTCGGCGGCGTGAAGCGCCGCTTCACCAAGACCGGCGAATGGAATGGCGTCACCGTGATCGACGATTACGGCCATCACCCCGTCGAGATCGCAGCCGTGCTGAAAGCGGCGCGCGAATCCAGCAATGGGAAGATCATCGCCGTGGTGCAGCCGCATCGCTTCACCCGCCTGCAATCGCTGTTCGAGGAATTTTGCACCTGTTTTAACGACGCGGATGCCGTTGTCGTCGCCGAGGTTTATGCCGCCGGCGAAACGCCGATCGACGGCATCGACCGCGATCACTTCGTCGCGGGCTTGCGCGCGCACGGCCATCGCGAGGTGATTCCGCTGCCGCAGGCTTCCGAGCTGGCCGGTATCGTCAAGGGCCTGGCGAAGTCAGGCGATCTCGTCGTGTGCCTCGGCGCCGGCAACATCACGCAATGGGCCTACGCGCTGCCCGGCGAATTGAAGGCGCTGGGGTGAGGGCAGTGGGCTTTCCCGACATTACACCGGAGCTGAAGGCCAAAATGCCCGCCCTTCGCGGGCGCTTGCTCGCGAACCAGTCGCTGGCGGAGCTCACCTGGTTTCGTGTCGGCGGTCCTGCCCAGGTGCTGTTCACGCCGGCGGACGAGGACGATCTCGCTTATTTCCTCGCGCATCTCGCAGTCGACATTCCCGTCTATGTCGTCGGCGTCGGCTCCAACCTCATCGTGCGCGATGGCGGCATTGCGGGCGTGGTGATCCGCCTCGCGCCGCGCGCCTTTGGCGATGCCAGCGCTGATGGCGACGTCGTGACCGCTGGTGCCGCCGCGCTCGACAAGCGCGTCGCGGAAGTCGCAGCCGGCGCCAACATCGGCGGACTCGAATTCTTCTTCGGCATTCCCGGCACCATCGGCGGTGCGCTGCGCATGAATGCCGGCGCCAATGGCGGCGAGACCAAGGACGTGCTGATCGAGGCGACCGGCGTCAGTCGCGACGGCAAGAAGCACACCTTCTCCAATGCGGAGATGAAATTCGTCTACCGCAACAGCGGCGTCGATCCCTCCGTCATCTTCACCTCAGCGCGCTTCCGTGGGCTGATCAGGGATGCTGAGGCGATCCGCGCGCGGATGGCCGAGGTGCAGGCCCATCGCGAGACCGCGCAGCCGATCCGCGAAAAGACCGGCGGTTCGACCTTCAAGAACCCGCCCGGTAACAGCGCCTGGAAGCTGATCGATGCCGCCGGCTGCCGCGGCCTGCGCGTCGGCGGCGCCCAGGTGTCGGAGATGCACTGCAATTTTCTGATCAACACGGGCGATGCCACCGGCCACGACATCGAGACGCTGGGCGAGACCGTGCGCGAGCGCGTGAAGGCGAATTCCGGAATTGAGCTGCACTGGGAAATCAAGCGGATCGGGGTTCCATGATCACCGTCATTCCGGGGCTCGCGACTTCGTCGCGCCCCGGAATGACGAAAACAAATGGGTGACGGACGAATAGCATGCGCACCACCATTCTCTTCGGCGGCTCCAACAAGGAGCGTCTGGTCTCGGTCGCGACCGCGCAGGCGCTGCAGCAGGCGCTGCCCGAGGCCGATCTCTGGTTCTGGGACGTCGAGGACAACGTGCACGTTGTCCCCGCGCAGCAGCTCGCCGAGCACGCGCGCCCGTTCGAGGACGAGTTCAAGCCCGGCACATCAGGCAAGCCGCTCGCGTTGGCGCTCGACCAGGCGAAGGCGGAAGGCCGCGTGCTGGTGCTGGGTTTGCATGGTGGCCGCGCCGAGAATGGCGAATTGCAGGTGATGTGCGAATCGCGCGGCGTGCCCTTCACGGGCTCCGGCTCTGCGTCCTCGCACCTCGCGTTCGACAAGATCGCCGCAAAGCGTTTTGCCGCGCTCGGCGGCGTGACGCCGCCCGACAACATTGCGCTGGACAATCTCGACGCCGCCTTCGCCGAGTACGGCCGCCTGATTGCAAAACCGTCGCGCGACGGCTCCAGCTACGGCCTGATCTTCGTCAACGCCAGGCAGGATCTCGTCGCGGTCCGCAACGCCGCAAAGACCGAGGAGTATGTCATCGAGCCCTTCATCGCCGGCGTGGAGGCGACCTGCGGCGTGCTGGAAAAATCCGACGGCTCGCTGATGTCGCTGCCGCCGATCGAGATCATTCCGGGCGAAGGAAATTTCGACTACGCTGCGAAGTATCTCCTCAAGTCGACGCAGGAGATCTGTCCCGGCCGCTTCACCCCGGAGGTCACCGCGACGTTGAAGGAGCACGCGATGCGCGCCCATCGCGCGATGTCCTGCACGGGTTACTCGCGCTCGGACTTCATCGTCTCCGCAAAAGGCCTCGTGTACCTGGAGACCAACACCTTGCCCGGACTCACGAAATCCTCGCTCTACCCCAAGGCGCTGAAAGCGGAGGGCATCGCATTCGTCGACTTCCTGCGCGACCTGATCGTGCTGGCGGGGCGGAGGGCCGGGAAGTAAGTCTCGGCCGTTAACACCTTGGACGGGCCAAACGGCCCGTTTTGGAACCGAAACCGGTAAAATGCCGGGCGTTGCGGCACAAATACCTCACATATCGAGGCAAAAAGCTCCGCATCTTAACCAATTTTACCTTTTGTTTACCAGGAAGCCCGAAGGTTAACGCTGGCGGCGCATATGCGCTTTGGCTGCCGGCGCGTGAGCTGTCGCGGATGTTCCCGCGATAGCCCCACGTTCCCTGGAGGGGAAAGGCTTCTTCTGCTGAAGACCAGACCCGGCAAGTCCGAGATGTCATGGGCGCCAGACCCCGCGCGATGTTGCGGGCAAACTGTTGACGAGCTCGTGCAATGGATGGTGAAGGCAGCCTCGTTCGATCGGCACTGCGATCGCTGAGGCCCCAAGCTGATCTGAAGGCGGCCGCTGTTGGAGCGGTCGTGCTTCTGCGCGAGTGGTTCGAACAGAAGCGCCAGGAAAAACGCCAAGCAAAAATCGACGAGAAGCGCGCCCGCGCCAAAGCCGTTCCCGAGCGCGAGCCGCCGCCGCGCGTCGTCGCGCTGGTCGAACGCTACGCGCCGCGCCGCGTCGGTATCGTCATGACGCTGCTGCTGCTCACCGCCACCGCCGGTCTTGGTGTGGTGAAGGGCGGCCACCTGCAGGATTTCATCGCCGCCGTCAGCGACGCCCGCAATGCGCTGGCCAATTCCGCAGGTTTTCGCATCACCACGGTCGCGATCAACGGCCGCAAGCAGCTGAGCCAGGACGAGATCCTCGCGATCGGCGGCGTCTCTGGCCGCTCCTCGCTGCTGTTCCTCGATGCCGACGGCGTTCGCGACAGGCTCAAGGCCAATCCGTGGATTGCGGACGCGACCGTGCTGAAACTCTATCCCGGCCAGCTCCAGATCGACATCACCGAGCGTACGGCGTTCGCGCTGTGGCAGACGGCCGGCCGGCTCTCCGTCATCGCCGATGACGGCGCGGTGCTCGAACCCTACGTCTCGCGCCGCTTCCTCAACCTGCCGCTCGTGGTCGGCAAGGGCGCCGATACCCGCGCGCGCGATTTCCTGGCGCTGCTGGCGCGCTATCCGCAGGTGCAGTCGGTGACCAAGGCCGCGATCCTGATCGGCGAGCGGCGCTGGAATCTGCGGCTGAAGGACGGGCTCGATATCCGCCTGCCCGAGCAGGACGTCGGCAACGCGCTCGCCGCACTGTCGAAGCTCGACAAGGACGAAAAACTGTTCTCCAAGGACATCGTCGCGGTCGACATGCGCCTGCCGGATCGCCTGGTGGTGCAACTGTCCGACGACGCCGCCAAGGCGCGCGAAGAGCTGTTCAAGGACAAGAAGTCCAAGAAGAAGTCCGGTGAACCCGCATGACCGGACTTGATCGCAGCCAGACCCCGAAGACGCGCCAGATGCCGCACAAGCGCGGCGGTCTCGTCGCCTGTCTCGACATCGGCACCAGCAAGATCGCCTGCATGATCGCGCGGCTGAAGCCGTCGCAGCCGAGCGAGGCCCTGCGCGGCCGTACCCATGCGGTCGAGCTGATCGGTTACAGCCAGATCCAGTCGCGCGGCATGAAGGCCGGCGCGGTGATCGATCTCGCCGAATGCGAGCAGGCCGTGCGCCAGGCCGTCGGCCTTGCCGAGAAGATGGCCAAGGTCCGCGTTGAGTCCGTGCTGCTCTCGGTCTCCGGCGGAAGGCTCGCGGGCCAGCTCGTCGAAGCCGCCGCCGACATCCGCGGCGGCGCCGTGACGCCGGCCGACGTCAACCGTGTCACCTCCACCGGCATGCACCACGCCACCGGCGAAGGCCGAACCGTGCTGCATGCGCTGCCGGTGGGCTACACGCTCGACGGCGTCAAGGGCATCCGCGATCCCCGCGGCATGGTCGCGCGCCAGTTCGGCGTCGACATGAACGTCGTCACCTGCGATGCGACGGTTGCGCGCAACCTGATGCTGGCGGTCGAGCGCTGCCATCTCAACGTCGAAGCGATGGCCGCAAGCCCTTATGTCGCGGGCCTGTCGGTGCTCACCGACGATGAAGCCGATCTCGGGGCTGCCGTCGTCGAGATGGGCGCCGGCACCACGACGATTGCGATCTACTCCGCCGGCCGCTTCGTGCACGCCGCGGGCTTTGCCGTCGGCGGCCAGCACATCACCATGGATCTGGCGCGCGGCCTGTCCGCGACCATCGCGGATGCCGAGCGCATCAAGACGCTGTACGGCACGGTCATCACCGGCGGCTCCGACACGCGCGAGCTGATGTCGGTGCCGACCGCCGGCGACGAGCAGGACCTGCCGCAGATCGTCTCGCGCGCCACCATCGCCAACATCGTCAAGCACCGCGCCGAAGAGATTTTCGAGATGGTGCGCGACCGCCTGAAGGACTCGCCGTTCGCGTCCGAGCCCAATGGCCGCGTCGTGCTCTCGGGCGGAGCCTCGCAGCTCACCGGGCTCGTCGAGCTCGGCACGCAAATTCTCGGTCGTCCGGTGCGGATCGGACGTCCGCTCGGCTTCGGCCGCCTGCCTAATGAGGCGAAGAACGCCGCCTTCGCGGTGCCCGCCGGACTGCTTGTCTACCCGCAATATGTTCACCTCGAACATGTCGAACCGCGGCACACGCGGCAGGTCAAGACAGGGACCGGCGGCTATTTCGGAAAGGTCGGACGATGGCTTCGCGAGGGCTTTTGATGACCAATTTCCGCAATCCCCGAATTTCACCAACTCCCGCGGCCGCCGGCCGGGGCCAAACCACGCGCGCGTGATCGAGAGGCAACCATGACCATCAGCATCAATGTTCCTGACATTCACGAATTGAAGCCGCGGATCACCGTGTTTGGCGTCGGCGGCGCCGGCGGCAACGCCGTCAACAACATGATCACGGCGGGCCTTCAGGGCGTCGACTTCGTGGTCGCCAACACCGACGCGCAGGCGCTGACGATGTCGAAGGCGCAGCGCATCGTGCAGATGGGCACGGCCGTGACGCAAGGCCTCGGCGCCGGCTCGCAGCCGAACGTCGGTGCAGCCGCTGCCGAAGAAGTGCTCGACGAATTGCGCGACCATCTCTCGGGCGCCAACATGGTGTTCGTCACCGCCGGCATGGGCGGCGGCACCGGCACGGGTGCCGCTCCCGTCATCGCCAAGACCGCGCGCGAGATGGGCATCCTCACCGTCGGCGTCGTGACCAAGCCGTTCCACTTCGAGGGTCAGCGCCGCATGCGCACGGCGGAAGCCGGCATCGCCGAGCTGCACAAGGTGGTGGATACGCTCCTCATCATCCCGAACCAGAACCTGTTCCGGGTCGCCAACGAGAAGACCACCTTCGCCGACGCCTTCGCGATGGCCGACCAGGTGCTCTATTCGGGCGTTGCCTGCATCACCGACCTGATGGTCAAGGAAGGCCTGATCAACCTCGACTTCGCCGACGTCCGCGCCGTCATGCGCGAAATGGGCAAGGCGATGATGGGCACGGGCGAGGCCTCCGGCGACAAGCGCGCGCTGACCGCCGCGGAAGCCGCGATCGCCAACCCGCTGATCGACGATAGCTCGATGAAGGGTGCCAAGGGTCTCCTGATCTCGATCACCGGCGGCAAGGATCTCACCCTGTTCGAGGTCGACGAAGCCGCGACCCGTATCCGCGAGGAAGTCGACCAGGACGCCAACATCATCGTCGGCGCGACCTTCGACGAAGCGCTCGACGGCCTGATCCGCGTCTCGGTCGTCGCGACCGGCATCGAGAAGGATCAGATCGCCCGCAACGCCCAGGCGACCAGCGCGCCGGTGGCCGCCGTCGCCGCTCCGCAGGCGCCTGCCGCGGTCGCCGAGAGCCGTCTCGCCGATCTCACCGCGCGCCTGCGCGCCGACAACCAGCGCCTCGCCGAGCGCGCCCAGAAGCTGGAAGCCCAACCCGCTCCGGCACCTGTTGCGGCCGCTCCGGTTGCGCCGCGCCCGAGCGTCGAGCGTGCTGCGCTCGCCGCGATCGCAGCCGCCGTTGCCGAGGTGCCGCAGGCGCCCGCGCCGGTGCAGCCGGCCTCCTATGGCGACGTCACCGTGCGTCCGATCGCGCAGAAGCCCACGCTGTTCCCCGAGCCGGAAGCAGCACCGGTGGCGACCAACGAGCCAATGGTCCCCGAAACCTTCATCGCACCGCAGCCTGCGCGCCCGCCGGTGCGCGCACCGCGGATGCCGAATTTCGAGGACCTGCCGATGACGGCCCAGGCCGAGATTCGCCAGGCCCGGGGTGAGACGGAGGAAGAGACCCCGCAGAAGCGTCTGTCGCTGCTGCAGCGGCTCGCCAATGTCGGCCTCGGCCGCCGCGACGAGGAGACCGAGGCTCCCGTTGCGGCCCGCAGCTCGGGTCCGGCGATGCCGGCGCTCCCCGAGCGCAAGCCGCAGCGCTCGGTCGCCCAGCAGATCGCGTCGCATGAGCCGGTATCGGAGTATGCTCGTCGTCCCGCGCCGCAAGGTTTGGACGCTCATGGCCGCCCGGCGCCTGTTGCGCCGGCGCCACAGGGTGACGACCATCTTGATATTCCGGCCTTCCTGCGGCGCCAGGCGACCTGACGATTGTTACAATCCCAGTTGTGGAAAAGGTCCCGGCGAGATGATCGCCGGGACCTTTGCTTTTGGCCCGTAGCATCCCGGGTTGCCGAGGCAAGGCGCTGATTCTAAATGATTAATTATGCATTCGGTGATCGAATGTGGTTGCCAAAAACCCCCTCCGCCGTGCCGCAATTTGGTTAAGCCTTGGCGCGAATGCGGCAGAGTTGGGGTAACAATTGGTAAAAAAGCGTGAGTTGGCGCTGTTTGGGGCAGTGACTATGGTCTGCCGTGACTTGGGGATACGCGGATTCGAACGGACGATCTCGGTCGGTTAGTTGAGTCCTGTATAAGTCGTAGTGGGGCAGTTCCTGATGAAATCCAGCCGGCAAACAACGCTTCGTGCGCAGGCCACCGTGGCTGGCGTCGGCGTTCATTCCGGTCTCCCCGTCACCCTCACCATGGGACCTGCACCGATCGATGCAGGTTTTATTTTTGTCCGCACCGGTCTCGAAGGCTGTGACCGTGAAGTGCAGGCAACTGCCGAGCAGGTGATCTCGACCGAATTCGCGACCGTGCTGGGCGATAGCGAAGGCCCGCTGGTCTCTACCGCAGAGCATGTGCTGGCCGCTTTGCGCGGCATGGGTGTGGACAACGCCACCATCGAGATCGACGGTCCGGAAGTGCCGATCATGGACGGCAGCGCGGCGGCTTTCGTCGCGGCGATCGACCAGGCCGGCATCGTCAGCCAATTGGCGCCGCGCCGTTTCATCCAGGTTTTGAAGCCGGTTTCGGTTGCGATCGGCGATTCCTTCGGCGAGCTCAAGCCCAATGCCAACGGCTTCCGCGCCGAGGTCGAGATCGACTTCGTCAATCCCGTCATCGGCAAGCAGAGCTACACGCTCGATCTCAGCCCCGAGCGGTTCCGCCGCGAGATTTCCCGTGCCCGCACCTTTGGCCTGATGGCCGACGTGGCGCGGCTGTGGGGCGCGGGTTTTGCGCTCGGCGCCTCCTTCGAGAACACCGCGGTGTTCGACGACGAGCGGTTGCTGAACCCTGAAGGCCTGCGCTTCGCCGATGAATGCGCGCGCCACAAGGCGATGGACGCGGTGGGCGATCTGGCGCTGGCCGGACTGCCCCTGCTCGGCACCTATCGCTCGGTTCGCGGCGGCCACAAGCTCAACCACGCCGTCCTGACCGCGATGCTCGCCGACCGTACCGCCTGGCGGGTGGTCGAGGGCGAGGCGGTCCGCCGGCCCGCGCGGCCCATGGTCGAGGTCGGCAGCGGTATCGTCGGTGGCCGGATTGCCGCCGCCTACGGCCCGGACGTGTCCTAAGGGACCTTCCAGCCCTGTTCCGGCCACTTTGGCCACGAGCGAATCTCTTGGTAATCATGATTGGCTAGCATCCGCCCGTTGTCGCCTTAATCCGGGCGAAATGCCTGCCTATCCGATTGGTAACGATCGTTTTTTGGATGCACCGGCCTCGTCGCATGGCAGCGCGCCGCGGTCCGGTGATTTCGCACGGGGTATTCTCGCGCCCAAGGCTAAGGTCACAAGACCGGGGTCGGCAGGGGGCGGGCACGCATCACAGGGCGTCAGGTCTCAAACTCATGTCGGCACAGCGTATGACGCGCGAACTAACCAGAGCTTCGGCTCGGCGGCTGCTGCAGGCGGCTGCCTTGTTCATGTTCGCGCTGCCGCTGGGCGGCTGCGGCACCGGCGAGCTCTGGGACAAGTTCACCGCCAAGGACGACACCTTCGTCGAGGAGCCCGCCGACAAGCTCTACAATCAGGGCCTGTACCTGATGAACGAAAAGAAGGACATGAAGGCGGCCAACAAGAAGTTCGAAGAGGTCGATCGTCAGCATCCCTATTCGGAGTGGGCCCGCAAATCGCTTCTGATGTCCGCCTATGCCTCATACCAGGCGGGCGACTATGACGGCTGCATCGGCTCTGCGACGCGCTACGTGACGCTGCATCCCGGCAGCCCGGACGCCGCCTATGCGCAGTATCTGATCGCGGCCTCGCATTACGACCAGATTCCGGACATCAGCCGCGACCAGGGCCGGACCGAGAAGGCGATCGCCTCGCTCGAGGAGGTCGTGCGCAAATATCCGAACTCGGAATACGCCACCTCGGCCAAGGCCAAGATCGAGGGCGGCCGCGACCAGCTCGCCGGCCGTGAGATGAATATCGGCCGCTATTACATGCAGAAGCGCGACTACACGGCGGCCATCAACCGCTACAAGGCCGTGGTCACGCAGTACCAGACCACGCGGCACGTCGAGGAAGCGCTGTTCCGGCTCACCGAGGCCTATCTGACCATCGGCATCGTCGGCGAGGCGCAGACCGCGGCCGCCGTGCTTGGCCACAATTTTCCTGACAGCCGCTGGTACAAGGACGCCTATAATCTTGTAAAATCCGGCGGTCTCGAGCCGAGCGAGAATCAGGGTTCCTGGATGAGCAGGGCCTTCAAGAAGATGGGTCTTTAGCTCTCGGCTAGGAAATTTGGTTCCATGCTGGCGCGTCTGTCGATCCGTGACATCGTCCTGATCGAACGGCTCGATATCGAATTCGCCCGCGGGCTTGCCGTTTTGACCGGCGAGACCGGCGCGGGAAAATCCATCCTGCTCGATGCCTTTGCGCTGGCGCTTGGCGGCCGCGGCGATGCCGGCCTGGTGCGCCACGGCGCAGAGCAGGGCCAGGTCACCGCCGTCTTCGACGTGCCCAAGGGCCATCCGGCGATGAAGATCCTCGCCGAGAACGGGCTCGACGATACCGGTGAGATGATTCTGCGCCGGGTGCAACTCGCCGACGGCCGCACCCGCGCCTTCATCAACGACCAGTCGATCAGCGTGCAGACGCTGAAGGCGGTCGGCACGGCGCTGGTCGAGATCCACGGCCAGCACGACGAACGCGCGCTGGTCGATGCCGCCACCCACCGCCGCCTGCTCGACGCCTTCGCGGGCCTGGAAAAGGACGTCGCCGCCGTCGAGGACCTCTGGGAGGCGCGCCGCACCGCCAACACCGCGTTGGACGAGCACCGCGCCGGCATGGAGCGCGCCGCGCGCGAGGCCGACTATCTGCGCCATGCGTCCGACGAGCTGAAGCAGCTCGCGCCCAGGGACGGCGAAGAGACGCAGCTTGCGAACCGCCGCACCACGATGATGCAGGGCGAAAAAATCGCCTCCGACCTCCGCGAGGCGCAGGAGGCCGTCGGCGGCCATCATTCGCCGGTCGCAACCCTCTCCGCGGCCGTGCGCCGGCTGGAACGCCGCGGTGTCAATTCGCCGGCGCTGGTCGAGCCCGCCGTGAAGGCGATCGATGCCGCGATCAACGCGCTTGAGGAGGCCGACCAGCATTTGCAGGCAGCCCTTGCCGCGACCGATTTCGATCCCGCCGAGCTGGAGCGCATCGAGGAGCGGCTGTTCGCGCTGCGCGCCGCCTCCCGCAAATATTCGACGCCGGTCGATGCGCTGGCGGCACTTGCCGCCAAATATGCCGCCGACGTCCGGCTGATCGATGCCGGTGCCGAGCAATTGAAGAAGCTGGAGCGCGCCGCGATCGAAGCCGATGCGCGCTACGGCACGGCCGCCAAGAAGCTGTCGGCCGCGCGGCAGAAATCGGCGGAAAAGCTCAACAAGGCCGTCAACGCCGAGCTCGCCCCGCTCAAGCTCGAACGCGCAAAATTCATGACGCAGGTCGACACGGACGAGACTGCGCCGGGGCCGCAGGGCTTTGATCGCGTCGAGTTCTGGGTTCAGACCAATCCCGGCACCAAGCCGGGGCCTATGATGAAGGTCGCCTCCGGCGGCGAGCTGTCGCGTTTCCTGCTGGCGCTCAAGGTCGTGCTGTCTGACCGCGGCTCCGCGCCGACGCTGGTGTTCGACGAAATCGACACCGGCGTGGGCGGCGCGGTAGCGGATGCCATCGGCGGCCGCCTCGCACGCCTTGCCGGCAAGGTACAGGTGATGGCTGTGACCCACGCGCCGCAGGTCGCCGCCCGCGCCGACCAGCACCTGCTCATTTCCAAGGACGCCCTCGACAAGGGCAAGCGCGTCGCCACCCGCGTCAACGCGCTCGCCGCCGACCACCGCCGCGAGGAGATCGCGCGGATGCTCGCGGGCGCGGAGATTACGGCGGAGGCGCGGGCGGCGGCGGAACG
>NZ_PPPT01000064.1 GCF_006483445.1 Bradyrhizobium guangdongense | reverse complement strand
CAAGCCCGGCCATGACGCAATTGGAGAGTTCAGTCGCATCCCACGCCGAGGTGCGCCGGCTCAGAAGAACGCCTGAATGCCGGTGATGGCGCGGCCGAGGATCAGGGCGTGGACGTCGTGGGTGCCCTCGTAGGTGTTGACCGTCTCGAGGTTATGGACGTGGCGCATCACGTGATACTCGATCGAGATGCCGTTGCCGCCATGCATGTCGCGCGCGACGCGGGCGATGTCGAGGGCCTTGCCGCAATTGTTGCGCTTGACGATCGAGATCATCTCGGGCGCGAACTTGCCCTCGTCCATCAGGCGGCCGACACGCAACGAGGCCTGCAGGCCCAGCGCGATCTCGGTCTCCATGTCGGCGAGCTTCTTCTGCACGAGCTGGGTCGCGGCCAGCGGCTTGCCGAACTGCTTGCGGTCGAGCGTATACTGGCGGGCACGGTGCATGCAGTCCTCGGCAGCACCAAGCGCGCCCCAGGAGATGCCATAGCGGGCGCGGTTGAGGCAGCCGAACGGACCCTTGAGGCCGGAGACGTTGGGCAGCAGCGCGTCTTCGCCAACCACGACGCCGTCCATCACGACTTCGCCGGTGATGGAAGCACGGAGCGAGAGCTTGCCGCCGATCTTCGGCGCCGACAGGCCCTTCATGCCCTTCTCGAGGACGAAGCCGCGGATCTGGTTGTCATGCGCGGCCGATTTGGCCCAGACCACGAACACGTCGGCGATCGGCGCGTTCGAGATCCACATCTTGCTGCCGGTGAGGCGATAACCGTCCGACACCTTCTCGGCGCGGGTCTTCATCCCGGCCGGATCGGAGCCGGCATCCGGCTCGGTCAGGCCGAAGCAGCCGACCCATTCGCCGCTCGCGAGCTTCGGCAGGTACTTCTTGCGCTGGTTCTCATCGCCATAGGCGTAGATCGGATACATCACCAGCGAGGACTGCACCGAATTCATCGAGCGATAGCCCGAGTCCACCCGCTCGATCTCACGCGCGACGAGGCCATAGGCGACATAGCTCGCATTGGCGCAGCCATACTCTTCGGGCAGCGTGATGCCGATCAGGCCGAGCTCGCCCATCTCGTTGAAGATCTCGCGATCGGTCTTCTCTTCGAGATAGGCCTTGGTGACGCGCGGCAGGAGCTTGTCCTGGGCATAGGCGCGCGCAGTGTCGCGCACCATGCGCTCGTCTTCGGTGAGCTGCTCATCGAGCAGGAACGGATCGTCCCACTGGAAAGAAGCCGCAGCCGGCTTGTCCTTGGCCTGAGGGCGCACGCTCATGAAACGTCCTTTCGTCTGGTTCCGTCGAAAAATTGGCCGACAAGGTAGAGCGCCGCGGCGCCAAGTGCAATTGCGTCCTGGGTTCGGTCATCCCGGGATACGTCGTGTCGGTGGCGTTCTAGGTGTCGAGTTGCTCGTTCGAGACGATCTCGATGCCGAAACCCGACAGGCCCTTGTAGTCGTGCGTCGACGAGGTGAGATGGCGGATCGATGTGACGCCGAGATCGCGCAGGATCTGCGCGCCGACGCCGATCTCGCGCCACTGCCGGTTGCGATCGGCCTCCGCCGACGACTCGTTCGGCAACGGCTCGACCGGCACGCCAGCGGCGCCGTCGCGCAAGTAGATCAGGACGCCGCGGCCTTCCTTCTTGAACTGCTCGAGCACGGCCTGAATGCGCTTCGGACCGGTAAAGATCTCCTTGACGATGTTCGGCTTGTGGAAGCGCGTCAGCACCTTCTTGCCGTCGCCGACCCCGTTATAGACGAAAGCGACATGGGCGATGGAATCGAAGGGCGAGCGGTAGGCATAGCCCTGCAGCGGCCCGATCGGGCTTTCGGTGACGAAGGTCGAGACCCGCTCGATCAGCTTCTCGCGCGCCTGGCGATAGGCGATCATGTCCGCAATCGTGACGTGCTTGAGCTTGTGCTGCGCGGCGAAGCGGGCGACCTGTTCGCCCTTCATCACGCTGCCGTCGTCGTTCATCAACTCGCTGATCACGCCCACCGGCGGCAGGCCGGAAAGCTTGCAGAGGTCGACCGCGGCCTCGGTATGGCCGGAGCGCAGCAGCACGCCGCCGTCCTTGGCGATCAGGGGAAAGATGTGGCCGGGACGGGCAAAATCGTTGGCGCCGACATTGGGATTGGCGAGCGCGCGGCAGCATGAGGCACGCTCCTCAGCCGAGATGCCGGTGCCGCCATCGGGCTTGTAGTCGATCGAGACCGTGAAGGCCGTGGTGTGAGCGGAATCGTTATGGGCGACCATCGGGTCGAGCCGCAGCCGCCGCGCGTCCTCGGTGGTGATCGGCGCGCAGACGATGCCGGAGGTGTGGCGGATGATGAAGGCCATCTTCTCGGCGGTACAGAGTGAGGCCGCAACGATAAGATCGCCCTCGCCTTCCCGATCCTCATCGTCGGTCACGACGACGAGCTCGCCCTTGGCAAAGGCCTGCAAAACTTCCTGAACGGTATCGGGCATTTCCCAGTCTCTGGCTGTTATGGGCCGGAGGCTTAGCCGGACTTAAGCCCCGGCGCTAGTGTTCTGGACGCAACCGCTCATGCCGGCGACCGGCCGCGGGATTCGTTTTACGGCTTGCACCGATCATACCAGCCATATAGGCGCGGCCCGGCGGCGCGAAAGATGCCGGGGGCGCCCCTACGGCAGCACTTCCCGGCGCTCGCTGAGCCGCAAATCCAGCTCCGCCCGCTTGTCCTCCAGGAGGCCCGCCTGGGCCGCCTCCAGCACCGTGAACAGCTCGTGCGCGTCGCTGAGCCGGGTGACGGTGACGTAGCTCGCGCCAGCCGCATAGAGCTCGCCGACGTCGGACAGCAGGTCGGCGGTGGCGACGATCAGCGCATCCGGATTCAGAGTGCGGACGTGGCGGACCAGCTTTTCGTTGGTGGCGCCCTTCAATAGCGAATCCGGCACGCTCAAAATGATCATCTCGGACTTTGCGACGCCAGCATGGACCAGCGTGTCGACATTGCTGATGTCGCCATAGACGACGTGCAGGCCCCGCGCCAGCAAGGTCTGGTACACATCGGGATTGAAGTCGATCACCGTGATCTGCTCCAGCAGCAGCGGGTTCTGCCGCTCGATCTCGGCGAGCAGCGCGCTCGCCGCGCGGAAAAAGCCGAGGATGACGATGCGGCGGGCTTCGCCATGGCCGCCTTCGTGCCCCTCCTCGCCATGCGCGTGGCTGTCGTCGAGATCGCGCAAGCCGATCCGCTTCAACGGACCGATCGCCCAGCGCGTGATCTCGTCGCTGCGCGACATCGCGAAGGTCGAGAGCACGGCCAGCACCACGAAGGCGAAGGAGGCCGCATTCGCCGTCTGCGTCGAGATGTGGTTGTCGGTGACGCCGGTCTGGATCACGACCAGCGAGAACTCGCTGATCTGCGCCAGATTGATCGCCGGCAAAAGGCTTGCGCGCAGGCCCTGCTTCATCAGATAGAGCGGCACGAATGTCGTGACCACGCGGCTGACCACCGTGAAGGCCGCAATCATCAGGGCAAGCCCGATCACGGACATGTTCGGCACCGGGATGGTCATGCCGAGCGTCACGAAAAACAGAGTGATGAAGAAGTCCCGCAGCGTCGTCACCTTTGCGGTGACATCGAGCGCGTAGGGGAAGGTCGAGAGCGAGACACCGGCGATCAGCGCGCCCATCTCACGCGACAAATGCAGCCGCTCGGCGGTCTCGGCGACCAGAAAGCACCAGGCGAGCGCGCCGAGCAGGATCAGCTCTGGGCGGCGGGCGATCTGGTGGAACAGGCGCGGCAGCACGTAGCGGCTGACCAGGAAGGCGGCCGCGACCAACACCGCAACACGGACGATCGAAAGCAGGATGACCGTCACCTGCAGGTCGGCAAGGCTCGGCTGCACCGCGAGGAACAGGATGGCAAAGATGTCCTGGAGCACGAGGACGCCGAGCGTGATACGGCCGGGCAGCGTGTCGAGCTCACGCTTCTCATAGAGGACCTTGACGATGATGACGGTACTGGACAGCGCACAGGCGACACAGAGATAGACTGCATCGAAACGGCCGCCGCCGAGCGACAGGCCGATGCCGACGAAGAACAGGATGCCCAGCAAGCAGCCGCCGATGAGCTGCCCGCCGGCCGCGAACAGGATCACCCGCCCGGCCCTTACGATCTTCTTCAGGTCGATCTCGAGCCCGATCATGAACAGCATGAAGATCAGGCCGAGCTCGGAAATGACCGTGATCGATTCCTGCGACTTGACCCAGCCGGCACCGAATGGACCTATGCAAAAGCCGGCGATAAGGTAGGCCAGGATCAGCGGTTGGCGGGAAAAGTGGGCCAAAAGCCCCAGCATCCAGGCAAACAGGATACAAAGAGTGATATCGCGAATGAGCTCGTGCATGTCCAATCAGTCCGTTTTGTCGCACCCTAGAGGTGGACCCCGGGGCTGCAAGCCAGCAATTCGTCACATGCAAATCGTGCTCGCGATGATAGCCAGCCTCGCATGGACAATGCCGGCCATCGCACAATCCAAGGTCAATATCGAACAAAGTTTTGCCGATTCGCTCACGGCGATGCCGAAGGAGGCGTTGAGCGTTTCGGGCGGCTTCTACGTGCCGGCCTATTCCAGCGTCGCGATGAGCCAGGGCCGGCTGCGTGTCGATTTCTCGGTGACGCTGAGCGTGCACAACGCCTCGGAGACGCAGCCGCTGATCGTCAAGCGGATCGCCTATTTCGACACGTCCGGCAAAATGGTCGAGAGCTATCTGAAGGCTCCGGTCGCCTTGAAGCCGTTGGCGACCGTCTCCGTCTTCATCCCGACCGACGACGTCCGCGGCGGAACCGGCGCCAATTTCATCGTCGACTGGGCGGCAACAAGCGAGATCTCCGAGCCTGTGGTCGAAGCCTTGATGGTTGGCGGCGTCGCCAATGCGCATTACGCTTTCGTCAGCCAGGGACGTCCGACCCGGACGGCCGGCAAGTAACCAGGTCGGCCGGTGCAACGCCGGTTGGCTCAACGATAACAAACCGAGGAAACATCCATGTCGTCCAGCTTCGATTTCGCGCCCCTGTTCCCGCCGGGGCTGCCGGCTCCCTCTGCGCGCTGGACGGGGCTCGCCAAATACAGCTTTGTCGGCGGCAATAACGATTCCGAGCGGGTGCCGGTGGACGATCTGATCACGGCGGTCGACAGCGTCCTGCGGCGCGAGGGCCGCAACCTCGCCACCTACGGCCTGGCGCACGGCCCGCAAGGCTACCTGCCCTTGCGCGAATTCCTGACCACCAAGCTGAAACGGGATGCCGGCATCGCCTGCACGGTCGACGATCTCATGATCGTTTCCGGCTCGCTCCAGGCGCTCGACCTCGTCAACCACACGCTGCTCGCGCGCGGCGACACCGTCATCGTCGAGCAGGAGACCTATCAGGGCGCGCTCAACCGCCTGACGCGGCTCGGCGTCAACACCGTCGGCGTCCCCCTCGATGATAACGGCATGCGGATGGACGCTTTGGCCGCGACGCTCGCGAACCTGAAGAGCCGCGGCATCAAGCCAAAATACATCTATACCATCCCGACGGTGCAGAACCCGACGGGCTCGATCATGCCGGAGAGCCGCCGCGCCGAGTTGCTGAAACTCTCCGCCGAATACGGCGTGCCGATCTTCGAGGACGATTGCTACGCCGACCTCGTGTGGTCGGGCGAGCGGCCGCCGGCCATCTACGCGATGGCCCCGAACGGCGGCGTCATCCATATCGGCTCGTTCTCGAAATCGATCGCGCCGGCGCTGCGCGTCGGCTTCATCGTCGCGCCCTGGGATGTGATGTCACGCATGCTGGCGCTGAAGACCGACGCCGGCTCAGGCGCGCTGGAGCAGATGGTGCTCGCCGAGTATTGCAAGCTGCACTTTGCGACCCACGTGCCGGCGCTGACCAAGGGATTGCGCACAAAACTCGATACGCTGATGGAGGCGCTGAACGAGCAGTTCGGCACAGCGGCCGAATTCGAGGAGCCCAAAGGCGGCATCTTCCTCTGGGTCAAGCTGCCCGACAATGTCGATACGCTCAGGCTTTATCAGGCCGCGCTCGCTGCGGGCGTCTCGATCAATCCGGGCCCGGAATGGTCGACCAACAAGGGCCATTCCGGCTCGCGCCTACGTCTGTGCTTTGCCAGCCCCACGCATCAGCAGATCCGCGACGGTGTCGCCGTGCTCGCCGAAGTTTGCCGCAAGGAGTTTGGCGTGCCGGCGCGAAGCGCCAATGTGGAGAAGCGGGCCTGAACCCCAAGGCGTTTCACGCCTCGACGTGAAACTCCACGTTCACCTGACCGCTGCCGGACGACGGAAAATAGTCGCAGAGCTGTTCGGCGGCGCCGCGATAGTCGTACCAGCCGAGCGCTGCGAACAGCATGATGGTGTCGGCCATGCCGCCCTCGCCGTTGCACTTGACGGCGTAGTCCGGAAGCATATCGAGGAATTCGCGGTAGCGGCGGCTTTGCCAGAGCTCGAGCACGCGCAGATCGACCTGGCGGTTGAACTCGCTCGCCACGCTGGTCCAGGCCTCGGGGCCAAGCTTCTTGTTCGGCCACAGCCGGTGCGACAGCGAGCCGGACGCCAGGATCGCCACCCGTTCGCCTGAGGCCTCGATCGCACGGCGGGTCGCCTCGCCCAGGATCCGGCTCTCCTCCAGCGAGGTAAAGAGCGGCGAAGCGACCGAGACCACCTTCGCCCAGCCGTCGGCATTCATGTAGTGCATCGGCACGATGGTGCCGTATTCCAGCCCAAGGCTTTGGACCTGATGCGCGATGACGTTGAGGCCGGCATCCGCCGCCCTGCCCGCGATCGCATGGGCCAACGCGGCATCACCCGGCAGGTCGTAACGCAAATCCTGGATCATCTGCGGCGCCTCGTGGCTCGTGAACGAGCCGCGATGCCGCGCATTGGCGTTGATGTGGTAGCCGAAATTGGAGAGCCAGTGGGTGTCGAACACCACGAAGGTGGTGACACCGCGCTCCTTCGCCCGCCGGCCGAGCTCGCGCAGCGAACCGACCGCCTGTTCGCGCGCGGCGCGCAACGGGCTGCCCGGCGCCTCCGATAGCATCAGCGACGGCACATGCGTGACCTTGGCCGCAAGCGCGAGCTGTCCCAACGCGGCCTCCCCGAACGTTGTCAGGCGGCCTGCGGCTGACTGCGGTGGATCGCCGAGGCGAGGCGCAACAACAGCACGACCGAGACGTTACCCTTGCCGCCCTCGATCTGCGCGATATAGCGCTCAGAGATTCCGGACCGTCGGGCAAGCTCCCGGCGCGACAGGTCGCAGCGCATGCGCGACGAGCGCACCCGCTCGCCGAGCTCGGCCAAGAAAACTGTCTCGGAGTAAGGCGGAACGCTTGCGCCAGGCAGCGCTTCGCCCGCGAAATCGACGACTTCATCCAGCATTGATCTATCCACGATCGGCCTCCCGAACCCAACACTATGGACAGGTTTCGGGCCGCCTCATTGACGCGGATCAAATAGCGGAACGTTTGGCTGCCCAGGTGGACGGCCGGGACGATGATGATAGACTTAAGTCTCGTTTTGGGGCGGGGCTTCCGGAAAACATGACTTTCTGCTTGGGCCGCTTGGCGACGGCTGCGCTTCTTTGGGCCGCACTGACGGCCGCCACCAACGCCGAGGCGTTGTCGGCGACGGTGATCAAATGGGGCCTGCTCGGCTCCTGGGCGATCGACTGCTCGCTACGGCCCGACCATGACAAGGGGGCGTTGCTGACCTACGAGATCAAGCCCGATGGTCGCGTGATGTACCGGCGCAACTTCGGCGACGCCAGGGACGAGAACGAGGTGGTGGCAGCATCGACCGATGCCGATGGCATGCTCAACATCATGGTGTTCTTCCCGTCGCTGCATCAGACGCGCGAATTCGGATTGAAGCTTCTGAAGGACGGCACTCTGCGTGCGATTTACAACCGCAATCAGCGCGGCGACTACTCGATCAAGGACGGCAAATTCGTGCGAACTGGACAACCGACGCCTGCGCAGAGCCGCTGCGGCAACAGCACGTGACGGCTCACAAGTATCTCATGCAAACTCCTAACTGAATATCTGTTCAGAATTCTCCTGCAGTTCCTCCGGAACGTTCGCGCGCATGCGCGGTTCTCAATTGCATTCTGTTGGAGGAGGACAATCATGAAGAAACTTGGTTATGTCGTCGCCGCCCTCGGCGCGCTCGCGATCGTTGCCCCGTCGATGGCGAACGCCGAGACGGTGGTGATCAAGAAGGGCTATCATCACCATCACGGCCCGTACGGCGCGCGCGCCGAATTCCGCGAGCATCGTGACAATGGCTGGCATCGCGGCTGGCGCAACCATCACGACAGGGTCGTCGTGATCAAGCGCGGCGGTCACCGTCACTGGGATTAATACGTCCTGAATGGAAATGGCCCCTCGCGGGGCCATTTCTTTGCATGCATCGCCACGTCGCAAGGACGATCAATCCCAATCCGGCGCAAAGCCTGGATTGACGCAACGCTTGTCCTTGGGCAGTGCCGCGATTGTCTTGCGGTCGGCATCATCCAGCGTGATCTTCAACGCATCGAGGTTGGCTTGCTGGCTCTCGCGCCGCGACGCCTTCGGGATCGCCGCGACGCCCTGCTGGTCGAGCAGCCACTTCAGCGCCACCTGCGCGGCCGTCGCATCATGCTTCTTGCCGATCTCGGCAAGAACCGGATCGGTGGCGACGCGGCCCTGCGCCAGCGGACAATAGGCGACCAGCGGGATCGACTTGGCCGCGAGATAGGTCAGCACCTTCGATTGGTCGAGCATCGCGTGATATTCGATCTGGTTACAGGCGATCGGCGCGCCGATATCCTCGACTGCGATCTTGAGCAGGGCTGTCGTGAAATTGGCGACGCCGATGGCACGGACGCGCTTCTCCTCCTTCAGCTTCATCAACGTCTCGAACACAGCGCCCCAATTCGCGCCGCGCGACGGCCAGTGCACGAGATAGAGATCGATCTGATCGAGGCGGAGCTTCTTCAGGCTGGCATCAAAGGCGCGGCGGATCGCATCCGGCGAAAGGTTGTCGTGCCAGACTTTTGTGGTGACATGCAGCTCGCTCCGCGGCACGCGTGCGGTGGCAATGGCGGCGCCGATCGGCTCCTCATTGCCGTACATCTCGGCGGTGTCGATATGGCGATAGCCGAGCGCGAGCGCGCTCTCGACCGCGGCACGGCAGGCATCGCCCTGCATACGGAAGGTGCCGAGGCCGAGCTTGGGCATGCTGATGCCCTGCGTTTTCAGATGATCCATAAGGTGGCTCCTGACGAATTCCAGCCCGCCGGATACGCAAGCGGCGACGCCGCTTGGGCAGATTTTTTCGATGATGGAAAGGAGTGGCGGGGACTGCGAGTATAGCGGCCCGCCCCGGACAAGGCCAATCAAGATCAGGTTAGCGCAGATAGCCTGCGGGCATCGCCGTGACAGCCAAACGGCATTTCAAGTGTCTGCCCTCTCCTGTCAGCATCCAACCATCGCGGCCATTCCGGCTGCACGCGACAAGGAGACGATCATGAAGACGATTTTGACAATTGCTGTCCTGGCAGCCGTTGTTGCCGGCGCCACCCCGGCGCAGGCCGATGGATTTGCCTATACAGGGTCACCCAAGCAGGGCGAATTCTACGTCCGGCAAAACACCATGCCGCAGGTGCCGGCATGGATGAATGCACGTGCGGAAGCGCCGCAGCCCGTCGCCCGGCCGGTGCGCGGCGGCATCGGCCTGCGCACGCCCTAGGAATGCTGCGCGACGAGAGCCGGTCGCGCCAGCGGCTGCGGCTGCGGCAGGATATCGACGGACCAGAGGTCTCTATTGTCGACGTCCTTGAGCGTGACGGTCATGACTTCGCTGCGGCTGTCGATGTCGACCTTGCCGAAGAACTGGAGGCCGAAGCAGGGCGCGAGATTCTCGCCCTGCTCTGCGCTGCAGCCATTCTGGTACATCGCGACGGGGCCAAACGTGTTGTCGAGCTCGCCTGGTCCCCAGGTGCCTGCATGCAGGGGACCCGAGACGAACTCCCAGAACGGCTCGAAATCGCTGAACACTGCGCGGTTGGGATCGTAATAATGCGCGGCTGTGTAGTGCATGTCGGCGGTGAGCCAGACGATGTTGCGCACGCCGGCGCGCTTGATGAAGGACAGGAGGTCCGCGATCTCGTGCTCGCGCCGGTCGGGCGGGCCGTCGCCGAGCGCGACCGCGTCCAGGCTGATGAGGCCGATCGGCAGATCGGCCGCGATCACCTTCCAGGTCGCGCGCGAGGCAGCGAGCTCACGCTTCAGCCAGGCCAGTTGTTCGCGACCCAGGATCCAACCGTCGCGATCCACGCCCTTGTTCCAGGTGGAATCGCGATAGCTGCGCATGTCGATCATGAAAACGTCGAGCAGCGGTCCATAGCCAATGCGGCGATAGATGCGTCCGCCCCGCGCGGACAGTTCGCGGATGGGCATGAATTCGAGGAAGGCGCGGCGGGCGCGGGCGACCAGGCTCGAGGTGCCATCCTCGTCATGGCCGGTCTCGTCGACGCTGCCATAAGGCGACCAGTCATTGGTCACCTCGTGATCGTCCCATTGCGCGAACATCGGCACCTCGGCGTGGAAGGCGCGAAAGTTTTCGTCGAGGTGATTGTATTTGTAGTTGCCGCGGAATTGCACCAGCGTGTGCGCGACCTTGGATTTTTCCTCGGTCACGAGATTGCGCCAGACATCGCCGCCGGGCAGTTTTTGCTCGGAGGGAATGGTGCAGTCGGCATAGATGTGATCGCCGGAGTGGATGAAGAAGTCCGGACGGTTCTTCAGCATGGTGCGGTAGGAACTATATCCGCCGCGCGACGTGTCGATGCCCCACCCCTGCCCGGCGGTGTCGCCGGACCACAGGAAGGAGATGGATTGCCCGGCCTCTGGCGCGGTGCGGAAATGTCCGATGCGTCCTTCGCCGGCGAGGCCGGTGGCGGGGTCGTCGAAGTGCACGCGGTAGAAGATGTCCTGGCCGGACGGCAGTCCCTGCAGCAGCACCTTTGAGGTGAAGTCGGCGTCGGGGACCGCGTCGGCGGAGGCCGTGCCGAGAATCGTTCTGAAGCTTTCAACAGTCGAATACTCAACTCGCATCCGTGCAGGCCGGTCGGCGCGGGCCCAGACCACCGCCGATCCGTCGAAGACGTCGCCGGACTGGATGCCGCCGGCGATGAGCGGCCGGTCGGCGGCGCGGCTGAGATAGGGTTTTGCGAGTGTGCCGACGCCGGCGAGCGCGAGCGAGGACGTGGAGCGGACCAAAAACTGCCGTCGGGTCCATGCGCGCGAGGCGCGGAGCGTTGCCATTCAGGAGACCTTCGTCGAATCGCGACGGAAGATGCCTGCGCCGTTTGACTACCGGCTTACGGTTTCTTGACTCTGCGCCTACGGTTTTGCGACGGGTGGATGACGCTGATCTCAGCGCTTCCAGTTGCAGATGCCGCCGGTCCTGCACGGCCAGGTCTGGATGCGCGTATCCATGGCCTGCGCGTCCAGCGGATTGCCGTGACGATGCGCGAGCTTTGCGCGAGCGACACCACGGTGCTGCGTCTGAGCAACCTTTGCCGACGGCGCGCGAACGCGCTCAGTCGCGACCTGCTTCGGCATGTCACCGGTCACGGTACGTGCCTGCGCGTCGCTCTTCATGTCGCTCTTGGCCTCGACGGCCACCGGCGCGAACTCGGTCGGCGGGCCCAGGCGCTTCGGCGACAAGACCGCCTTGGACAGATCCATTCCGAGGAAGTCGCTGGGACGATAGTCGTCGGCCAAAGCTCCGCCACCCCATGCGAGCGCGAGGGCGGTGACCAGGCCGAAGGAAAAGCTTTTCAGGACCACAGACGCCTCCTGAAACCAATAAGGGGCAATTTACCCTTATTTAGGAGGCGGACCGCGGATTTCCAGCGGCCGATTGTCATCAGGGTTACCGGCCGCCGAAAACAAGCAGGGAATCAAGGCCTTTCAGGATCCACCGGCGAGCACCTTGACCAGCCGGTAGAGGTATTCCTGCCCGTTGTAGAAGGAGGCGACCGGAACCCGCTCGTCCCTGCCGTGAATGCGGCCTTCGCCGATGTCGATCGCCATGCCGGAATGGCCATAGGTCGGGATCCCCGCATTGCGCAGATAGGAACCGTCGGTTGCACCGGAGCTCATGACCGGCATCACGACGGCGCCGGGGAAAAATTCGCCCGATAGCTTTTCGATCGCGCCCATGATCTCTTCGTGCAGCTCCGACGGCGCGCTCAGCACTGGCGTATCGATCTGCGTCACCCTGATCTGGCCATCGGCCAGCACGCGCCTCAGTGTCGTCTCGACCTCCTCGACCGGCTCGCCCGGCATCATGCGGCAATTGACCTTGGCGATCGCCGACTGCGGCAGCGCGTTGATGGCATGACCAGCCTGCAACTGGGTTGCGACGCAGGTGGTGCGGAGCTGCGCGTTGAAGACCGGGTTGGCGGCGAGCCGCACGAACGACATCGCCGAGAGATCGGGCTTGTCAGACATCACGCTGCGCATGTCGGCCGCCGTCTGCTCATTCTCGAACTGCGCCGATTTCTCGAAATAGCCGCGCGTGGTGTCGTTGAGCCTGATCGGGAAATTGAATTTTGAGAGCCGCACGAGACCTTCGGCGAGCCTGTAGATCGGATTGTTCCCGCGCGGCACCGAGCTGTGGCCGCCGGTATCGGTGACCTCCAACTGGAAGCTGACCGGCACTTTTTCGCTGGTCTGCACGCTGTTGCGGATCGGCTTGTTGCCTTTCAGGCCGACGCCGCCACCTTCATTGAGCGCAAACTCGGCATCGATGAGATCCCTGTGGTTCTTGATCAGCCAATTGATGCCTAGACCATCGCGGTCGAAGATTTCCTCGTCCGTCTCGAGCGCCACGATGATGTCGCGATCAGGCTTGTAGCCTTCCTGCTTGTAGCGGATGAGTGCCGCGATGAAGGCGGTCGCCATATGCTTGTCGTCGGCAGTGCCGCGGCCGTAATAGTAGCCGTACTGCTCGGTCAGCTTGAACGGATCGACGCTCCAGTCCTCGCGCAGGGCCGGCACCACGTCGAGATGCGCGACCAGGAGGATCGGCTTGCGGGCGCCGCTGCCGCGCAGGCGCGCAACGAGATTGCCCTTGCGCGGCGCCGGTGAGAACACCTGCACGTCTGCCGCCGGAATGCCCGCTGCCTTCAGCCGCGCCGCCAATGCCTCGGCAGCCTTGGCGGTATCGCCAGTTGCGGTCGTCGTGTCTGTCTCAACGAGCTCCTTGTAGATGTCGTAGGAGAGTTGCTGTTGCGGCTTGAGCCCGGCGGCGGTGGCGAGGCTGCTGCTGAGGATCAGTGCAGCGACGGCGGCGGTGGCGTTGCGTGCAATCTTCATGCTGTATTCCCTTCGCCGCTTATTTGGCGTCCTTCACTGCGATCACCTCGATCTCGACCAGGAAACCGGGATTGGCGAGCGAAGCGACGCCGACCACGGAGCGGGCCGGCAGATTGGGCTGGCTGCCGCCGAAGAACTGGGTGTAGCCTTCCATGAAGGCCTTGAAGTCCATCGGCATCGCCGTGTTGTGCACCAGGAAGACCTGCATCTTCACGACGTCGCCCATGGTCAGACCAAGGCCGTCCAAAATGGTCTTGATGCGATTGAGCACGCCGACGGTCTGTGTCTTGGTGTCGCCATAGGCCTGCAGGCTCTGCGGATCGGCATCCTTGTTGGCGACCGGCGGCACCTGGCCGCTAACGTAATAGGTCGTCACATTGCCGGTGACCTGCACCGATTGCGCGATCGGAAAGGTCGAGTTCGGAATCGGATGCCGGATCACTTCGGCCTGCGCGATTCCCATCTGCATCGCTCCGAGCAGCCCGCCGATCGCGGCCATGGTTCTGAAGTTCATTCGTCGCCCCCTGTTATTGTTTCTAGCGGCGTGCATCCCTGACTTCGCCCGCCGTCACTATGTCCTGATAGTTGTTGTCAAAGTGCGTGCGCAGATAGTTCACGACCGCGGCGATCTGCGCATCCGTCATCATCTCGCCGAACGGCGGCATGGCCTTGCGCCCGTTGATGACGAGATAGACCGGGTATCCGCGCGCCTCCAGATTCCTGTCGGCGACGAGCGAGGGATAGGTGCCCGCCCCTGAAGCGCCGCTGCCGTCGGGCATGTGGCAGCCCTGACAAATATTGGCGAACAGCTCTTCGCCCGTGGTCTCGGCGAAATTGAAGCCGGAGGAGAAGATGTGCGTTTGCGGGCCGTCATGCGCGAGCGCCGTCGGCGACAGCAGCGCGAGCACCGCAATTGCAAGCCGGGAGAGCAACGCGCCTTCCACCATCACATCCTCACAACGCGATCGTGCAGCCGCGTGATCGCATCGAGCGCCGACAGGATGGCACCCTCCTGCCATGCGGGCAAGGCAGAGGCGTGTTCGCCGGCAAGCACGATGCGGCCGTCGATCTGGCAGAGATTCTTGTAGTGCGCATCGCGCGTCGCGTCGGTCCAGTCGCCGCTGCAGCCGAGCACGAACGGAACTCGGTGCCAGGCGACAGACACGCCGGTCTCGAACTCGGCCTTGTATTGCGGATGGATGGCGGCGCCGAACTCGACCGCGCGCGCGACACGCTCGGCGGGCGACATCGCCGTGAACTCATAGGCGTTCGGTCCCTCGAACAGATAGGCCCCGAGCAGCACGCCGCGCCCGGCGCGGTTATAACCATAGTTGGGATAGGCGATCTGGCGGATCGGCAAATCGGTGTAGCTGATGCCGCCATAGATCTGCTCGTCCTCCTCCCAGAACCGGCGCTTGAACTGCAGGCCGATCTTGACGGAGGCGGCATAGGGCACGGCATCAATCGCCGACTTCATGGCGGCGCTGACATCGACCGGCAACTGGCTCAGGATCGACAGCGGAATCGTGCAGACGCACCAGTCGGCCTGCACCTGCTGCACGGCGCCGGGCTTGCCTGCATCGACATAGCTGACGGTCACGCCGCGGTCGTCCTGCTTGATCTCGGTGACCTTTGCATTGAAGCGGATGAGATCGCCGACCTCTTTTGCAAACGCCTTGCCGATCATGTCCATGCCGCCGACCGGCTGGAACATCGTGGTCTGGAAATTGTAATGCGCGAAGCCGCGCAGATAACGCCAGAGCCGCGACTTCAGGATCTCCGACAGGCCGACCGGCTCGCTCGCCTCCGGCATCGCGGTCAAGCCGCCGCCGGGATCCCTTGCGTAGCCGCGAAACTCTGCCGAGATCAGATTGGCCTTGTAGCCATAGCCGTTGTCGAGTGCGCCCCAGGAGCGCAGCGCCTGCAACAGAATCTCCTGGTCTTCCCTGGAGACGGTCTCGTCGAGCTTGCCTTGTTGAGTCACCTTGGCGAGCAGCTCGGCGATCTGTCCCTGGAAGTCGGCCTTCACCGCGCGGATGCGCTGCGGCTTGCCGGCGAAGGCGCGGACCGAATGCAGATAGGCGGCGTGATTGAGCTGGTTGAACGGCTCGAGCGCAACGTTCAGCCGCTTGCAATAGTCCAGCAGCGCGCGGTGATGATGCGGAATGCGCCAGGGGCCGGGATTGATATAGAGCCCGTCCGCGAAGTCGCAGGTCTGCTTGAAGCCGCCGAGCTCGGTAAAACTGTCGCCGCCGCGCAGGGTCCAATTGCGGCCGCCGGCGCGACCATTGAATTCGAGGATCTGGACCTTGTAGCCCGCCTTGCGCAGTTCCAGCGCCGCGGTCATGCCCGCAAGGCCGGCGCCGAGCACGAGGACGCTTGCCCCCTTCGGATCGCCTTCGAGCCGGATCGGCCCCTGATAGGGCGACTCCGACGCGAAACCGAGGCTGGTCATCGCGTGATACATCGCAGCACTGCCGGCGACCGTGCCGATCAATGCAAGCAGATCTCGTCGCCTGATGGTCGGAAGTTCGCTTGGCATGGGAAGATGACTCGAAGCCCTCGCGATTAAGGAAACAGCAGGCGTCGGGGTCAGGCAAGACACGCGTTGTTGATCGCGGTTGCGCACAATGCAAAACGGGGACCGCATGTCACGCGATCCCCAGTTAAAGCGTCATACGTCGAATGCAGAATCAGGCGACCTTGCGTGCGGCCGGCTTGCCATCAAGGAAGCCCATCAGGCGGTTGCGGATGATATCGTCGGCCTGTTGCATGATGCGATCGATCAGCTCCTTGCAGGTGGGAATGTCGTGGATGAGACCCGCGACCATGCCGCAGCTCCAGGCGCCGGCATCCATCGCACCCTCGAGCATGATCTTTGGATAGACGCCCGCGACCTGGTCGTGGATGTCGTCGATCTTCAACTTGTCGCCCTTCGCGCGCTCGATCTCCAGCAAGCGATCGACATTGGCGTTCTTCAGCACGCGCTCGGTGTTGCGCAAGCTCCGCATGATCAGGCGGGTGTCGAGCTCGCTTGCGGCAACCAACGCATTCTTCACGTTCTGATGCACCGGCGCTTCCTTGGTGGCGATGAAGCGCGTGCCCATGTTCATGCCGGCCGCGCCCAGTGAGAGCGCTGCGACCAGGCTGCGGCCGTCGGCCATGCCGCCGGAGGCGACGAAGGGAATCTTCAATTCTTCCGCCGCGCGCGGCAGCAGGATCATGTTGGGAACGTCGTCCTCGCCGGGATGACCGCCGCATTCAAAGCCATCGACGCTGACGGCATCGCAGCCGATCCGCTCGGCTTTCAGCGAGTGACGTACCGAGGTGCATTTGTGGATCACCTTGATGCCGGCCGCCTTCAGCGCCGGCATATATTGTTCGGGGCTGCGGCCCGCGGTTTCCACGGCCTTGATGCCGCCCTCGACGATCGCGGCGATATATTCCGGGTAAGGCGGCGTGGCAAAAGTCGGCAGGAAGGTGAGGTTCACGCCAAAGGGCTTGTCGGTCATGTCGCGACAGCGCGCGATCTCCTTGGCGAGCAATTCCGGGGTGCGCTGCGTCAGCCCGGTGATGATGCCGAGCCCGCCGGCGTTGGAGACGGCGGCCGCAAGCTCGGCGAAGCCGACGAAATGCATGCCACCCTGGATGATCGGATGCTCGATGCCGAACAGTTCGGTGATCGCGGTCTTCACGTAATTTCCCTCCCGGATACGGATTGTATTGGGATCGAGTTAGCCACAGTTCCGCGCAGCGGTCACCATTTCTCTCCGAACGGGCGGATCTCCATTTCGAACGTCCAGGCGCTCTTCGGCTGCTGATAGAGCTGCCAATAGGCATCCGCTACCGCCGAGGGCGGCATCAACAGATCGGGATTGTCGAGCGCATTGGGCCCGAGTGCTTCCAGCCGGCGCTGCCGCACCCATTCGGTATCGACACCGGAATCGATGATGAGATGCGCGACATGGATGTTCTTTGGACCCAATTCACGCGCCATCGCCTGCGCAACGGCACGCAAGCCGAACTTGGCGCTGGCAAAGGCGGCAAAGCCGCTGCGGCCGCGCAAGGATGCAGTGGCGCCCGTGAAGAAGATGTTGCCGCGGCCACGCGGCAGCATCAGCCGTGCCGCTTCACGTCCGGCGAGGAAGCCGGAATAGCAGGCCATCTCCCACACCTTGCGAAACACGCGCTCGGTGGTGTCGAGGATCGGAAAGTTGACGTTGGCGCCGACATTGAAGATGCAGACGTCGAGCGGCGCGTGCTTGTCGGCGTCGTTGAGGAAGGAGATGATCTCCTCCTCCTTGCGCGCATCGAGCGAGCGCGCGTGGATTTCGCCGCCGGCGGCTTCGATCTCCTTGACGAGCGGCGCCAGCTTGTCGCCGTTACGGCGGCCGGCGAACACGGTAAAACCTTCGCCGGCGAATTTTTTGGCAATCTCGGAGCCGATGAAATCGCCGGCACCGATGATGGCGGCTGTCGCATGTCGCTTGGGCAAGGTCGCCTCCTGTGAGGGCCGCCGGAATCGCGGGCGGCTGGTGGTTGGCGCAGAACATAAAGTTCTAAAAAAGAACTGTCAAATTGTAGGCGGCTCGACTCCCCACGAAAGGTAGATATCCTATTATTTCAAGATAGTTCCTTTTCCAGACTGACTACCCGTCATCCTGAGGTGCGAGCCATGCGATGCAACGCTTCGCATGGGGAGCCTCGAAGGATGAACGGCTCCGATGCAGCCGGGCCGTCGCCCTTCGAGGCCTCCGCTTCGCTCCGGCACCTCAGGGTGACGGCGTGAGAGTGTAATTCGCGGAGGAATACAATTCATCGCAGCAGACGCGATTTCGCGATCTCGCGGCGCATTTCGCCCGAGCTTTGCTTCTCGTTCCACCCTCCCTTGAAACAGAGGGCGCTGGGAAGGCCGGGCGCCGGCTGGCACCCACGATCCGCACGCGAAAGAACGCACGCGGGGTGATCACAGGTGTTGGCCGAGATGCCCGGCCTTCCCTGCGCGGATGGTTTTAACTGCTTATGGCGCGCTCTCCCCGGGGAGCGGTGCACTATTGCCCCCGTCGTCTTGCAGATGGCTGATGCGCGCGCCCGGTCGGGCCGCTCCATAACTGCAAGCCTTGACGCCAGACTCCGGGCGCCAGGACCACACGCTTTTGCCGTCCGCGGGCGTCCCTCGCCGGACATTCGAAAGCTTGCGCGTGCTCGCTTCCGAAGCCGGCGATAAACGCTGTGACCGCGCCGTGTCGATCCCGCGGATCGCGATGGCTCACGGTTGCCCGCCCTGCCATCTGCGTCACGCGCCGGCGCTACCGCGTCCACCGCATCCCGGCCTACGGTTCGTGACGATCGCGAAACGTCCCTTTTGGCGGGCCGGGGTGATTTGCGTATAATCCGAAGATGCGATTTCGGTCAATCGGAATATTTGGTGGCTGCGCGATTGACCGATCCATGGCGTGATTTGCCCGTCGGGCAACGTAAACCCTCGTAGCCCGGATGGAGCGCAGCGTAATCCGGGGCAGTTCGATCCGCGGCGCGATTCCCGGGTCACGCTTTCGCTCCATCCGGGCTACGAGGCAAAATGGCCGGGCGCTTGCCCGGCCATTCGCATCGAAACCAGTCCGTTCAATGCGTCCTGGTCTTGTGCCACTTTTCGAGATCGAGCTTGGGGTCGTCGGACCGCTGCTCCTTCTCGGGATTGCCCTTCCACGGCTTTTCCGTTTGCGCATGCGATCCCCAGTCGTTCTCGTTGCGGGGATCGTCGGTCGGCTTCTCCTTGCTCATCGAAAACTCCTCAGATGTCGCGCCTCAGGCGAACGGCACGCCGTAATACGCGTTCACCGAACGAATCTTGGCGTCATCTCCCCAATTCCACTCCGCCTGCTGGGCGTAACGGGGCGCTCCTTCCAATTCCTTCTCGGTGATCCCGGTGACGTAGCCACCAAGGTTGGTGTCGTATTTCAGGGACTGCCAGGGCAGCGGATAGTGATCGTTGCCGAGTCCGAGGAACCCGCCAAAGCCGAGCACCGCGTAGGACACCCGGCCGCTCTTCTTGTCGATCATCACGCGTTCGATCGAGCCGATCTTGTTCCGGTCGGTGCCGTAGACCGAAGTTCCCTCGACCTTGTCGCTGCCGATCAGTGTGCCGGTTTCGCTCTCGTCCATCATCTCAAATCTCCCTCGCTTGCAATGGTCTGGGACCAACAGGAGAAGAATGTGATCGTTCCGAGAACGATACGCGTCGAGTCAGCGCGGTTGCGCAGGGGCGTTGCCGGGCGACAGAAACGCATGCATGTCAGCCGCAGTCTGAAGCTGCTCAATGCGCGCGACGACGGCGTCGCGCTGCTTGCCATTCGGGAGGCAAGCGAGCTCGCTTTCGAGCCGGATCTTCTGTGCGCCGAGGCGCTGTTCGAATGTGTGAGGTTCTGAGCGTCTACGAGTCATTTGATGTCCTCGGCGGTTGCAGACCCGGGCTGTTGGCCCAGCGATCCAGTTGCTCAATGACCCGTTGATGGCTCGGCCGCTGCGGCTTCGGCGCGTGCGGCTCCTCGGAAAGCTTGCGGGGCAGTCGGACTACTTCCGTCATGAACTCTCTCCATCCCTCCCCACTTGAGTAATGAAGAATGCGCCTTAAGCGTCCTCGGTACAAGGATTAAATTATTGATTTTGCTTGATAATTTGGCTAATAAGGCGAATTTTTGGACTCTTGCGGAACCCTCGCCAAGGTCGTTTGTTGAGTAAGTTGCTCAACCAGCTAATTTCGCGTGGCCACCATGAACGATCTCCGCGCCGAGCGCCTCCAGGTGATGTTGTCGCCTGACGAGTTGGCCCTGATTGACGACTTCAGATTCAAGCACCGCATGCCGACACGGGCGGCGGCCGTGCGCGAGCTGTTGAAGCTTGGGCTCGCAGCCATCGGCCACGATGCGGCGACCGGCACCAAATCAAGCGACTATGGTGTGTTCCGTCGCGGACCCGACGGACATACGCAGCCGGACGTGAACGGCAATTCCGAGGATTGAGACCCCGCAAGCTCCGCACCGGCATCAACGGCAAACGGCCCCGGCACGGGGGTGCCGAGACCGTCCTTGGAGATTGCCTCCGGCCCACCGGGGGAATGAAGCCGGATGCACCGGGTTGACGCGTCGCGCCGGGATTCGTTCCTGCAGGCTAAAGCGCGATGAGATTTGGTTGAACCATCATCGCGCTTCAGCTCCTTGTTTGAGCATGATCTTGTCGGAAAATCGCTTCGCAATTTTCCGGATCATGCTTCAGCCTGTCGGCGCTGAACCGGAATCATCCGGCGTCATGCCCGAGCCCGGCGTCTTGCTGTTGTCGTTGAGCTCCGGATCGCGCGTCGCTTCGCGCGACGGCGAGCCCTTCTTCTCCGCCTTGTGTGCGGTTTGCGCGCGCTGCTTGTCGCGCGGCTGATCTTCCGCGCGCTTGTCCCTGACGATGCCGTGGTCGGAATGTGCCATGACCTGTCCTCTCGCTTTCAGCTCTTGTCTGAAGGCGCCTACGCCCCGGACGGGCAAATGTTCCGGAGTCACCGACGAGGTCGGGCGCTAGATGTGCGAGGACAGATGCGTCGTGTTTGGCGCAGGCGACGACGCCAGATGAACCTGACGGACAGTCGTCACCGTCGCAAACGCGACGGACACGCCAAAAGCCATGATGAGCGTTAAAAGAGCCAGACGCGGAGCCATTGCAGTCCTCCTTCTGGATTCAAAAGACGTGAACCGGCGTTCTGCTGTCACCGATAGTTACACATTGGTCGCGCCGGTTCCGTGAGCGGTCTCACACCAGGACTCACAAAACCGAGACCAACTCAGGCGGCCGGCCGTGTGTGCAGCTTGCGCGCGCCGAGTGGCGGAATCTCGCCGTCGAGCCAGTCCTGTTCTTTCGCAAGAGCAGTCCAGGCGTCTGCCATTCGCTGGAAGCGGTTGAAGGCCGGCTGGCCGTCGGCTCGCTCGGCGAGCTGCAGGCAGTTGTCGGCGTTGTCCCTGAAGATGTCTGATTGTTTCATAGCCAAAAGATGGGATCGAAAATTCCGATCCGCAACCGTCCTTACGGGATCGTAACGTCGCAGCGACATCGCCAGACGCAAGCGAAGATGAACAACGCAACCGCGAGGATCCGGTTCCGCGAAGGAACTGCTTTTTTGCACTCAAAGATTCCTTCGCGATGTTTGGAACCCTGTGCACACGAACTCGTTATTTCGGCCGGGCTGAGTGCGGCAGGTTCCATTTCGCGATGGATCGAAGGTATCGCTTGATCTGGAGTTTCTGCGACGCTCTATTCCAAAACTGCTTGCTGATTCAGCGGCATATGCTGGGGGTATGAGATGAGCGACATTGAACCCGGAACGGCTTCGCAGTCCGGTCGTCGCGCCCCCAAACGAAAAGTCAACGGCACCGAAGAGCCCGATTCCCGGCAGGAGCTGCTCCTCGCATTGCAGGCGATGCGCAGCGGCGATTTCTCCGTGCGCATGAGCGGCGAATATCTCGGCATCGACGGCAAGATCGCCGACACGCTGAACGAGATCATCGCCGCCAACCAGCGCATGGCGCAGCAGCTCGAGCTGGTCGGCGAGGTCGTGGGACGCGAGGGCCGCACCAAGCAGCGCGTCAGGTTCGGCGTCGCCTCCGGCTCCTGGGCCGACATGGAAGGCTCCGTCAACACGCTGATCGACGATCTCCTGTGGCCGACGCGTGAGGTGACGCGCGCGGTCGCCGCCGTGGCGCAGGGCGACCTGCTGCAGACCGTCAAGCTCGACGTCGACGGCCGTCCGCTGCGCGGCGAATTCTTGCAGTCGGCGACCATCGTCAACACCATGATCAAGCAGCTCAGCGTGTTCACCTCCGAGGTGACGCGCGTGGCGCGCGAGGTCGGCACCGAAGGCAAGCTCGGCGGCCAGGCCCAGGTGCCCGAGGTGACCGGCGTCTGGAAGGACCTGACCGAGAGCGTCAACTCGATGGCGAACAACCTGACCAACCAGGTTCGCAACATCGCCGAGGTGACGATCGCGGTCGCGAACGGCGACTTGTCGAAGAAAATCACCGTCGACGTCCGCGGCGAGATCTTGCAGCTCAAGGAAGCCATCAACACGATGGTGGACCAGCTCCGCTCCTTCGCCTCCGAAGTGACGCGCGTGGCGCGCGAGGTCGGCACCGACGGCAAGCTCGGCGGACAAGCCATCGTGCCCGGCGTCGCCGGCACGTGGAAAGACCTCACCGACTCCGTGAACGCGATGTGCGGCAACCTCACCGCACAGGTGCGCAACATCGCCAACGTGACCACGGCGGTGGCGCGCGGCGACTTGTCCCGCAAGATCACCGTCGACGTGCGCGGCGAAATTCTGGAGCTGAAGGACACCATCAACACCATGGTGGACCAGCTCAACTCCTTTGCTTCGGAAGTGACCCGCGTGGCGCGCGAGGTCGGCACCGAAGGCAAGCTCGGCGGCCAGGCGCAGGTGCCGGGCGTCGCCGGCACCTGGAAGGACCTCACCGACAACGTCAACTTCATGGCCTCGAACCTGACGGCTCAGGTCCGCAACATCGCCGACGTCGCGACCGCCATTGCCGGCGGCGACCTGTCGAAGAAGATCACGGTGAACGTGTCGGGCGAAATCCTTCAGTTGAAGGAAACGCTCAACACCATGGTCGACCAGCTCAACGCGTTTGCCGGCGAAGTGACGCGCGTGGCGCGCGAGGTCGGAACCGACGGGCGGCTCGGTGGCCAGGCCAACGTGCTCGGCGTCGCCGGCACCTGGAAAGACCTCACGGAAAGCGTCAACTCGATGGCCTCGAACCTGACGGCGCAGGTCCGCAACATCGCCGAGGTGACGACGGCGGTCGCCGGCGGCGACCTCTCGAAGAAGATCACCGTGGACGTGCGCGGCGAGATTCTGGAGCTGAAGGACACCATCAACACCATGGTGGACCAGCTCAACGCCTTCGCCGGCGAAGTCACGCGCGTGGCGCGCGAGGTCGGCACCGAGGGCAAGCTCGGCGGCCAGGCCGTCGTGCGCGGCGTCGGCGGCACCTGGAAAGACCTCACCGACAGCGTCAACTCGATGGCCTCGAACCTCACCGGCCAGGTCCGCAACATCGCCGAGGTCGCAACCGCGGTCGCCAAGGGCGATTTGTCGAAGAAGATCACCGTGAACGTCTCGGGCGAAATCCTTCAGCTGAAGGAAACGCTCAACACCATGGTCGACCAGCTCAACGCGTTCGCCGGCGAAGTGACGCGCGTGGCGCGCGAGGTCGGCACCGACGGCAAGCTCGGCGGCCAGGCCGACGTGCCCGGCGTCGCCGGCACCTGGAAGGATCTGACCGACTCCGTGAACTCGATGGCGGGTAATTTGACCGCCCAGGTGCGCAACATCGCCGAGGTCGCGACCGCGATCGCCGGCGGCGACCTCTCACGCAAGATCACGGTGGACGTGCGCGGCGAGATCCTTCAGCTCAAGGACACGCTCAATACGATGGTCGACCAGCTCAACCGCTTCGCGGGCGAGGTGACGCGCGTGGCGCGCGAGGTCGGCACCGAAGGCCGTCTCGGCGGCCAGGCCAACGTGCCCGGCGTCGCCGGCACCTGGAAAGACCTGACCGACAGCGTGAACTCGATGGCGGGCAACCTCACCGCCCAGGTTCGCAACATCGCCGAGGTGACGACGGCCGTTGCGCGCGGCGACTTGTCGCGCAAGATCACCGTCGACGTGAAGGGCGAAATCCTCGAGCTCAAGAACACCATCAACACCATGGTGGACCAGCTCAACGGCTTTGCCGGTGAGGTGACGCGCGTGGCGCGCGAGGTCGGCACCGAAGGCAAGCTCGGCGGCCAGGCCGAGGTGCCCGGCGTCGCCGGCACCTGGAAGGACCTCACCGACAACGTCAACTTCATGGCCTCGAACCTGACGGCGCAGGTCCGCAACATCGCCGAGGTCGCGACCGCGATTGCCGGCGGCGATCTCTCCAAGAAGATCACGGTGGACGTGCGCGGCGAGATATTGCTGCTCAAGGACACCCTGAACACGATGGTGGAGCAGCTTCGATCGTTCGCCGCCGAAGTGACGCGCGTGGCGCGCGAGGTCGGCACCGAGGGACGGCTCGGCGGCCAGGCAGTCGTGCCCGGCGTCGGCGGCACCTGGAAGGACCTCACCGACAACGTTAACCTGCTCGCCGCGAACCTCACCACGCAGGTCCGCAACATCGCCGAAGTCACCACGGCCGTCGCGCGCGGCGATTTGTCCCGCAAGATCACCGTCGACGTGAAGGGCGAAATCCTCGAGCTCAAGAACACCATCAACACCATGGTGGACCAGCTCAACGCCTTCGCCGGCGAAGTGACGCGCGTGGCGCGCGAAGTCGGCACCGAGGGCAAGCTCGGCGGACAGGCCCAGGTGCCTGGTGTGGCCGGCACCTGGAAGGACCTCACCGATACCGTCAACTTCATGGCGGCCAACCTGACCGAGCAGGTGCGCGGCATCGTCAAGGTGGTGACGGCGGTCGCCGACGGTGACTTGAAGCAGCAGCTAACCGTGAAGTCGAAGGGTGAAGTCGCGGCGCTCGCCGACACCATCAACAACATGACCGAGACGCTCGCGACCTTCGCCGATCAGGTCACCAGCGTGGCGCGCGAAGTCGGCGTCGAAGGCCGCCTCGGCGGCCAGGCCAACGTGCCGAGCGCCGCCGGCACCTGGAAGGACCTCACCGGCAACGTCAACCTGCTCGCCGCCAACCTGACCTCGCAGGTGCGCGCCATTGCCGAGGTCGCGACCGCCGTGACCAAGGGCGACCTGACGCGCTCGATCCAGGTCGACGCGCGCGGCGAAATGGCCGAATTGAAAGACAACATCAACACGATGATTACGAACCTCCGTCTCACGACGGACGTCAACACCGAACAGGACTGGCTGAAGACGAACCTCGCAAAATTCACCAACATGCTGCAGGGCCAGCGCGACCTCACCACGGTCGGCCGTCTGCTGCTCTCGGAGCTGTCGCCGCTGGTGAACGCCCATACCGGCGTGATCTACCAGGTCGAGAACGAAGAGAATCCGCAGCTCATGTTGCTCGCATCCTATGCCGGCGACGGCGTCTATCCCTATCGGCGCATGCTCGAATTCGGCGAAGGGCTGATCGGGCAATGCGCGCTGGACAAGCGGCCGCGTCTGGTCTCGGAGATCCCGAGTGACGTCGTGCCGATCAACTCGGCGATGTTCCGCGTCGCGCCGAAGAATCTCGTCGTGCTGCCGGTGCTGTTCGAGAACCAGGTCAAGGCGGTGATCGAGCTGGCATCGCTGACCTCGTTCACGACGTCGCAGATGACCTTCCTCGAGCAGCTCACCGACTCCATCGGCATCGTGCTCAACTCGATCGAGGCGACGATGCAGACCGAAGGCCTGCTCAAGCAATCGCAGCAGCTCGCCACCGAGCTTCAGACCCAACAGCGCGAATTGCAGCAGACCAACGATCAGCTCGAGCAGAAGGCGCAGCAGCTCGCCGAGCGCAACGTTGAAGTCGAACGCAAGAACCAGGAAATCGAGCAGGCCCGCCGCGCGCTCGAGGAGAAAGCGACCGAGCTCGCGCTGACCTCGAAGTACAAGTCCGAATTCCTCGCCAATATGAGCCACGAGCTGCGCACGCCGCTGAACTCGATCCTGATCCTGGGCCAGCAGCTCACCGACAATCCCGACGGCAACCTCACCGCCAAGCAGGTCGAATTCGCCCGCACCATCCACGGCGCCGGCACCGACCTCCTCAACCTCATCAGCGACATTCTTGATCTCTCCAAGATCGAGTCCGGCACCGTGACTGTCGATGCCGAGGAGATCCTGACTTCCAACCTGCTGGAGACGGTCGGCCGGCCGTTCCGGCACGAGGCCGAGAACCGCAACCTCGCCTTCAACATCGAGGTCGATCCGAACCTCGCCCGCAGCATCGTCACCGACTCCAAGCGCCTGCAGCAGGTCCTGAAGAACCTCTTGTCCAACGCCTTCAAGTTCACCGCCGAGGGCGGCGTGAAGCTGAAGGTCGAGGCCGTGCTCGGCGGCTGGAGCCCCGATCACCCCGTGCTCAACAGCGCACCGGCCGTGATCGCGTTCGAGGTCTCGGACACCGGTATCGGTATTCCCCTGGAGAAGCAGAAACTGATCTTCGAGGCGTTCCAGCAGGCGGATGCCGGCACCAGCCGCAAATATGGCGGCACCGGTCTCGGGCTTGCGATCAGCCGCGAGCTCGCGAGCCTGCTCGGCGGCGAAATTCATCTGCGCAGCTCGCCGGGCAAGGGCTCGGCCTTCACGCTGTACCTGCCGCTGAAATATTCCGGACCGACGCTGGCTCCGCGCGCTCCGGCACCGATGCAGCACGGCCAGGCGCCCGCTCTCCAGACGCAGGCGGCAGCACCGGAACGCGTCATCGAACAATTGCCCGACGACCGGCTCAACCTGGAAGCAGGAGACACCATCCTCCTCATTGTCGAGGACGATCCGCACTACGCCCGCATCCTCATCGACCTCGCCCGCGACAAGGGTTTCAAGGTCCTGGTGGCGGCGCGCGGCGCCGAGGCGCTGGAGCTTGCCAAGCAATATCAGCCGAGCGCGGTGTCGCTCGACGTGTTCCTGCCGGACATGCTGGGCTGGACGGTGCTGAGCCAGTTGAAGCACAACCCGCTGACGCGCCACATCCCGGTGCAGATCATCACACTCGACGAGGACCGCCAGCATGCGCTGGCCCGCGGCGCCTTCTCCTTCGTCAACAAGCCGACCACGACCGAAGGCGTCTCGGCCGCGCTGTCGCAGATCAAGGAATACGCCCGCCCCCGCCGCAAGCGGCTCCTCATCGTCGAGGACAACGAGGCCGAGCAGCTCTCGATCCGCGAATTGCTGCATCACGACGATATCGAGATCGTCGCAACCGACACCGGCGCGGGCGCGCTCACGACGCTGCGCGAGGAACCTTACGATTGCGTCGTGCTCGATCTCCGCCTGCCCGACATGACCGGTTTCGAGGTGCTTGACGAAATCCGCAACGACGAATTGCTGTCGAACATTCCGGTCGTGGTCTTCACGGGGCGGGAACTTTCGGCGGAGGAAGATGCCGAGCTTCACACCATGGCACGCAGCATCGTGGTGAAAGGCGTGGAGTCGCCGGAACGCCTGCTCGACGAGACCGCGCTGTTCCTGCATCGCGTGATCACGGAACTGCCGGTTGAAAAGCAGCGCATGCTGGAGAAGCTCAACAGTTCCGACGAGGACCTGATCGGCAAGACCGCGCTGCTCGTCGACGACGACGCCCGCAACATCTTTGCGCTGTCGAGCGTGCTGGAACGCCGCGGCATGAAGGTGCTGACCGCAACGACCGGCAGCGAAGCGGTGGCGCTCGTCGAATCCAATCCGGAAATCGCGATCGTGCTGATGGACATCATGATGCCGCAGATGGATGGGTATCAGACCATCGGCGTCATCAGGCAGAACCCTGCCTTCATCCGCCTGCCGATCATCGCGCTGACTGCGAAGGCGATGAAAGGCGACCGCGAGAAATGTCTGGAGGCTGGTGCGTCCGACTATCTCGCCAAACCCGTCAACACCGATCAATTGCTGCTCGCCATCCGCATGTGGCTGCACCGTTGAGTGAGGTTCCCGGTCTCATGGACCACGAGAAGGTCAACATTCTCCTCGTCGACGATCAGCCGGCAAAGCTGCTCGCCTACGAGGTGATTTTGAAGGAACTTGGCGAAAACCTGGTGATCGCGTCCTCGGGGCGCGAAGCGCTCGAGATCCTGCTCAAGACCGAGATCGCCGTCATTCTCGTCGACGTCTGCATGCCCGAGCTCGACGGTTTCGAACTCGCGGCCATGATCCGCGAGCATCCGCGATTCCAGAAGATCGCGATGATCTTCATCTCGGCCATTCAGGTCAGCGACATCGACCGTCTGCGCGGCTACGAGATGGGCGCGGTCGACTATGTTCCGGTTCCGGTCGTGCCGGAGGTGCTGCGCGCCAAGATCAAGGTGTTCGCCGAGCTCTATCGCAAGACCCGCGAGCTCGAACGGCTGAACCATGAGCTCGAGGACCGCGTGCGCGCCCGCACCGCGGAGCTGGAGAAGTCCACCGCCAAGCTGCTCGAAAGCGAGCAGCGGCGCAGCATGGCGATCGCCGCCGGCAAGATGGGATCCTGGGACTGGGACTGGATCAACGGCGACTGGATGTGGGACGAGGGCCAGTATCGCATTTTTGGCGTCACGCCGGAAACATTCAGCGTGACGTCAGCCAACGTCCAGGCGCTGCTGCACCCTGATGACGTTGACCAGTTCCGCCTCGCAATCGCCGCCTTCAACAAGGGCGCCGACGCCTATGAGGCAGAATTCCGGATCAACCGGCCTGACGGCGACGTGCGCTGGTGCGTCGCCACCGCGGCAGCGACACTCGACGGAAACGGCCGCGTGGTGCGCGTGAGCGGCGTTACTATCGACATTACCGAGCGCAAGCGCGCCGAGGCGCGGCAAAACCTGCTGGCGCGCGAGGTCGATCACCGCGCCAAGAATGCGCTGGCATTGGCGCAGTCGATCGTCCGCCTCACCCGCGCCGATGACGTCAAGACCTATGTCGATGCCGTCGAAGGGCGCATCAACGCGCTGGCGCGCGTGCATACGATCCTCTCGCTGTCGAGCTGGCAAGGGGCCGAACTGCGCAAGCTGATCGACGAGGAATTGGCGCCCTATGCGATCGGCGGACAGATTCGGCTGAGCGGACCGGAGGTGCAGCTTCCGCCCGTCACGGCCCAGACGCTGACGCTGGCACTGCACGAGCTCTTCACCAATTCAGCGAAATACGGCGCGTTGTCCGCGCGATCGGGCCGGCTGTCGATCTCCTGGGAGACAAACGACACGATGCTCGCGCTCGCGTGGGACGAAGCCGGCGGCCCGCGCGTGAGGCCGCCCAAAGTCCGCGGGTTCGGCACCAAGAGCCTGCTCGCGAGCATCGAATCCCAGCTCGGCGGCCAGGCCACATTCGACTGGCGCAGCGAAGGCCTGCTCTGCCGTCTCGAAGTCCCGCTGGCGCGGAAGACCCCGCTGCTGACGCCTGAGAAGTTCGACGGCGGTCTCGTCGCCACCACGCTGCAGCGCGCTTCGGGTTAGCGCCGCGCGCGTACCCTCACCTCCTGCAGCGCCGGCGGCGCTTCCGTGAGGCGGCCTTCCAGCCACGCCTCGGTTTGCGCCATCTCACGCAACGCTCTCGCGTAGCGGCGAGCCGCGCGTCGCTCCGGCCCGCGCGGCAAGGTGCGTGCCTTGCGCAGCATCTCAGCCGCGGCGTTCCGATAGGCGAGCGAGCGATAGAGATAGACGATCTGTCCCATGATCAAGCTTTCCCGTTGTTCCGACCTCGAGTCTTTCAGGGCGCGCATGAACGCCGGATGAAGGCGCCGACCGCTCACTGGCCGGAAAGTTCCCGCCGCTTTGGAACAAACCGCAACATCAGGCGTTTGCAGACATCATTCCAGCGGTGCCGCGATGCGCACAAAAAAGTCATCAGGCTTGATCTCGGCTGCGGGCGCCATCAAGCTGATGACACACGGAATGATGGGAGCGGCACTAGGTCTGGCCTTTGGGCTCATTCTCGTCCTGACCAATCCGCTCGTCGCAGCCCTCCTTCAACATGGCGGAAGTCCAGCGATCTTCGTCTTCGTGGTCTCGCTGGTGACCACATTTGCGATCGGCGCCACGCTCACCGGCGCGGTGTTCATCCTCGCCGAGGATCACGAATCCTGAAGCAATCGTCGTCGCGATCCAGCCTCGCCGGATGTCAGTCAGACAAAGACGGCCATCAAGGCCGGACCGGACTGTCGTGCGCCCGGTCCGCCTTCACGAGATGATCGAGCAGCGCCCGCTTACGCGCGATCAGGAGCTGGGCTGCGGCGTCATCAAGACCGGCGCGCTGCAACTGGCGGATCGCCGAGCCAAGTTCGAGGATTTCGGCCCGCAGTTTGAGAATCCGGTACCCGTCCGGGTCTTCGTCCACGGCGAGCCCCCAAAAATATCAGCGACAACGTCAGCGGCGCGCGACCGCGCGCTTCAGCCCGCCGTCCTTCTTGACCGAACGCAGGCCAACCCGGTCCCTGACATCCGGCAGCAGGTCGCCACCGCCGGCGGCCTTCCAGTCGCCGATCAGCTGCTTCAGTTCGACGCGCATGGCGAGCTGCGAGAGCGCGCTTTCGCTGCAATCGAGGTCGCGCGCGACGAGGTCGCGGACCGACGCCTCAAGGTCGACTATCTCAGACCTTAACGCGCTGATCTTGCGACGAATTTCATTAATTCTGTTGTCCATGGCTTGTTAGAACAAAATAAGAACATATAGTCAAGTCACGATTGAGCGAAGGAGAACGCAAATGCGCATGGAAGGTAAATACGACGCCAAGACTTACTTCACCGAAAAGACTCAGCTCGCCGGGCAGATGACCCGCGCCCAGGTTCTGCGGCTGCGGCGCCTTGCGGAAGAGGCCTATCAGCCCGGCCAATATGCGCGCGATCTGAGTTTCACGGAGGCCTCGCGGCGCATCCTGGCGCTTGAGGCGGAGATCGAGCTCGCCAATTCGTTCTGAGGCCGCGCGCGACGTCGGAACCTTGCCTGGCAGCGGCAGTTTCCAGCGACAGGAGACTGCTGATGGCACGCAAAGCAAAGAAGCGCCGCTACTCGCCGAGCGCGGGCAATGACGTCGAGAACGAGATGCGCCGCTACAAGAAGGGCACCGCCAAGAGCGGGCGCGGCGGCCGCGGTGGCAAGGTGAAGAGCCGCAAGCAGGCGATCGCGATCGGCCTGTCGAAGGCGCGCAAGAAGGGCAAGAAGGTCCCGAAAAAGGCCAAGAAAACGTCGAAGAAGAAAACGTCGACGAAAAAAAGCGCGAAGACGCGATCGCGCTGACGCCTCGCCTCAGATCATGCTGCCCGGCATGAAGCAGCGGATCGCAATTCCGAATGCCGTCCGGACCGGCCAGACCATGGTGCGTCCGGCGCGGTTGGGCTCGGTGATGACGGCATCGTCAGGCACATCGATCCACTCGCCGTCGAGCCGGACGCGGTAGTGCCCGTGGCGCGATTCCCAGTCGGGATCGGCGACCGCAACACCGTCGGCATCCGAGCAGCACGGGCCAAGGTGGCTTCGCAAGCCGTCGAACCAGGGTTTGAGCGGAGAGTCAGCGTAGCGCCCGTCGTCGCGCGCGAGCGCGCCTTGCGTGCACAGCACGAGGAGCAGCACGAACAGCGCGCGACCACTCCGATGTGTCAATCGATCCATCGTCGGCACCGATCAAACGCGCGCGGATCCGACTCCGCAAGCCGGATGCGCGCGCTCGAATCCAATCTGGCAACGATTTTCGGCCGAACCCAGTCGGCCACCTCACGTTAACGCGAATGTTATCGGGTCTAGCCGAGCTATCCACCGGACAATTGAAAAGAGGCGGCCCGTGGGCCGCCTCTCTGGTTGGAAGACCCGATCAGCCGAGCGGCACGGCGACGAACTTGGTCGCATCGGCGCTTCTGACCTGCAGCAACACGCTCTTCTTGCCGGCCGACTTGGCCTGCATCAGTTCCGAACGCACCTCACCGACGCTGGCGACGGCCTTGCCGCCGACATTGAGGATGACGTCGCCGGTCTGGATGCCGCGCTGGCCCGCCGGTCCTTCCGGATCGACCTGCGTCACCACGACGCCCTTCTGGCCGGCACCCTGCACTTCGCCGGCCGGCGCCAGACCGAGGCCGAGGCGCGGCGTGCCCGGCTGGACCTGGCCTTCTTCGGCCTTGCCGCCTGTCTTGTCGTTGCCGGCCTGACGCTCGTTCGGCAGCTCGCCGAGCGCGAGCGTCACGGTCTTGGAGGCGCCCTTGTGCCAGACGTCGAGCTTCACCGAGCTTCCCGGCGCCATCGTGCTGATGGTGCGGGCGAGCTCGCGCGAATCCTTGATCGCGGTGCCGTTGACGGCGGTGATGACGTCGCCGGCCTCGATCCCGGCCTTCGCCGCCGGGCTGCCGTCCTGCGGATTGTCCACGATCGCGCCCTTGGCTTCCTTCAGCCCGAGGCTGTCGGCGATGTCGGCGTTGACCGGCTGCACCTGCACGCCGAGCCAGCCGCGGGTGACCGAGCCTTTGTCCTTCAACTGCGCCACGACGAGCTTTGCGGTTTGCGCCGGGATGTCGAAGCCGATGCCGACCGAGCCGCCGGAGGGCGAGAAGATCGCGGTGTTCACGCCGATCACGTTGCCGTTCATGTCGAACGCCGGACCGCCGGAATTGCCCTTGTTGATGGGCGCGTCGATCTGGATGTAGTCGTCATAGGGACCGGCGCCGATATCGCGGCCGCTCGCCGAGACGATGCCCGCGGTCACCGTGCCGCCGAGACCGAAGGGATTGCCGACCGCAACCACCCAGTCGCCGATCCGCGGGCGCCCATCCGCGAACTTCACGAACGGAAAGTCCTTCTTGCCCTCGACCTTGATCAGCGCGAGATCGGTCTTCGGATCGGTGCCGACCACCTTGGCGGTGTAGACGGTGCCGTCATCCATCGTCACCTGCACGGACTCGGCGTGGTCGACCACGTGATTGTTGGTCACCGCATAGCCATCGGGGGAGATGAAGAAGCCGGAGCCCTCACCCGTCACCTGACGATGGCGCTGCGGCATGCCGTTCTTGAACTGCTGCATGCCGTTGGGACCGCGGAAACCGAACTGCTTCGAGAACTGGTCGAACGGCGAGTCCTCGTCCTGATCCATGCGGTTCTGCTGCAGCATCGCGCTCTTGTCGTTATCCTCATCGATCTTGACGCGGACCGAGATCACGGCGGGTTTTACCTTGGCGACGAGATCGGCAAAGCCGGCCGGAGCCTGGCTTGCTTCGGCAGCCACGGCCGGCGACGTGAGCGAGGCCGCATTGAAGACGGAGCCGACGGGTGCCGCGGCAAGTATCGCAATGCCGAGCGCGCCGACCGTGCCAAGAAGCGCGACGCGGCGCGGCCGGAGAACGCTGCGCGTGTTGGAAGAACCGGGATTGACGTGATCGTTCATGTCGAAATGTCCATGTTGGGTAAGCAGTCGCCTTGCCCCCAACATGGATCGCGCGACATTACGGCGTCCCGTCCTGGCGATTAATTCTTGGCAAAGAACGCGCGAGCCGCGGCCGCGGTCTCAACCTTACGCCGAGGTCATGCGGCGACCTGTCCGTTCGTCGCGCTCTTGGGCCGCAGCGGCGCGAACTGCTCGGCGGTGAGGCTTTCATTCGCGATCAGCAGCTCGACACCGGCCTCCAGCTCCGCGCGATGCTCCTGCAGGATTTTTCGCGCAGCAGCGTCGCCTGCCTCGACGAGGTTGCGTATGGCGAGGTCGATCTCGCGCCCGGTGTCGTCGGCCGCACTAACGACCGCGTCCTGTGCCGTCTGAAGGAACGCCGACGGCTTTGCCGCGTAGGTACGCTGGCCGATCGTCGCGTCCATGCCGTATTTCGTCACCATCTCGACGGCGATCTCGGTTGCACGCTGAAGATCGTCGGCAGCCCCCGTCGAAATGTCGCCATCGAAGATCAGTCGTTCCGACGCGCGGCCACCCATCAGCACCGCGATGCGGCTCTTCAACTCCGCGACCGTCAGCAGAAACCTGTCCTCGGTCGGGCGCTGCATCGTGTAACCGAGCGCGCCAATGCCGCGCGGGATGATCGACACCTTCTGCACGGGATCGACGCCGGGCAAATTGGCCGCGACCAGCGCGTGGCCCATCTCGTGATAGGCGACGCGCCGGCGCTCGTTGCGGCCCAGCACGCGACTCTTCTTCTCGATGCCTGCCACGATCCGCTCGATCGCTGCGGTGAAATCGTCGAACGTGACCTCCTCCGCCCTGCGCCTCGTCGCGGCGATCGCCGCCTCGTTGATGAGGTTGGCGATATCGGCGCCGGTGAAGCCCGCGGTGAGACCGGCGACCTTGTCGAGATCGACATCCTTCGCCATCCGGATCTTCCTGACGTGAACCTTGAGGATCGCGACCCGGCCGCCCTTGTCGGGACGGTCGACCAGCACCTGACGGTCGAAACGGCCCGCGCGCAACAGCGCGGGATCGAGCACCTCGGGACGGTTGGTGGCGGCGAGCAGGATTACGCCGGTCGAGGGATCAAAGCCGTCGAGCTCGGCGAGAAGCTGGTTCAGCGTCTGCTCCTTCTCGTCATAGCCGCCGAATGCGTTCGGCATCCGGCTGCGTCCGAGCGCATCCAGCTCGTCGATGAAGATGATGCAGGGGGCGGCCTTCCGTGCCTGCTCGAACAGATCGCGCACGCGCGCGGCGCCCACGCCGACGAACATCTCGACGAATTCGGAACCGGAGATCGAGAAGAAGGGGACGGCGGCCTCGCCGGCGACGGCGCGTGCGAGTAGTGTCTTGCCGGTGCCGGGCGGACCGACCAGCAAGATGCCCTTCGGCACATGCGCGCCGAGGCGGCCGTAGCTCTTGGGGTCCTTCAGGAACGACACGACTTCCTGCAGCTCGAATTTCGCTTCCTCGACGCCGGCGACGTCGGCAAAGGTGACCTTGGTGTCAGTCTCGACATAGACCTTGGCGCGCGACTTGCCGATCGACATCAAGCCGCCGAAACCCTGCCGCTCTGCGAAGCGGCGGCCGAGAAAGACCCAGACCAGATAGAACATCAGCGCCGGCACGATCCAGGACAGAATCGTCTGGAACAATCCGCCGGACGGCACGCCCGTGACGACGATGGCCTTGTCGTGCAGCTTCTCGGCCAGCGCCAGGTCGACACGCGCGGTGACGAAGGCGGTCTTGCCGCCGGAGAGCTTCTCGTTCTCCTTAAGCTTGCCCTGGATGACGTCCTGCCCGACGGAGACCTCCGCCACCTTGCCTTGCGCGACGAGTTGCTCGAACTGGCTGTAAGGAATGCTCTCGACGGTGTTGTAGGCGGCGAACGCCCATTGCAGCAGTACCATCAGGATGCCGGCGGCAAAGATGTAGCCGATCGCAATGGACTGCTGCCGCGACGACGAATCCTTTTCCATTGTCTTCTCCGCTGCCCCTCTTGGCCGTGAATCGCGCTCGAGACAGGCGGGTTAGGCCATCGAAGACGCGTGCGGCGCATCAAACACGCAGGCGTGGCCTTGGCGCTTGACGCAGGTCAACACGGCCCGGGCGATCGATGGAACATTGTGCTTATGTCCTGCTGTCCGCCCGGAGAAGCGCCATGATCAAAGACATCCTCGTCCATATCCCGACCGAGCGGCCGATGCGTCCTGTCATCGACGGCTCGATTTCGCTCGCAGCGAATCTCAATGCACATCTCGACGCCGTCGCGGTCGGCTATGTCGCGAGCTCGACGGCTTATGTGATGGAAGGCGGCGCCGCGGTTGCCGCCATCTTCGAGATGGAGCGCGAGCGCGCCATGGAGCGGGCCGGAACGGCGCTATCGGTGTTCGAGCTAGAGGCGAAGAACGCCGGCATCGCCTATTCCTGCCATCCGATCGGCGCGATCCCGGCGGACGGCGCCAGCGCGGTCGGCGCCATGGCGCGGCTCTACGACCTCAGCGTCGTGCTGCAGCCAGATCCCGACCAGGGCTCCTTCGACAACGATCTGCCCAGCGAGATCCTGTTCCAGTCGGGTGGCCCCGTGCTGTTCCTGCCGCACATCCATCGCGGCGCGTTGAAGACGGAGCGGATTGGCCTCTGCTGGGACGGCAGCCGCGTCGCCGCGCGCGCCATGCGCGACGCCATGCCGTTGTTGATGCGGGCCGATGAGATCGTCATCCTCGCCGTGAATGAAACCGACGCCGCACCCGGCGAAGCCACGGCCGACGCGCTCGCAAAGCATCTCGCTCGGCAAGGCCTCTCGACCCGGATCGTCGGCGTCGCGGCGATGCGCGCCGACATCCAGCCGGCCATCCTCTCACTGGCGGCCGACGAAACCCTCGATCTGCTGGTGATGGGTGGCTACGGCCATTCGCGGCTGCAGGAACGTTTCCTCGGTGGCGTCACCCGCGCGATGCTGCAATCCATGACGGTGCCGACGCTGATGTCGCATTAGGGGTAGAAGGCGGACAGCACTCACGCCGCCGCGTCGGCTTCCCATTGCGCCGCAGCAGTCTCGTCGTCGGCACGTTGCGCATTGCACACGTCGAAATGCGCCTTGAGTTCCGTTTCGGCGAGATGCTCGAAATGCTCGGCTTGGCCAAGCAGGTCCCAGCTCTGCAGCGGGCGGTAAGCCGCCTGCTGACGGCAGAGGGACGCCAGTGCCCGGTAGCGACGGACGTTCTCCATGAGACTCTCCCTCCCACTCATGTCCGGCTTATTCCTCCGGATTACGTCAGGGGCATTGCGGTTGTGCGAAACATTTGCGAGCCGCACCTGCCCTCATAGGCAAGGTTAATGATGGTGTCGGCAAATCACTTTGCGTTGCGTCAAGCCCGCAAGCAAACCGTGGACTCAATTCCGACGGAACGACAAAGTTGCGATGTGTGTGGCCCAGGTCACAGCCAGGTCAGGCGCCGGAGCCTATAGATCTCTGCGTATGGCCGCAAACAAGGTAACGGCGGTACACATGG
>NZ_PPPT01000063.1 GCF_006483445.1 Bradyrhizobium guangdongense | reverse complement strand
GATTTCCTCTCCGAGCCGCATGGCTTCCGGACGCATCTGTCGGCGCTAGCCTCGCGGCTCGGAGAGGAAATCCTCGGCCGCGCCGAAGCGCGCGGCGGAGGATTCGCCTGGCTGCCACGGGATATCAACGGCGCGGTGAGCGGCAGCGTGCCGCTATGCGGTCTTTCCCATGGAGCCTCGGGAATGGCGGTGACGCTGCTGCGGCTGTTTGAGAGATCCGGCCGCGCGGATTTCCTCGCGGGCGCCCGTTCGGCGTTCAGATACGAGGAACAGGCGTTCGACCCGCGGCTCGGCAGCTGGCCCGATCTTCGCGCGGATACGCCGGCGCAGCGGGGATTCGACGCGTGGTGCCACGGCGCCGGCGGCATTGCGATCGCGCGATTGCAGGCGATGCGCAGCGACATCCTGCTTGGGGATCACCATCGTTCCGTCGCGGTTACCGCGCTGGAGAGAACCCACGAGGCGTTGTGTGTCTCGATCGACAGTCCTGAGCGGGATGAGGGGCTTTGCCACGGAACGATCGGGCTCGCTGAAGTATGCCGTATCGGTGGTGCGATGCTCTCGATCCCGGCCTTCTCGGAAAAGGTCGATCAGGCCGCCGAGACCGTCGCCGATGGGATCATCGACATGGGCGAATTCCGCGACTGGCCGGGCGATGTCGTCGCCAGGCCAGGACTTATGCTCGGCATGTCCGGCGTCGGTTACGGGCTCTTGTCGCTCTCTGGCGTAAAACTACCCTCGGTGGTGAACTTGTTTGAATCATTCGAATAGCAATTTTTGGAGGTTGTGATGGCGGTCTATGTAACGCCCGGCAGTGGTACGGAAGTCACGAGTGCGCCCGGTGCGGCGCCGGTCCAATCTTTGGGCATCGCCTATGTTTCGCAGCGCCCCCAGGCCAATTGGTGCTGGGCGGCCTGCACGGTCATGGTCGCCAGCCATCTCGGCGTGGCGGACCAGGATATCGCGGGACCGCCGACGATGTGCCATCTCGCCAGCATCGTGCACAACATCCCGGATTGTTGCTCCAATCCCGATGCCTGCGACATGGGCGCTTGGCCCGAGACGGCGTATTCGCATCTGGAGATCAACGTCAACCCTGACATGCCGTCCCCGCCGGTCAACAGCGAGCGAGTGCTGACGCTGGCCGAGATACGCCAGCAAATCCTGACCAACCGTTGCCCCGTGGAAGTGATGTACAAGTGGAACACCCATGGCGCGCACGTCGTGCTCATCACGGGCGTCTACGCCGATGGGACGCTCGAGGTTTTTGATCCGTGGTTTGGTATCGAATCTCCCGTCTCTTACGATTACATCAGGAACGGCCGGGGTATGGGCCGATGGGCCGGCACCTACTCCGATTTCCAGATTGCGCCCGCAGCGGGCGTCTGAACGATCCACTTGCCTCGGAAACGGAGCGATTGAGTCATGGCTTACACCGTCGAATTGACTGAGCAGCAGAAGCAAAGCGTTGCCAAGCAGATTGGCGCGAAGCTGGGTGGTCCCCCGCCCTCGAAGCCGGGGGAACTTCTGAGCAAGGTGCCCGGTGCCGCGCCGCCGGTGCACGAAATCACCGAGACGTTCCCCCTATGGGTCGTCGACGATCGGATCAGCGCGGCGCCGGGCGGCGCATCAAATCTGCTCCGCGCGGGCGCGCGGGACACGGGTACCTTTCATCACAATATCAGCGTGACGAGCAATGCGCCCGGCGCGGCGCCCGGAAGCACGCAAGTGGTGGCGTCTGCGCGGTCGATCGTGCAGGGACCAGGCGGAGTCCCGAAGCTCGAAGCCATCACCACGCCGCCGCCTGGCAACAACCTGCCGCGGTGGATTCGCAATGCGGCCTATTGGATCGACAAGAACGCCACGGGCAATCCGCTGATCCGCCTCCTGGTGATCCCGTCGAAGTACGTCCATTGCTTCTGGCTGTCCTACCCCGACAAGGACTGCGTCGTCGTCGTCGACATGCCCGAAAGCTTCACGCACCTGCAGTATCAGCGCATCTACGACAGCGACGAGTTCTTCAGTCTCCTGCAGAAGGAGCCGGTGATCCAGGGGCTGGGGCCGCCGGCCTAGCCGGATTGACCGGCTGCGGAGAGCGCCGCCGCGCTGATCGACCGCTTGATCCTGCCGATGTCGACTTTCGCGGCGGCCTTGATGGAAAGCTGCGCGAGCCCCGTTGCCTTGTTGAGCTCTGTCCAGCCAAGAATGCTCTGCTGGGGGTCGTGGATGTCGACGAAAGTCTCAAACGACGGCTCGAGGTAGATCCTGACCGCGCCGTTGACGGGGGCCTGGGCAGAATAGCCGGCGAGTACGACGGTTGGAGGGGCTGGTGGCGCAGCACCCGGAGCACCCGCGCCGGGAGCATTCGGCACGAAGCGCACGCCGATCACGATATCGTTTCCGCCGGCCCTGGCGGCGCCCATGATGCGCCCCAGGATCAGTGCGGCGCCGTCGACGATCGCGTCGTCCAACGCTTCGCCCATGACGCGGGCGCTACCGCGAACATTTGCGCGTCCATACACGCGTCCCATGACCTGGGCGCGTTCGCCGACGACGGCGGAGTCGAAGACTTGTCCGTTGATCTTGCAGTCGCCGCTCACGGACGCATGGCCAAAGACTTGGCCATATACCTGCGCGTTCTCGGTTATCCTGGCGTCGCCAAAGGCTTCGGAGTCGTTGTGGAGCCAGCAGGTTCCACTTTGGCTCAAATTCGCTTCGCTCTGCACGTAGCCGCCGCGCGTGCCGTCGTTGCGAACGATGCGGGAGAGAAGCACGCCGTTGCGGTTGCGCCTATCTGTGATGTCCAGAGAATATTTGGACTGCATGACATATCCCTATGTTCATAAGACCACAAACGAATCGGAAATATGGAGCGCATGGACATAGGGCGCATATGGCGTCCCGTCTCGCGCCTCTCGGCAACTCTAGCGAGTATTGCGTGTTTGTGAAAGTCTCTCGTTCGAGCCTGCGACGGAGCGCTTCGGCGAGCGCAAGGGCGTCCGCGCCGATCCTGCAGGCCGGTGATTGCGCGAGCAGTCAGTGTCCGCCGCCATTGGGCGCAATGCGGATCATCTCCGCGAGCTGGTCGCGCCGGTAGAAGGCCGAAAGGTTCACCGCGATCGACCAGCGCTCACCCGGCTGCCGGCCTCGGTCGCCGCGATCGGCACCATGGCGTGGTGTCCTCGGCGATCGCGCTGCATGAGCCGCTGGGGCCCGGGCAGATCGCGGCGCTCGTCTTCACGCTCGCCGCCGTGGTGCTGGCGACAAGGGGCTAGGACGCCTTGGCCTCGGCGCCGCCGCCGTTGAGCGCATGCCGGATCATGTCGGCGAGCTTGTTGCGGCGGTAGGGTTTTGTCAGCAGCAGCACGCCTTCGCCGAGCTTGCCCTGCTGCATGATCGCATCGTCCGTATAGCCCGAGGTGAACAGCACCTTCAGCCCCGGGCGGCGTTTGGCCACGACTTCCGCGAGCTCGCGCCCGCTCATGCCGCCGGGAATGACGACGTCGGTGAACAAGAGATCGAACGCGACGCCGCTGTCGATCAAGGCGAGCGCCGCGCGGCTGTCGGCGGCGGCGATGGTCCGGTAGCCGAGGCTCTCGAGCTGCGCCGTGACGAAGGTGCGCACGAGATTGTCGTCCTCGACGACGAAAATCGTCTCGACGCCGCCGGCCGCGGGAGCTGCGACCGTGCCGGTCGCTTCGGTCTCGCCCTGGCCCGGCGGCAGATAGAGCTTGATCGTCGTGCCGTGGCCGAGCTCGCTGTAGATCTTGATGTGACCACCGGACTGCCTGACGAAGCCGTAGACCATGGAGAGGCCGAGGCCGGATCCCTTGCCGACCTCCTTGGTGGTGAAGAACGGCTCGAAGGCCTGCTCCTGGATCTCCTTGGACATGCCGGTGCCGGTGTCGGAGACCGCGACCATCACGTAAGGGCCGGGCACCACGCCGGGATTGGCCTGCGCATAGGCCTCGTCGAGCTCGACCTTGTGGGTCTCGAGCAGCAGCTTGCCGCCATTGGGCATGGCGTCGCGCGCGTTGATCGCCATGTTGAGCACGGCATTGGTCAGGCGCGAGGGATCGATGTGCGAGGTGACCGAGCCCTGTTCCAGCGCAGTCTCGATCGTGATCTGCTCGCCGAGCGTCGGGCGCAGCAGCTTGGCGATGTCGGTCAGCGCGGCGTTGACCTCGACATCGCGCGGTTGCAGCGGCTGCTTGCGGGCAAACGCCAGCAGATGCTGGATCAGCTCGGCGCAGCGATCGGCGGCTTCCAGGATCAGTTTTGCCACGCGCTGCGGCTCCGGCTGGTCCTTCAGCTCCGACACCAGCGTCTCGGTATTGCCCGAGATCACGGTGAGCATATTGTTGAAGTCGTGCGCCACGCCGCCGGTGAGCTTGCCGATCGCATCGAGCTTTTGCGACTGTGCCAGTTGCCGCTCGGTGTCGCGCGAGGCGGTCGCGTCGTGATAGACCAGCACCGCGCCGCTGATCGCGCTTTGGGCGTCGCGCATCGGCCGGCCGCTGACGATGAAGTGACGGGGCGGGCTGCCGCTCTCGGCCGAGATCACGATCTCGAGCTCGTCGAACTCCTCGCCGCGCAGGACGCGCGCCGACGGCAGATCGTCGAACCGGAGCGGCGTGCCGTCCCCCCGGGTGACGGTCATGGCGCGATCGCGCATCGACTGAAGGTTCATGCTGGGGCGATGGACGAGGGTGCGCTCGGCGGCCTGGTTCGACAGCAGCACGTCACCCTGATTGTCGATGACGAGAACGGCCTCGGCCATGCTGTTGAAGGTGCTCTGCAGCACGTTGACCGACAGGCGGAGCTCGTCATGGGCGGCGACGAGATGCTCGGTGCGCTCGGCGACGGCAGCCTCGAGCGCCTCGTTGGCGGCCCTGGTCTCGTGCAGCGTGCTCTGCAGCGCGGACTTGGTGCGCTGGGTCTCGCGCATCAACAGCACGACCAGCAGCAGGATCAGCACCGCGCCGGCGACGTCGATGCCGAGCAGCACGATGCCGGTGCGACGCGAGTCGGCCTCACGCGCGGCGAGCAGCTTTTCCTCCGCCGCGGTCAGCCGGTCGAGATTGGCGCTGACCGTGTCCATCAGGCCGCGGCCTTCGGCCTTGCCCTGCAGCGCGGCGATACCGGCATCGTCGTGCGCGGCGCGCAGCCGCATCGCCTCGGCGGCGATGTCGATGCGGCGCTGGATCAGCGGCTCGGTCGTCTCGATCAGCGTGACCTGATCGGGATTGTCGCGGACGGCGCGCTTCAAATCGGCGAGCGCGGGTGCGACCCGCACGCGCGTCGCCTGGAACTCGTCGCTGAAACCCCGGCTGCGGTAGAGCTCGTAGCCGCGCGCCGCGCTTTCGGCACTGCGGACCAGCACGCGCAAATCCGAGATCTTCTTCAGCACCTCGACCGCGTTGTTGGCCCATGTGGTGTCGCCGCGCGACTTGACGTCGAGGCCGATCGAAGCCGCGGTAATGATCAGGAGGATCGCAAGGCCGGCTGCAAGAATGACGCGCTGCGAGGGGATCAAGGGGATGACTTGTCCTTCGTCGGAGTGCTCTCGTCGGGCCGGCCGAGGCATTCCTGAATGGTGGTCAGAAGCGAGTCCGGCGTGAACGGCTTGCGCAGACAGCGCGTCGCGCCGAGCTCGAGCGCCAGGCGCAGGAAGTCGGGAGAGGGCGAGGCCGACGACGCGAAGGCGTAGCCGGACATCGCGATCAGCGGAATGTTGGGTGCGCGCTCGTGAAAGATGCGGATGGATTCGTAGCCGCGCATGTGCGGCATGAAGATGTCGACAAGCATCACGTCAAACGTCTGCGTTTCGAGCGCAGCCAACCCCGCCTCTCCGCCGTCAGTCAACGTGACGTCGAAGCCCTGGCGTTGGAGGAGGACCTCGATGGTCGCGCCGACCATCGGATCGTCATCTACCACGAGTATACGCGGCATGACTCTGCCTAACCGATATCGAAGTCCCCACAGCGATTGGTGATATAGGCGAATCGCGCGTCGGGTCAATTTTGGATTGGATCGGGGTAGATATGCACGGTGCGGTGCATAGAGGTTCCCCGCGGACGCAATCGCGCGCACCGCACAGAAAAAAGGCGCCGCCGAGCAGCGACGCCTTTTTGATCATGTGACGAACGCGCGTAATGCCGGTTCGCTACGGGCAGGGGTGACGCTGGCCGTCATAGCCGAGATAAGTGCCTGACGCCGGGTCATATGACCGGTAGCGCTGCTGGCAGTAGGCGACGGAATCGCCGCCCTCCGGCGCCACTGCGACGGTCGGGCCGTCATCATAGTAGCCGCCGTCGTTGTAATAGTAGGAGTCGTCGTAGTAGGGCCCGCCGCCATAATAGGCATAGGACGAGCCGATCGCGGCACCCGCCGCAACGCCCGGCCAGAATCCGCCGCCGCGATGATGCCAGTGGCGACCGTTCCAGTTACCACCGTTCCAATTGCCGCCGCGCCACCCCGAACCGGGAGAAGCTGCTGCGACGCTACCGGTAAATGCCGGCCCCGCGCCGATGCTCGGCCGCGTGGCGCCTGCCGTGAATCCGCGCCCGCCGGCGAAGGCCGGTCCGGCGCCGACGCTCGGCCGCGATGCTGCGAAGCTGCCGCCGCCATGGAAGGCCGCGCCTGCGCCAGGTCCTGCGCTAAGTCCTGGACCGCCCATCCGGGCACCGCCACCGCCGCCGCCCATCGAGACGTGACCACCGCCACCGGCGCCGGGACCGCGGCCACCGTGACCCGGGCCTTGCGCGAAGCTCGCGGTCGAGGTCGCCAGCGCGATCGCCGCTGCGGCGCTTAAAACTCTGAGACTGTTCATATTCGGCTCCTTTTCCAGGGAGGACAAACCCCGCGACGGGGCCGTGGTTCCTGAGCCGCGCACACGATTGCGCGCGCGGGAGAGCCTTTCATTGGGCGGCTGTACCAGCCATGAACAGATCGCGACCGCATTGCGGCAGGTCCGCATCCCCGCCAACTGGACAATTGAGCTGCCGGATGGCATCAGGGCCTTCAGACAGCAGGGCCCGCGCCGCATGAAACAATTCTTCCTCAAATTCTTCACCTGGTGGAGCAGCCAGACCTTTGGCACGCAGCTCTGGACCTGGCGGTACGGCGAGCTGGTCGGTGAGGATGAGCAGGGCAACCGCTACTACCGGACCAAGGGCGGGGTGATTGATCCCACGCTCGGCTTCGAGCGGCGCTGGGTGATCTATAACGGCTATGCCGAGGCGAGCCGCGTGCCGCCGTCCTGGCATGGCTGGCTGCACCACGTCGTCGACGTGCCGCCGACCGAGGACGGCTACAAGCCGCGCGAATGGGAAAAGCCGCATCAACCGAACCTGACGGGAACGCCGGCCGCGTACCGGCCGTCCGGCTCGACACTCGCGAGCGGCAAGCGCCCCAAGGCCACCGGCGATTACCAGGCCTGGACGCCCGGCAACTAATTTTCTTCCTCGATATGGATGCACGCGCATCCGCATCTGAGCCTGTGAACAACGGGATCAGCGGGGACGCCGCATCCGCGGCCGTTGCGTCCGCAGGCGCCGTGCGGCCTAATCAACCCATCTTACGGAGATGGGAGACCATCGCGTCGGTTCGGGCAACAGATCATGACTGCCCCGAGATGCAGCGGCTGCCGAGCAGGACTCGATCGGGAGATAGGCCCCCGGTCCAGAAGTTCCGAAATCGCCCGGTGATATGTGCAGCCATCGTGAGACAGGAAAGGCCGTTCGGGAAACCGGGCGGCCTTTTTCTGTTGGACTAGGATTCTCAGAGATGCAGGACCGGCGAGTTACCCACGGGCATCATCTCGTAAGGCGGTTTCCAGCCCGGCAATGCCGCCACGCGCTGCCGCCAGGCGTCGATCGCGGGGAAGGTCGCGGCGAGATCGAAGCCGGTCTCCTCGGTCGGATAGTAGAGATAGCCCAGCATCGAAAAGTCCACGATCGTCGGCCGGTCGCCAAGAACGAAGCTGCGGTTGGAAAGATGCCGGTCGACGATCGCAAAGGCGCTCTCGGTTCGCGCTCGCAGATAGCCGAGCAGGGCGGGATGCGCAGGCTCCGGCATGAAGCAGCGCATGAAACGGTGTTGGGCGAAGCTGGAGGTGAATTTGTGGTTGTCGAACAGCAACCAGCGCATCGCCTCGTACTTCTCCGCGCTGCCGGGGCCGAACACACCATGCGTCTCCGCGAGCCACGACAGGATCGCGCCCGACTGGCTCATATGGCGGCCATCGACCTCGAGGACTGGGACCTCGCCCATCGCGTTGGTTGCTGCGCGCCAGTCGGGGGCACGAGTCTCGCCGCCGGCGAAGTCGACGCCGACAGGCTCCCAATCGAGGCTTGCGCAGTTGAGGAAGAGCGCGACCTTGAATGAATTGCCGGATGCGCCGACGCAGTGAAGACGATATCGCGCCATGATCAGGTCCCTCCTGCGCGCTCACGACCGGGAAGCGCCAGAGGGCGCCGGTCGCGACCCGGATCGTCGCCGCAGGCTCCTGACACCGTCATGGCAGCAGTGATCGCACTGCCTGCACGGCGTGAGCACCGGCGTCCGTCGGCTCAGGGAGCGACGAGCGCCTCGCGGATCTTCTTGGCCAGATCGCTCTTGCGATAGGGTTTTGCGAGCAGGATCACACCCGGGTCGAGGCGGCCGTGGTGGAAGATCGCGTTCTCGGTATAGCCGGACGTGTAGAGCACTTTCACCTGCGGGCGCCGCCGCTTGACCTCTTCGGCGAGCTGCCGGCCGTTCATGCCTCCCGGCATGATCACGTCGGTGA
>NZ_PPPT01000062.1 GCF_006483445.1 Bradyrhizobium guangdongense | reverse complement strand
GATCTTGACGAGCTCGATCAGGGATTTTTCCAGTCCGGTGGACTGGATCTGCGTCTCCAGCGCCGTCAGCGCCTTCATCGTGTCGGGGGAAGCCTGGTAGAAATTCATGCGGGGTTTCATGGTCTCGTTCTCCTGTGTGGTGGTTGATCAAACTCAGTGTGCGCCGCCGGCGTCGAGATGGCCGGGCTTCTTCAGCAGCATGGATGCCAGCAGCGCGACGATCAGCGCGGCGCCCAGCAGGAAGAACATGTCGCTGAAGGCGAGGATGAAGGCCTGCTTCTGCACGATCTTGCCGATGGCGGCGATGGCGCGATGCACGGCCTCGGCATGATCGGCCACGCCGTGGGCCATGAAGTACTGCGTCAGCTTCTCGATCCGGCTTTGCGTCGCCTGCTCCAGCATCGAGACCGACTGCATCAGCACGTTGGAGTGATACTGCTCGCGCTTGGTGAGGAGTGTCTGCAGCAGCGCGATGCCGACGGCGCCGCCGAGGTTCCGCATCATGTTGAACAGGCCGGAGGCCGACCCCGCGTTCTCCGCCTCGATGCCTGCGGTAGCGACAGCGGACAGCGGCGCGAACACCAGGGCCTGGCCGATGGCACGCACGATGTTGGGCCAGAACAACTGATCGGTCGCATAGTCGTTGGTCATGTAGATGTTCATAAAATTGGAGGCGGCGAACAGTGCGAACCCAATTCCGATAATGACGCGGGCATCGAAGCGTTGCATCAGCCGCGGCACCAACGGGATCAAGAGCAGTTGCGGCAGGCCGGTCCACGCCAACACCATGCCGATCTGCTCTGCATTGTAGCCCTGGATCCGCGACAGATAGACCGGCAGGATGAACACGGAACCGTAGAGCGCGATGCCGAGCAGGAAGTTGGCGAGGATGCCGAAGCCAAAATTGCGGCGGGCTAGCAGGCGCAGGTTCAACAGCGGCTTCTTCGTGGTCAACTCGATCCACAGGAACAGGCCGAGCGCCACAGTGGCGATCACCGACAGCTTGACGATGAAGGGCGAGCCGAACCAGTCGTCCTTGTTGCCTTCCTCGAGCACGGTCTGCAGCGCCGACAGGCCGATCGCCATGGTGACGATGCCGAGCCAGTCGCCCTGGCGCAGCAGCGACAGCTGCATGGGCTTCGATTCCAGCGAGGCATACAGCATCGCGATCATGATGATGCCGGGGACAAGGTTGACGTAGAAGATGTACTCCCAGCCGAAATTCTCGGTGAGATAGCCGCCGATGGTCGGGCCGATCGCAGGCGCGAAGGTCGCCGATAGCGCGAACAGCGCGAGGCCCACCGGCTGCTTGCCCTTCGGCAGCAGCGTGATGATCAGCGTGAAGGCGAGCGGGATCAGCGTGCCGCCCGTAAAACCCTGCACGGCGCGCAGCGCAATCATCTGCGGCAGATCCTGCGCGAAGGCACAGGCGACCGACAGGGCCAGGAACAGGATGGCATTGGTGAGGAGATAGATGCGGACCGAGAAAACCTGCGCGAGCCAGCCGGACAGCGGGATCACGACGATCTCGGCGATCAGATAGGAGGTCGAGATCCAGCCGCCGTCGTCGATGCCGGCACCGATGGCGCCCTGGATGTCGGCGAGCGAGGCGTTGACGATCTGGATGTTCAAGACAGCCATGAAGGCGCCGAGCGTGGCGCCGGCGACCGCGATCCAGGTCTTTGCGGAGACGGCGGGCGCTGCGGCAGGGGCCGGGATGTGTGCCGCGGAAGCGGCGTTGAAGGTCGGTTGGAGCGTGCTCATGGGGGCCTCGTCTCGTGGTCGGAGACAGGATGCATTGGGTGTCCGGGTTCGATAATCAGCGAAGTTCGGGAAGCATCCGGCAGAACCTGATGATTCCGCCGGATGAGCCGGTTTAGCCGCCGTTCGGCCGCGGGGCGTTGTCGGCGATGCGCTTGGCGGTTTCACGCTCGGTGATGACAGTCGCCTTGGTGTTGACGGTCGGCTCGGCAGACATGCCCGGGCGCAACAGGCCCTTCAGCCTGGTGTCGTCGAGCACGATCTTCACCGGCACGCGCTGCACGATCTTTGTGAAGTTCCCGGTGGCGTTGTCGGGCGGCAGCAGCGCGAATTCGAGGCCGCTCGCCGGCGACAGGCTGTCGACATGACCCTTCAGCCTGGTGCCGTGGAAGCCGTCGATGGTGAGCTCGACCGGTTGACCGTTGCGCACATGCGTGAGCTGGGTCTCCTTGAAATTTGCGACCACATAGACCTGATCGAGCGGCACCACGGCCATCAGCTGCGTGCCGGCCTGCACGAATTGTCCGACGCGCAGCGTGCGCGCACCGACGGTGCCTTCGACCGGCGCCTTGATCTGCGTGTAGGAAAGATTGAGCTCGGCCTGCTGCTCGACGGCGCCGGCGCGGTCGAGCTGGGCGACGGCCTTGGCGCGCTCGGTGGTGAGCACGTCGACCTTGCGCTGCGCGGCGAGCAGGCCGGATTGCGAGCGCTGCATTTGCGCGGTGCTGGTGCGCAAGGCCGCGTCGGTCTGCTGTGCCCGCTGCACCGTGCCGGAGCCGGTCTTCATCAATCCGTCGTAACGGGTCTGCTCCTCCTGCGCGAACTTCAGATTCGCTTCCGCAGCCGCGACGTCGGCGGTGCCCTGTTCGATGATCGGCTGCTGCAGGGCGATCTGCGCATCGAGGTTGCGCACGGCCGCTTCAGCTGCTGCGACATCGGCCCTGGCCTGACTGAGCGCGGCCCTGAAGTCGCGATCGTCGATCTCGGCCAGCAACTGGCCGGCCTTCACGGGCTGGTTGTCGCCGACCAGCACGCGGGCGATGTAGCCGGAAACCTTCGGTGCGATGATCGTGGAATCCGCCTTCACATAGGCGTCGTCGGTGGTTTCGAGGTAACGGCCCTGGGTCCAGTAGTCGTGAGCGTAATAAGCGACGGCCGCTGTGCCGGCGAGGAGCGCCAGCACCAGTGCCGTGCGCCGCGCCACATTGCGGATCGAGACCGAGGTCTTCGGTGTTTCAACAGCGATCTCAGTGGCTTGCTGGAAGATTGCGGTGCGGGGCATCTCGGACATAACGGGTCTCCTCTCGGCTTTCCTTGAACATCGGCTTTTCTGGGTCAGGTGATAATCAGCGAATTACGGGAAGGATTATCCACTCCGGGTGGATAGTCGTTCGGCGCGCCCTCCGCGCTCTTCTCGTGGTGCAGGCTTGGCGATGGTCTAGCGGGCAAGGTCGTCGACTGCGCCAGAGCGATTGCCCGGTTTGGCGAGCGATTGCTGCCAACCCGTGTGATGCTGTTCATTCGAAGCTCCCGAATTGCAGGACGAGGCCTTGGGCGAGGCTGACGGCGGCAACCGCTGCGATGAGGCGCCGCGACCACAGCGCGAAGCCGGCATCGGAGAGGGTTTCGAGCAGGCCGCGGGACAGCAGGGTCCCGAGCACCGCCGCGGCGATGGCGAGCAGCACGGCCAAGGGGGAGATCCCGCCGTCGTCGATCAGCAGCAGCCGGCCGAAATAGATCAGCTTGAGCACGTGGCCGATCGACTGGATCGCGGCCTTGGTGGCGATGATCTCCTTCCGGCTAAGTGCCGTCTTGACGAAGAACAGGTCGAGGATCGGCCCCGAGACGCCGGAGATCAGTTGCAGGCCCGTGCACAGCGTGCCACAGCCGATCGCCTGCCGCGGAGCCATGACATTGGGCGTCAGGTGGCTTGGCACATGCAGTCCCGCGAGGGACAAAAGACCAATGAAAATTAGGGCTATTGGCTTGCTTGGCGCGACCAGGCCGCAGGCCACGATGGCGCCGGCCAGAAGCGCACCGGCCGTGTATCGCGCGACCACAGGCCGTACGACATGCTGCCGCCAGCTCCAGGCGCGGGCGAGGTTGGCCGCGATCTGGGTGAGGCCGTGCAGCACCATGGCCGGCGCCACCGGCATGAAGCACAGCAGCAGACTCATCAGGATCATGCCGCCGGCCATGCCGAACAGGCCTGAGATGAACGAGGTGGACAGCACGGAAGCCGCGAGCAGTGCGGCGAAGGGCATGCTGATCATGGCGACCCCCGGAAGGTTCATAAGATTGCGATGCACCTTCATGGGCCGTTTGACAGCGGACCCGCAAACGGGTTTATCTGGGCCATAGGCTCAGGAAAACTATCCCTATGGTCACCCGCCGCCTGCCGTCGCTGAACGGACTGCGCGCCTTCGAGGCTGCCGCGCGCCACGGCAGCTTCGTCGGGGCCGCGGACGAGCTGAACGTCACGCAGGCCGCGATCAGCCGCATGGTGCGCTTGCTCGAAGAGCGCTTCGGCTTCCAGCTGTTCGAGCGCCGGCCGAACGGGCTCGATCTCACCGCGCAGGGCAAGGCGTTGCAGCCGGGGCTGACGTCGGCGTTCGACGCCATCGCCGGGATTGCCGAGCAGGTCAGCGCGATGCAGACGACACCTGCGCTCACGCTCGGCGTCGGCCCGACATTTGCGGTGCGTTGGCTGATCCCGCGGCTGCGCGGATTCTACGAGACGCATCCCGAGATCGACATTCGCTTGTCGACCGGAGGCGCGATGAATCCGTTCCGCGACGACTGGACCTGCGGCATCGTGCTCGGCGACGGACATTGGCCGGGCTACGAAGCCGAATTGCTGTTCAGGACCGATCTCTTTCCCGTCTGCACCAAAGCGGTTGCCGAACGCATCCCGCATCCATCGAAGTTGACGCGACGGGACATGCTGGAGGTGGCGCACTCGCCGGAGGACTGGCAGCTCTGGCTTGCCGCCGCCGGGGTCAAGCCGCGCGGAAAGGCGGTCGGTCCGACGTTCGGAAATCACACCATGGCATTGCAGGCTGCGGTTGACGGAATAGGTGTTGCGATCGGCTTTCGTCCCTATGTCGAAGAGGATCTTGCCAAGGGGCGGCTGGTCGCGCCGTTCTCGATCACGGTGCCGAAGCCACGCGCCTGGTATCTGCTGTACCGCGCGTTCCGGAAGGACGACCCCGGGCTCGCCGTGTTGCGGACCTGGCTGCACGACTCGCTGGCGGGTGAACGGCAGGCTGCGTCTCAACCGCCGCGGAAGGGCGCCCGCAAGCGTGCAGCTTCAAGGTCCGCCTGATAATGTCGCGCCGTCGGGCGATATCATCAACTGAAAGCGGATAAATCCGTGGATCGGCTCACCAGCCTCGAAGTGTTCAGCCGCGTGGTCGAGACCGGCGGCTTTTCCTCAGCTGCCCGCAAGCTCAACATGTCCACGACCATGGTGAGCAATCACGTGCAGGCGCTGGAGGACCGGCTCGGCGTGCGGCTGCTCAACCGCACCACGCGCAAGGTCAACCTCACCGAGATCGGCAAGGCCTATTACGACCGTTGCGTCCAGATTCTCGCCGATATCGAACAGGCTGACGACATCGCGGGCGCGTTGCAATCGACGCCGCGCGGCACGCTGCGCATCTATGTTGCGACGCACATCGTCGCGCTCGTCGCCCCGATCGTTGCCGAATTCCTTGCAGCCTATCCCGAGGTCAGGGTCGAGCTGATGATGGGCGAAGCCAATGTCGACATCATCGAGGAAGGCTTCGATATCGCTTTACGGCTCACGCCACCGCCGGATTCGAGCCTGATCGTTCGCACGCTCGCGACGTGGCGCCACGTGCTGTGCTGTTCGCACGGCTATATCGAGAAGCACGGCCGTGTCGAGACGCTCGCCGAGCTCGGCGACCGCAACTGCTTCCGCCACGTCAACTATCCCTTTGGCGACGAATGGCACTTCGTCGACCGCAAGGGCGCGCCGGCCACGGTGCGCATCTCCGGAAATCTGGTGACCAACAGCGGCGAAACGTTGCGCCGGGCCACACTCGAAGGCGGCGGCATCTGCCTCGCCGCCGGATTTCTGGTGCGCGACGATCTCGAAGCCGGCGACCTCGTTCGCCTGCTGCCGGAATATCGGCCGGTCGAGCTGTCGATGAATGCAATCTATCCGCACAGGCATCACCTGTCGGCGAAGGTCAGGACCTTCATCGACATGCTGGTGCACCACAGCGCCGAGCATCAGAAGCTGATCAACCCCTATTCCTGAGGGCTCAAGCAGCGCGTCCGGTCTCCCTACGTTCCGCGAGGTTGGCCCGACGACTTGCCACCTCGGCCTTCACCTTTGCGATCGCAGCGTCCTTCACCGGTCCATAGCCACGGATCTCCATCGGCGCTTTTGCGAGCGCGATGAGATCGGGGAGCGTTGCCGCATCCAGCCTCCGAAGAATTTCGGCGATCAGTCCCTCATACCAGGCGATCAGTTCGCGTTCCGCGCGCCGCTCGGCTGTGTAGCCGAACGGATCGAACGCCGTGCCGCGCAAACCTCTCAACCGCGCCAGCACGCGTAGCGGCAACTGGATCCAGGGACCGAAAGCGCGCTTGCGGGGCCGGCCGCGCGCATCATGCTTTCCCGGCAGGAACGGCGGCGCGAGGTGATAGGTCACGCGATAGTCGCCGTCAAACGTGCGGCCAATCTCGTCGAGGAAGCCGGTCTGCATGTGCAGGCGCGCCACCTCGTACTCATCCTTGTACGCCATCAGCTTGAACAGGGCGCGCGCGACGGCGTCGGTCAGCGCCTCACTGCCGAGCGCGGCTTCCGCGCTGCGCACCTTGGCGGCCGTCGTCCGGTAGCGGGCCGCATAGGCTGCGTCCTGATAGGCGGTGAGGAATTTTGCGCGGCGATCGATCATCTGGTCGAGCGTCTCGGTGTCAGGCGCGTTGTCTTGTTTCGGCAGGGAAGCAGGATCGGCCGCGGCGATCCGGCCCCAGGCAAAGGCCTGCTTGTTGCGCTCCACCGTGACGCCGTTGAGTTCGATCGCGCGCAGCAGCGCTTGCAGCGAGATCGGGACCAGGCCCTGCTGCCAGGCGAAACCGAGCATGATGATGTTGGCGTAGACGGCATCGCCGAGCAGGCGCTCGGCCAGCGCATTGGCATTGATGGTGGCGAGATTGTCCTCGCCAATAACGCGGCCGATGGCGCGCAGGCGGGCAGGGGAGGCGAGGTCGGCATCGCGCAGGCGCACGACGTCGCCGGTTGGCATCTCCGCTGTGTTGACAGCGGCACGCGTGCCCAAGCGATAGGTGCCGGACGCTTTCGGCGAGGAGCTGACGACGAGATCGCAGCCGATCAGCGCATCGGCGGCGCCCTGGTCGATGCGGACCTGATGCAGCGCATCCGGAGCCGAGGCGATGCGGATGTAGCTCAGCACCGGGCCGAACTTTTGCGCAAAGCCGGTAAAATCCAGCACCGAGACGCCGCGACGCTCGAGATGCGCGGCCATGCCGATCAAGGCGCCGACCGTGATCACGCCGGTGCCGCCGACGCCAGTCACCAGAAGGTCAAAGGGCTTTTCGAACGTCGCCGGCGCGGGCAATGGGAGCGTTGCCGCGCGCGCGACGGCGTCGATATCGCTTGCGGCCTTCTTCCTCCGCGTCGCGCCTTCGACGGTGACGAAACTCGGGCAGAAGCCGTTGAGGCAGGAAAAATCCTTGTTGCAGGTCGAGAGGTTGATCTGACGCTTGCGACCGAACGGCGTCTCCTTCGGCTCGACGCTGAGGCAGTTGGATTCGACCGAGCAGTCGCCGCAGCCTTCGCAGACGAGGTCGTTGATATAGGCAAAGCGCTTGGGATCAACCATCTGCCCGCGCTTGCGGCGGCGGCGCTTTTCGGTGGCGCAGGTCTGCTGATAGATCAGCACGGAGACGCCGGGAATGTCGCGCAACTCGCGCTGCACGGCGTCCATCTCCTCGCGCGGATGGATGGTGACGCCGCCTGGCAAATCGGCCGGCGCGAAGTGTGAGGGATCGTCGGAGACCAGCGCAATGCGCGCAACGCCTTCGGCGCGGACACTGTGCGCGATGGCGTGGACGCTGACGGGCCCGTCGACCGGCTGGCCGCCGGTCATGGCTACGGCGTCGTTGAACAGGATCTTGTAGGTGATGTTGGCGCGGGCCGCGATCGCCTGCCGGATCGCCATCGAGCCCGAGTGATAATAGGTGCCTTCGCCGAGGTTCTGGAAGACGTGCTTCTTGCCGGTGAATCTTGACGACGCCGCCCAGTTGACGCCTTCGCCGCCCATCTGGATCAAGGACGATGTCTCGCGGTCCATCCAGCTCGCCATGAAGTGACAGCCGATGCCGGCCAGCGCCTTGGACCCCTCAGGCACCTTGGTCGAGGTGTTGTGCGGGCAGCCCGAGCAGAAATAGGGCGTGCGGGTCGCACCGGCGACCGTGATCAAGCGCTGCGCTTCCGGCGCGAGCGCGGCGGCGCGGGCGACGAGGTCGAGCCCGGGAAACATCGGATCGAGCCGCCGCGCCAGCACGGACGCCAGCGCACGCGGTGACAATTCGCCGATCCACGAGATCAACCGTGCGCCGGTCTCGTCATGCTTGCCGACCATGCGTTCGGGCTTTGCGCCGGGATAGTCGTAAAAATACTCCTTGAACTGGCTTTCGATGATGCCGCGCTTCTCCTCGACGACGAGAATCTCGCGCTTGCCCCGCACGAACTCCATCGCGTCATGCAGCGCCAGCGGCCAGACCATGCCGACCTTGTAGATATCGATGCCGATGCTGCGGCAGGCGCCTTCATCGAGGCCGATCAGCCGCAGCGCTTCCATCAGGTCGAGATGGGCTTTTCCTGTCGTGACGATGCCGTAAGTGGCGTGCGGAATGTCGTAGATTCGGCGATCGATCGGATTGGCTTTGGCAAAGGCGTAAACGGCGTGCTTCTTCGCTTCCAGCCGCTCCTCGATCTGCGGTCCCGGCAGATCGGGCCAGCGATAGTGCAGGCCGCCGGGTGGCGGCGTGAAGTCGGGCCGCGCGAACGGGCGCGGCGGGCGCAAGGCCACCGAGGCGCCGGATTCGACGATCTCCGAGATCGCCTTGAAGCCGACCCACATGCCGGAAAAGCGGCTCAGCGCGTAGCCATATTCGCCGAATGCCAGATATTCGCCGACATCGGCCGGATGCAGCGTCGGCATGAACCAGCTCATGAAGGCGACGTCGGACTGGTGCGGCATCGAGGAGGAGACGCAGCCATGGTCGTCGCCGGCAACGACGAGCACGCCGCCATGCGGCGACGAGCCATAGGCGTTGCCGTGCTTCAGCGCATCGCCGGAACGATCGACGCCGGGGCCCTTGCCGTACCAGAGCCCGAACACGCCATCGACTTCGCGATCGGCTTGCGTCTCTACCTGCTGCGATCCGAGCACGGCGGTTGCGGCGAGATCCTCGTTCACGGCAGGGAGAAATTCGATGCGATGGCTCTTCAACCGTTCCTGGATGCGCCAGAGCTCGAGGTCGACGCCGCCGAGCGGCGAGCCGCGATAGCCGGAGATGAAGCCTGCGGTGTTGAGACCTGCGGCGCGATCGCGCCTGGCCTGGTCGAGCGCGATGCGGACGATGGCCTGCGTGCCTGTGAGGAAGACGCGGCCTTCCTCGCGGTCGTAGCGATCGGAAAGCTCGTAGGCGTCGAGGGCGGAGATGGCGTCCATGGCTAGCCTCGTGCGGCATCACTGGCGGATGGAACGAGGGTATGCCCGGAGGGCTGGTAGGTCTTACCTATATTTCCTGATGGCGAACCGGTTGCGATAATTTTTTGCGTCAATTGTCAAATTTTGGTAGAGTATACCGAAATGAGGGTTCCTCATGGTTGAAGACCAGGACGCGCAGATTCTCGCGCATCTCCAAAAGGATGGTCGCGCCACCAACCAGCAGCTCGCCGAGGAGGTGGGCATGTCGACCTCGGCCTGCTGGCGCCGGGTCCGCGCGCTGGAGGAAAGCGGCGTCATCCAGGGCTACGCCGCGCTGGTCGCGCGGGAGCGTGCCGGCTTTGCGATGTCGGCCGTGCTCCATGTGTCGCTGGAGCGGCACGACGCAAAATTCGTGGATGAGTTTGTGTCCCGAGTCACGAAACGTCGCGAGGTGCTGGAGTGTTTTGCGACGACGGGCGACGCCGACTATCACCTGCGCGTCGTCGTGCGCGACATGGCCGCCTACAACGAATTTCTCGACGAGTTCATGTTCCGCATTCCCGGCATCCGCCACGTCCGCAGCAATGTGATTTTGAAAGAGATCAAGTCGAGCGTGGTGCTGCCATTCTAGCCGCGTCGTAGCTCTCGTAGGGTGGGCAAAGCGAAGCGTGCCCACCTCTCTTTCGCAATTGGGAGAGATGGTGGGCACGGCGCAAGAGCGCCTTTGCCCACCCTGCGGCACCGTGCCAGATCTACTGCCCCTCCCGCACAAACCTGTTTCGCAGCGTGCCGATGCCGGTGATGTCGATCTCGACGACATCGCCGTGCTTGATATCCGGTGACGCACCGTCGGTGCCCATCCAGATCACGTCGCCCGGCCACAGCGTAAAATACTTCGTCAGCTCCACCAGAAACGGCACCACGCAAAAAATCATGTCGGAGGTCGCGAAGGAGTTGGTCTGTTTACCGTTGACGCGGACGATGGTCTCCATCTTGTCGAGATCGGCCTCGGTCTCGATCCACGGCCCCATCGGCTTGAAGGTGTCGGCGTTCTTCGAGCGCCACAGGCCGCGATCGGCCTTCTGCCAGGTGCGCTCGCTGACGTCGTTGCCGATGGTGTAGCCGAACACGCAATCCATCGCGTTGGTTTCAGTCAGGTGCTTGACCTTCTTGCCGATCACGACGACGAGCTCGCCCTCATAGTGAATCTTCTCGGTGGCAAAAGACGGGATCACCACGTCCTCGTCATGCGCGATCAACGCGTTCTGCGCGCGATAACCGACTTCAGGCCGATCAGGGACTGCCGGCACCTCGCCGCGCTTGTCCGCGGCCTCCTTCAGATGCTTGAGGTAATTCAGTCCGACGCAATAGAACGTGCGCGGGACCAGCGGCAGCTCGATCTTGACTTGCGACAGCGCGTGCGTGTGTACCGTGCGCTGCCATTCGCCGAAGGGGTCGCCGTCGACCGCGATGACCTGATCGCCCTCGACGAGGCCCCAGGAGGTCTTGCCCGAGGCGGTGAATTTGAGCCAGCGCATGCGAAGTTTCCCTCTGTTCTATTCGGCGGCCGCTGACGGTGTGGCCTTCCAGGCGCCGGCGGCGGGTCGCTTCAGCCCGAGATTCTCGCGCAGCGTCTTGCCGCGATAGCCTTTTTGAAACAGTCCGCGACGCTGCAATTCCGGCACGATGTGCTTGACGAAGTCGGCGTAGGAGCCGGGCACGTAGGTCGCGGCAATGACAAAGCCGTCGCAGCCACGCTCGACGAACATCTCCTCCAGCTTGTCGGCGATCTCCTTGGGGCCACCCACCATCGCATCCTGCACCTGGCCGCGGCCGGAGAAGGTGACGAAGTCGCGTGCGCTCGGATTGCTCTTGCCTGAAATCTTCAGCACGCCGTCGCGGATGCCGAGGATTCCCTGCATGCTCTTCAATTCTTCGGTCGTCAGCGGTTCGTCGAGGCCCTTTGAGGCGAAGTCGTAGTTGAGGGCTTCGGCAAGCAGCGACAGCGCGTCGATCTGCAGCGGCAGCTTGTTGATCACGGCCATCTTGTCCTCGGCCTCGGCTTTGGTCGCACCGCAGACAGGCGTCGTCAGGTTGCAGAGGAACATCTGATCGGGATCGCGACCGGCTTTTGCGGCCTCGTTGCGCACGGCCGCATAGCCTTCCTTGGCGCCCGCAAGATTGCGTGCGGCAGTAAAGATCACCTCGCCCCAGCGTCCGGCAAAGCGCTGGCCGCGGCCGGAAGCACCGGCCTGGATGATCACGGGATGGCCCTGTTGCGAGCGTGGCACGGTGAACGGCCCGCGCGATTTGAAGCCCGGCCCCTTGTGATCGAGCCGCTTCACCTTGGTCGGATCGGCAAAGCGGCCGCTGGTCTTGTCCATGATCAGCGCGCCATCTTCCCAGGTGTCCCAATGGCCCAGCACGACCTCCATGAATTCGTCGGCGCGGTCGTAGCGGGCATCGTGTTCGGGATGTGAATCCCGGCCCATATTGAACGCCTCGCCGTCGTTCAGCGACGTCACGACGTTCCAGCCGGCGCGCCCGCCGGACATCAGATCGAGCGTTGCGAAGCGGCGCGCGACGTCGAAGGGCTCGAAATAGGTCGTCGAGCAGGTCGAACCCAGCCCGAGCTTGTCGGTCACCATGCCCATGGTGGTCAGCACGATCAGAGGATCCATCTTCACACAGCGGATGCCGTATTCGACGGTGTGGGCGTGATCGTTGCCGTAGCGATCCGGCATCGCCAGGCGATCGTCGAAGAAGGCCATGTGGAATTTGCCGGCTTCGAGAATGCGCGCGATCTCCTGGTAGTAGTCGGCCGACATCGAATCGTCGCGGGAGTCCGGGTGCCGCCACGAGCTCGGCAAATTGGTGCAGTTCTGTGCCTGCAGGAAGCCGACCAGTACCATTTGCCGTGTCATGCCGTGGTCTCCTTGGGTCCAATCAGGCGAGATCGAGCTCCGATCGGCATGGCGTTTCCCCAGAGCGGGTTGCCCTTGCCGGGCACCCATTGTTAACCGCCATCGTCTCAAAGCGCTCGCGCGATATCAATCTCCCGTAAACCAAAGCAGGGCTGCAAATTCGTAAAGCCGCGGCCCTTCGGCCGCCGCGCGATACCTCCACCGTAGTTTTCCCAACAGTTTTGCGCCGCGCATTCGCAGCTCGTTCACTCTGATGACTAGTTTGCCGGACGCAATAACGACCACTTAGGTGATTTCTCGCGATAACGGGTCCGGGAAAAAAAGGCAGTAATGCCCGGGAGCCAGGACCTTGCAGACGACCCTCGCGCGCACCTTTGCAGCGTTGAGTGCCATCAACGAAGCGATTCTCTACGCGAAATCGCCGGACGAGCTGTACCAACGGGTATGCGCCGCCGGGTTTTCGAGTGGGGATTTTCTGGCCGTGTCCGTGTTCCTGGTCGAACCGGACGGCCGGCGCTTGCGCTTTGCAGCCGGCTGCGGCGAGGACGTCGCGCGGCTGCGCTCGATCGAGATCACCACGGAAGAGGGGACGCCCGAGGGATCGGGCGTCGGCGGCTACGCCTTCCGCGAGCAGAAGCTCTGCATCAGCAACGACTATCTCAGCGATCCGCGCTCGCTGGCCTGGCGCGAAGGGGTCGTCAAGAACCACATCGGGGCGGCCGCGGCCGTGCCCTTGATCTGCAACGGGCGCAGCGTCGGGGTATTGTTCGCGACGCGTAATGAAGCCGGGTCGATCGACGCGCAGATGGTCTCGCTGTTCGAGCGCATGTCGGCCAACATCACCTATGCGCTGGAGAACTTTGAGCGCGAAACCGCCCGCCAGAACGGCGAGCGCGCCACGCGGCGGCTCAATCGCATGTTCGGCGCCCTCAGCTCGACCAACGAAGCGATCCTGCAGGCCAAGACCGAACGCGAGCTGTATCAGCGCGTCTGCGACGCCTCCGTCTTCGGCGCCAAGTCGTTTGCGACGGTTGCGCTGCTGCGCGAGCCGGACTCGCATTGGCTGGCGCCGGTCGCACTCACCGGGCAAAAGCTCGATCTGGTGAAGCAGGCGCGCTATTCCGTCGATCCCGACAATCCGTACGGCCGCGGCATCAGCGGCGAGGTGTTCCGGACGCAAAAGGCGATGGTCGAAAGCGATCTCGCCGCGCGCACCAGGGGAACGCCGTGGGAGCGGGCCAATATCAGCTCCGGCGTCGTCGCCTGCGTGGTCGCACCTCTGATCAAGCACGGCGAGAGCGTCGGCGTACTGATGTTCTTCGTCAGCAAGTCCTGGGCGGAAGACGACGAGATCGTCGCACTTCTCGTGCGCATCGCGGAGAACGTGTCCTTTGCCATCGAGAACTTTGATCGCGAAACGGAAAAAGCCCGGATCGCGGATGAGGAAGAGCGCCTCGCGCGCATGTATGCCGCGCTCAGCGCGACGAACGAAGCGATCATCCGCGCGCACTCGCGTAGCGAATTGTTCGACCTCGTCTGCGAGGCATCGGTGCAGGGGGGCAAGTTCGGCTCGGCCACGATCGCGCTGGCCGACAATGACGCCGAACTGCTCCGTGTCGTGGCCAGTGCCGGCCCGAACGCGGAGGAGGTGCGCAGTCTCAAATTCGCGACCTCGGACAAGGTGCCCGAAGGCCGAGGCCTGACGGGCACGGCCTTCCGGACCAGGCAGATCTGCATCAGCAATGATCTGCTCGCGGACGAGCGGATCAAGCCCTGGCATGCGAGCGCGCGCCGCACCGGCGTGAAATCCTCGGCCGTGTTGCCGCTCGTCAATGGCGATCGTGCCGAAGGTGTGTTCCTGTTCAATTCGCTCGAAGCTGGCACCTTCACCCCCGAACTGGTCGAACTCCTGGAGCGGCTTGCCCGCAACGTATCGTTCGCGATGGTCAATCTCGATCGTGCCGAGGAGAAGGCGCGAGCCGACAAGCAGCGCGGCCGGCTCAACGGCATGTTCCAGGCGCTGAGCGCCACCAATGAAGCCATCATGCGCGCCAAGACGCGCGAGGAGCTGTTCCAAGTCGCCTGCCAGGCGGGTGTGCTCGGCGGCACGTTCGCCTCGACGACGATCGCAATGCTGGACCCGGATGGCGGAATCGTCCGTGTTATCGCCGCCAAAGGCCTCAGGTGCGATCGGATGTTCGGCCGGACCTGCAGGGTCTCCCCGGATCATCCCGAGGGCCAGGGCATCATCGGCACGTCGCTGCGGTCGGGGCAGCCCTGCATTTTCAATGACTATCTGAACGACCCGCGGTCGGTGCATTGGCGCGCGAAGGCCGCCGAGGACGGTACCCGCGCGGCGGCGAGCTTTCCGTTGCTCCGCGCTGGTCGCCAGCCCATCGGCGTCCTGCTGTTCCACGCGACCGAGGAAGACACCTTCACGCCCGACCTCGTCGAGCTCCTGACGCGGCTCGCGGAGAACGTCTCGTTTGCGCTGGACAATTTCGACCGTGTCGAGGAGAAGGCGCGCACCGAGGCGCAGAAGGAGCGCCTGACGCGCATGTTCGCCGCGCTCAGCGCGACCAACGAAGCGATCATGCGGGCGAAATCCCGCAACGAGCTGTTCGAGCTGGTCTGTCAGGCCGCATCGAATGGCGCAAAATTCACCTCGACCACCGTCGCGCTCGCCAAGGCCGACAGCGACCAGCTCGAGATCGTGGCTGCGGCCGGGCCGTCCGCCGAGACCACCCGCAACGTCCGCCTCTCGATCGATCCCGAACGCCCCGAAGGGCGGGGCATGGCCGGCACCGCGTTCCGCACCCGGCAGCCCTGCATCAGCAACGACTATCTCAACGACAGTCGTGTCGCGGCCTTCCATGCCATCGTTCGCAATGACGGAGCGAGGTCCGGCGCTTCATTTCCGCTGATCGTGCATGACCAGGCCGTCGGCGTCATGATCTACATGTCGACCGAGCAGGATACCTTCACTGAAGAGTTCGCCGAGCTGTTGCAGCGCCTCGCCGACAACGTCGCCTTCGCCATGGAGAATTTTGATCGCGCCGACGCCAAGAACCGGGCAGACGAGCGCATCGAATACCTGGCCTCGCATGACAGCCTGACCAATCTGCCGAATCGCGAGACCTTCAACGCCCTGCTCCGCGAGGCGATCGACGAAGCGCACCGCCACGAGCGCCGCTTTGCGCTCCTGTTCATCGACCTCGACCGGTTCAAGGTGATCAACGATTCGCTGGGCCACGAGGCCGGCGACCTCCTGCTGCTCGAGGTCGCCAACCGGCTGCGCAAGGCGTTGCGCGCAAGCGATGTCGTGGCGCGGCTTGGCGGCGACGAGTTCGTCGTCATCCTCGACCAATGCGGCGATATCGACGACGTCCAGCACATCGCGACCGGGCTGTTGGCCGCGCTCGGCCAGCCCATGGAACTCGCCGGCCATGAATGCCACACCACCGCGTCGATCGGCATTGCGATGTATCCGGCCAACGGCTCCGACGCCCAGACACTGACCAAGAACGCCGACATGGCGATGTATCTCGCCAAGGAAGACGGCAAGAACGGCTATCGCTTCTTCTCAAAGGAAGTGAAGACGCAGTCGATCGAGCGGCTGTCGCTGGAAAGCGCGCTGCGCCGGGCACTGGAGCGCGAGCAGTTCTCGCTGCACTACCAGCCCAAGGTGGACATGGAGACCGGCCAGATCACCGGCGTGGAAGCGCTGCTGCGCTGGACCCATCCCGAGCTCGGCAACGTTTCGCCGGCGCAGTTCATTCCGCTCGCCGAGGAGACCGGCCTGATCGTGCCGATCGGCCGCTGGGTCGTCAGGGAAGCCTGCGCGCAGGCGATGGCCTGGCAGCGCCGCGGGCTGTTGCCGCTCTCGATGGCGGTGAACCTGTCGCCGCGGCAGTTCGCCGACGAGCATCTCCTGGAGGACGTCGACGAGGCGCTCGCCGCGAGCGGCATGTCGCCCGTGCTGCTGCAGCTCGAGGTCACCGAGAGCATGATGATGCGCAATGTCGGGCGCGCGCTGAAGGTGCTCGACGCCATCCAGAGCCGCGGCATTCGCCTCGCCATCGACGATTTCGGCACCGGCTATTCCTCGATGTCGCTGATGAAGCATTTTCCGATCGACACCATCAAGATCGATCGCTCCTTCGTGCGCGACCTGCCGCATGACAGCGAGGACCAGGCCATCGCGCAGGCGATCATCAGCATGGGTAAGGCGCTCGGCATGACCGTGGTCGCCGAGGGCGTCGAGAATGCCGAGCAGGAGGCGTTCCTGCGCACCCATGGCTGCGACGAGATGCAGGGCTATCTGGTGGCAAAGCCGCTGCCGCCGCAGCAGGTCGCCGAATTGCTGCGGCCGATGAGCCTTCCCATCGCCCCGCCGCTCCAGCCGGACCAGGACATGACCGCCGAGGCAGATGTGCCGTCACGGCTGAAACGCGCTGTCGTCTGACGGCAGCGGGTGCAGGTCGTGGATCTCGTGATCCGCGGAGTCCGTTTTGCGCGGAAAGTCATCGGGCCAGGGCAACGACGTCTGCTCGGCAAACAAGTCCAGAATGACACGCGCGCCGTCTCCGAGGTCCGATCCGTCGCGTAAACCGAGCTGGCTGCACCACGCACGCGGCATCGTTTCGTGGCCGTCCAGCGCGGCCATGGCAGTTCCCCACCACCAGCCGGGCGCAGGTGAGCGTTTGTCCTCGGGCACCGCCCGCCATCGTGCAAATTCGTCCATCGTACGGCCGAATTGCAGGCCTGCAGCCTGTTGCATGGTAGCGAAACTCCTGCGCGAAAACCGGTCAGGCATCGCCTTCGCCGCAATCGATCTCCGATCGATTGCACGCGATGCCGGGGGATACGCTCTGTTGCGAGGTTCTGCGACGGGAAAGCGCGCTCGTCGCGGAAAGCGAACGCTACCCTACCACCGATCTCTCGCCCCGTCTGCCTTCACCTGGGCAGGGTCTTTGCGTCGCAGGGGAGCTCATTCGCAGCCATTTGGAACAGATGCAGCGTTGGCTGTTGACTCGACGTTAAGACGATCGACGAGCCGCGGTGAAGCGTCGCACGCATGGCTCGCGTCTCACGAAAGCGCGCGTTTGCGCTGCAAATCGAGCCCGAAATGACGCTCATTGCGTCACGATTTCGCTCGAAAGTTAAAGGGAATCCCCGGGATTCTTCGCGACCGCGAAATCCCCTGTTAACTAAGGTCCTTTACGGTTCGTAACTCAGAGCCAGAACTGCATCATTTCCGACGTCATTTCTCCGCTTTCGACACTTCATCCATCGGCGCCGACATGTTCGGAGCGCGAAACCAGAACTTAAAAATTTCTTACCTGTTAACGAGCAAAAAACAGGGATGAAAGCAGAGCGGGTTAACTAGGAATTTAGGAACGAGTTGTGCGCGCGCGTGGGTCCCTTAAGGGTTTCATCAAATTGCCCTGGCTTGCGGGAATCAAGATGCGCGTCGCTATCGTTCACGATTGGCTCTACGTTCTAGGCGGCGCCGAACAGGTCCTTCGCGAACTCCTGAAGTGCTATCCGGACGCGGACGTCTACACGCTGTTCGACCTGCTTCGCCCCGAGGATCGCCGCAAGCTCGGCTTCGAAAAGTCGCACACCAGCTTCCTGCAGAAGATGCCGTTCCTCAAGCGGCACCATCGTTCGTATCTGCCGCTGATGCCGCTCGCCATCGAGCAGTTCGATCTGTCGAGCTACGATCTCGTGATCTCGTCGAGCGCCGCCGTCGCCAAGGGCGTGATCACCGGCCCGGACCAGTTGCACGTCGCCTATGTGCATTCGCCGATGCGCTATGCCTGGGACCTTCAGCATGTCTACCTGAAGGAGAGCGGCATGGAGTCTGGCATCAAGAGCGCGATCGCACGGACGATCCTGCACCAGATGCGGATGTGGGATTCTCGCACCGCGCACGGCCCCGACGCCATCATCACCAATTCCAACTTCGTCGCCCGCCGCGTCAAGAAGACCTACGGCCGCGACTCCAGGGTGATCTATCCGCCGGTGAGCCTCGCCAACCGCGACCTCATTCTGCCGGTCGGCAACCACTTCCTGGCCGCGAGCCGGCTCGTGCCCTACAAGCGGATCGAGCCGATCGTGCGCGCCTTCAACGACATGCCCGACCTCGAGCTCGTCGTCGCCGGCGACGGACCGGAGGCGGAGCGGCTGAAGAAGCTCGCCGGGCCCAATGTGAAGTTCGTCGGCTTCGTGCCCGACAGGGATCTGCGCGACTTGATGACAACGGCGCGGGCCTTCGTGTTCGCCGCCGAAGAGGATTTCGGCATCGTGCTGGTGGAAGCGCAGTCCGAAGGCGCGCCGGTGCTCGCGCTCGGCAAGGGCGGTGCGCGCGAATCGATCGCCGCAACCGGGACGCGTCCTACCGGGATGTTCTTCGACAAGCCTGACCCGCAGTCGATCGTCGAATGCGTGCGGTCGTTTGTCGCCAAGGAGAAGTCGATCTCGCGGCTGGATTGCCGCCAGCGCGCGAGCTTCTTCTCGGCCGAGAGATTCCGCAACCAGTTCGTTGCGGCCGTGACCGAGGAATTGGAGCGGTTCCGTGCCGGAGACCAGGCGCTCGAGACGCCTCGGTTGATCGCATAGGGCTCGCCATTGTGCCGAGAACAACACTATGAGGCACGCGAGCGTATCGGAGTCCTTATCCGGTCTGGAATCACTGGCTAGAATCTGGCGGCGCCGCCGGCTGTTCGCCACGGTATTTCTCGGCACGATCGTGCTGACGATCGTCGCGCTGCTGGTGTTACCTGTCCGCTATCTCGCCACCGCCTCCGTCATCGTGGCCGAGCAGGAGCCGGGCGTCGCCAATGCCTCGCCGGCCTGGGCGCAGAAGATCGGCGATCCCGCCGACCTCGAGAGCCAGCTTCTGGTCATTCGCTCGCCGCGCCTGATGCGGATCGTGATGAACGCGCCGGGCGTGCTCGACGCCGTGACGCTGGAGTGCGAGCGCAGCCGCATGTTCGGTTCGGGCGATGCCTGCCAGCGGTTGCGCACCGACAGCACCGCATTCATCGAGCATGTCGACAGTCATCTTTCGGTGACGTCGGCCGGCCGCTCGCGCGTGATCAACATCTCCTATCAGTCCGCCATTCCCGAGGTCGCCAAAACGCTGGCCAATGCGCTGACGACGGCGTTTCTCGAAGACCAGCGCACCGAAGGCGCCAACAGCCGCGAGGTGGCGACGACCTGGCTGTGGCAGGAGCTGCGCCAGCTCGACGACCAGTTGCGCCAGGCCGATGACAAGATCCAGAAGTTCCGCCGCACCAAGGGCCTGATGCGCGGCGCCAACGCGCCCATCACCTCGGAGCGGCTGTCGAGCATCGGCCAGCAACTCTCGGCGGCCGAGGCGGCGCGCGCCGAAGCGGCTGCACGCCTGCAGGAGATCAAATCGCAGCAGGCGCGCGGCCTGACCGATGCGCCGTCGGTGCTGTCGAGCCGGTCGATCGCCGATCTCAAGCAGCAATTGACCACGGTGAGCTCGCAGCTGGCCAGCGCCACCAGCGTGCTAGGGCCGCGGCATCCATCGATCATGGCGCTCACGCGCGAGCAGGGGCTGATCCAGCAGCGCCTCGCCGACGAGATGCAGAACATCGCCGCGAGCGCCCAGAAGGCCTATGACGCCAACGACAACCTCGTGGCCTCCCTGAAGAAGCAGATGGAGACGGCGAAGGCCGAAGCCGGATCGGCGACGCTGGACGAAGCCTCGATCGAAAGCATGGTGCGCGACACCGAGATCAAGCGCCAGCAATATTCCGAGCTCTACAAGAAGGCGAGCGAGCTGGAGACCGAGCGGCGCGTGCTGCAGGGTTCGACGCGGCTCGTCAGCCTGGCTGAGCTGCCGAACAAGCCGTTCTTCCCCAAGAAGCTGCCGTTCCTCGCGGCGGGCTCGACGCTCGCGCTGATCTTTGCCGTTGCCGCAGCGCTGCTCGCGGAACGGCTCGGCCCGGCTCCTGCGGGCGCGGAGCAGCCGGCGCCATCGCGCGCGGCGCGTCCGATCGACGAAGCCAAGACGGAGGCGGTCCGGGTGAAGGACGAGGCGCCGCCCCCTGCCGCTCCCGTGGCGATGCCGGTCGAGCGTTCCTCACTGCTCTCCGCGATGACCGGCGCGCCCATCATTGCGCGGCTGCCGCGGTTGCGTGAGCCGCAGGCGGCTTCGGCCGTCAGCAGCATTCTGCAATCTCACCTGAAACTGCCGATCCCTGACGTGCTGCGGCTCGCCGTCAGCGACGATGATTTCCAGTGGATGCTGCACAATCTCAAGCTTGGCCTGCGCCTCGGCAGCGCCGAGGGCGCGCAGCGCATTGTCGTGACCTCGCCCGGTGCGGGTGAAGGCAAGACCGTGACGACGCTGGCGCTGGCGGAGCATCTTGCCGCCTTCGGTTGCCGCGTGCTCGCCGTCGAGTGCGACGTGCTCAATCCCAACTTTGAAGGCGCGCTCGGCATCGAGGGCGGTGTCGGCCTGCTCGGTGTCCTCGCGGGCTCGATGACCGCGCGCGATGCCGTGGTCCGCACCGCGGTGCCGAATCTCGACGTGCTGGTTGCGGGTGGCGCCGGCGCCCGTGCCGCGAACATGCTGTTCGGAAAAAGGCTCGTCGATCTGCTCGGCAATGTCGGCAGCTACGACGTCATCCTGATCGACAGCCCGATGCCGCTCAATGCGGGCAGCTACCTCGCAGGCATCGACCACACCATCGTCTGCCTCAAGGGCGACAGCTCGCTGATGGGGCGTGCCGCACCCGCGATCGCCGAAGTCCGCGCGCTTGGCGCCGGCAGCGTCGTGATCGCGGTGACGATGGAAGAAAATCCGCGCAGCAACGCCTACCAGCCCGCGTTCATTCCGACTGAAGAATATGCCAGGGCGGGATGATGTCGAACGAACGCGTCCTGTTCGTGGATCACACCGGGCAGATCGGCGGCGCCGAGCTGATCCTGCTCGACGTCATTGACGGACGGCACGAGTCCTCGGTCTTCCTGTTCGAGACGGGACCCCTGAGCAAGGCGGTCGCGGACAAGCGGCTCAATATCATCGCGTCGAAATGGGGCAACGGCCTGTCGCAGTTCCATCGCGACAGCTCGCCGTTGAGCGCGTTGCCGCTCGCCGGGCGCATGGCGGCCATCGTGTTCGAGATCGCGCGTGCGGCGCGCCGGCACGACATCGTCTATGCCAATTCGCAGAAGGCCTTCATTCTGGCGTCGATTGCCAGCGTGATCGCGCGGCGCCCGCTGATCTGGCACCTGCACGACATCATCAGCTCCGATCATTTCGGTGCCACGCAGCGGCGGGCGCAGGTGCTGCTCGCCAATGCCTGCGCGACCAGGGTGATCGTCCCGTCCGAGGTCGCCGCAACCGCGTTCATCGACGCCGGCGGCAAGCGCGATCTCGTCGACGTCGTTCCGAACGGGCTTGCCATTCAACCCGATCCCAGCTCGCCGGATGAACTGAGACAGGGGCTCGGCCTGCCCGCAGGCTCCCTGGTCGGCGTGTTCAGCCGCCTCGCAGCCTGGAAGGGCCAGCATGTGCTGATCGAGGCCGTTGCAAGGCTTCCCGGCGTGAATTGCATCATCGTCGGTGATGCTCTCTTCGGCGAGCAGGACTATGCCGCGCGGCTCAACAAGATGGTTGCCGATCTCGGCGTTGTCGATCGCATCCGCTTCCTCGGTCATCGCAACGACGTGCCAAAGCTGATGAAAGCCGTCGACGTCATGGTGCATCCGTCGATCGATCCGGAACCGTTTGGCCGGACCCTTGTCGAGGCGATGCTGGCGGGCGTGCCGGTGGTTGCCACCAATGCCGGCGCCGCACCCGACATCCTCGAAGGCGGCAAGGCCGGCACGCTGGTGCCGCCGAACGATGCAGCCGCGCTCGCCTCTGCGATATCCACCGTGCTGGCAAAGCCCGAGCAACTCTCCGGCCAGCTCGAATATGCCTCGGTCCGTGCCCGCGTCCATTACGGTCTGAAGCAAATGCTCGACACGATCGGGCTCGTGATCCGCAAGGCGCAGGCGGGGGCTTTGGCATGAGCGCGAGCCTCGCCTCGTCGCAACGGCACGGTGTGTGGCCGCTGCCGGGCTGGCTCGCGGCGGTGCTGATGCTTGCCGTCGTCGCCGGTGTCGGCGGCATGCTCGGCGGATTGTCGCGGCTGGTCTTCGTGCTCGGCTGCGGTGCGGTCGGCTGGTACGCGTGGCGCCAGGGCGCTGCGGCGCATCTGCAGGCCGCGCTGGTGCTCTTCACCTTTGCACCCTTCGTGCGCCGGATCGTCGATCTCGCGGTGGGCTTCGATACACTTGGCCTGATGCTGATCGGACCGCTGCTCGCGATCCTCGTGCCCGTCCTGTATCTGCCGCGCCTTCTGGAAACCGTGGACGTCCCGGCGAAATGGATCTGGCCGCTCGGCATCGTCGCCTGCTGCGTGATCTACGCCTCGATGCTGTCGATGGCGCAAGCCGACTGGAACAACGCGGCCTCGGGCGCGCTGAAATGGCTCGCGCCGCTGCTCTATGCGTCGGTGTTGATGCTGAGTGCCGATAGGCGCGAGTTGATTGATGCCGCGACCTCGGCCTTTCTGGTCATCCTGCCCGTGACCGGGCTCTACGCCATTTACCAGTATGTCGATCCGCCGGCATGGGACCAGTACTGGATGCAGCTTGCGCCGATCCTGTCGATCGGCCTGCCGATCCCCTACGGCGTTCGCTCCTTCTCGACCATGAACTCGCCGGCGAGCTATGCGAGCTTCACCGCGGTCGGGTTGTTCCTGCTCGCCTTCTCGCAGAGGCGCTGGCCGGCCCTGCTGCTGGCGTTGCCGGCCGGCCTCGGACTGCTGTTGTCGCTCTATCGTACGGCGTGGATCTCGCTCGCCGTGGGCATCCTGTTCTGCCTGCTGTTCTCTGCGACGCGGCGGCGGGCGAGCCTGATCTTGATCGGGACAGCCGTGGCGTTGGTATTGGCTGCGACGCTGACGCCGTTTGGCGACGTGGTCGGCGAGCGGCTCTCGACGCTGGGTGAAGGTACTCAGGACGGCAGCGCGCAGGAGCGCCTCGAGGAGTTCGTCACGCTGTGGCGGTTGCCGGACTCCTCGCTGTTCGGTTCCGGCTTCACCATCACCGACGTCGGCTCTGCCGGCGCGATGCCGATCGACGGCATGATCATCGCGTGCTGGCTGTCGATGGGCATCGTCATCGGCGGCTTTTGTCTTGCCGCCCTGTTCTGGTCGATCGGCAACGCGTTGAGCACGGCGTTTAGCGATCGTAGCGCGGAGGCCGTCATCGTCGGCGCGTTGGCGCTCGGTGCGCTGGCGCAACTGCCGCTGGCCAGCATCACCTCCGGCGAGGCCGGATTCCTGTTCTGGACCTTCGCCGTTCTGCTGACGCCGCGGATGATCGAAGGGTCGGTCGAATGAGCGCTGCGCGGCGTCGAATCGCGTCTTGAAACCGCCGCGTTTTGGCGGCGTTCGTCCGTGTTTCTACCTATATCGTTAACGTGTCAGTTAACCTAAGCGTGTGGTCGATTCAGTGCTCATCTGGGCAGATTCACCGCGTTTTCGCCTTGGAAACGCATCGTGCGGCATCATGCATCCGCGCGTCGAGCCGTTGATGCGCGCGCAGCGACGAAACGTCCCTACACTCTTGGCTTTTCCGCTGCTATTGGTGGACTACTACCTGCGGATTCAGAATTCGTTAACTGAACTGCCGGTTCGACTTTTCATCGGGGGGCTTGCTTATCTCGTCTGCATCGGTCTCGCAGTCGGGCTCCTGCTCCCCAACATTGGAATGTCGGTTCTGAACAATGTGCGCAGAACACTGCGCTTGAGTTGGGAGCTGAGTTGAAATTGTTGCTGTTCGCCACAGCCAGTGCACTTGCGCTACCGTTTGCCAGGGTGACAGACCGCGCCCTCGGCCCGCGCGGCTGCCTGTTCACGTTTCATCGGGCGGCACCCTCTGATCTCTGGGAGAAGCTTCCCAATCGCAACTTCTACATCGATGTCGCGTTTCTCGACCGGTTCCTCGGCTATCTCGCCGCGCAGAACTGGGACGTGGTGACGATGAGCGAGGCGCAGCGCCGCATCTCCAGCGGCGATCGCGGCAACGGCTATGTGAACTTTTCGATCGACGATTGCTATCGCGATACGTTCGAGGTCATCGCGCCCTTGTTCCGGAAGCACAAGGTGCCGCTGACGCTGTTCGTCACGACGGGAATTCCCGACGGAACCCTCTCGATGTGGTCGTCCGGTCTGGAAGATGCGTTGCTCAATCGCGACCGCGTGCGCGTCGGCGACGAAACGCTCGTGCTCGACAGCGCCGAGGCGAAGCGCGCGGCGTATCATCGTATCGCCGATTCCTGGGATGGTCCCGAGGCCGACAGGCACTATGCCGCGTTCTGCGCCGCCAATGGCATCGACATCGAGGCCATGCATTGGAAGCACGCGATCACCTGGGACATGCTGGCCGAGCTCGCCCGCGATCCGCTGCTGGAGATCGGTGCGCACACCGTCAGCCATCCGCGCATGTCATCGTTGCAGCCCGAGGCCGCGATGGCGGAGCTCGAGCAGTCGCGCGCGCGCCTGAACGAGCGTCTCGGCATCCATGTCGAGCATTTTGCGTTTCCCTATGGCCGCTCCGTCGATTGCGGTCCGCGCGACTTCGCGCTGGCGCAGCGTGCGGGCTTCCGGACCGCCGCTACGACGCGCAAGGGTCTGGTGCGCCGCGGGCGCGACGCATTCAGCCTGCCGCGCAACACCATCAACGGCGGCCATCGCAGCCTCGCTGCGATGGAGATGCACCTGACGGGGTTCACCGGCGCGGCCGCAAGGGTGCTGGGGCGTGTCTGACACCACGCCGTTGCGGATCGTCTCGATCGCGCACCCGGCCGTCAGCAGCGAGGCCGGCCGGCTGCGCTACCTCCATTTCGCATCCCGTCCCGACGTCGACATGCATCTGGTGATGCCGGCGACCTGGCAGGAGTTCGGCCGCAGCATGACGGCGGAGCCATTCACGGCCGATGGCGTGTCGGTGCACGTGCTGCCGATCCGGATCCCGCATGCCGGGCCGATGAACTGGTATCTCCACTTTTATCCGGCGCTGCGCCGGCTGCTGCGCGAGCTCGATCCTGACGTGATCCATCTCTGGGAAGAGCCGTGGAGCGTGGTCGCGCTGCAGGCGCAGATGCTCCGGCGTCGCGCCGCCCTGGTGCTGGAGGTCGACCAGAACATCCTCAAGCGGCTGCCGCCGCCCTTCGAATCGATCCGCAAGCATGTGCTTGGGCATACCGATCACGTGCTCTCGCGCAGCCCCGATGCCACCGCTGTCGTTCGCGCGCGCGGCTATGCCGGGCCGGTGACGCCGATCGGCTACGGCGTGGATGTCTCGACCTTCACGCCCGGTGCCGTGACGCACGGGCAGTCGTTCCGGATCGGCTATGTCGGCCGCATCATCGAGGAGAAGGGCCTCGACGAGGCCCTCGACGCGATGGCGCGCGGTGCCTCATCGGTGTCGCTCAGCATCATGGGCGAGGGGCCGTATGAACAGACGCTGCGCCGGCGGGTGGACGAACTCGGTCTCGCCGGACGCGTGGATTTTCGTGGCTGGGGCACGCCTGCGGACGTCGCGAACTTCATCCGTGGGCTCGACGCGCTGGTGCTGCTGACCCGGACGACGAACGCCGTTCGCGAGCAGTTCGGGCGCGTGATCATCGAGGCCCAGGCCTGCGGCATTCCCGTGATCGGGTCGACCTGCGGCGCCATTCCCGACGTCGTCGGCGACGGCGGCTGGATCGTGCCGGAGCGCGATCCGGACGCGCTCGGCAAGCTGCTCGCCAATCTTTCCGACAATGCCGCGCTGGTGCAGGCGACCGGGCAGGCCGCGCGACGCAATGTCGAGGCGCGCTTCACCTACGATGCGGTGGCCAACGCTATCGTATCGGCGTGTCGGGCTGCAGCGGAGGCGCTCGCTCCTGCAGCCTCTCGTCGCCACCGCGCTTGATCGCGTCGATCTGCTTCAACAGCTCGATATACTGCGCGCCGACCCGCTCCCAGCTATAGTTGCGGGCGGTCTGGCGTGCGCCGTCACGCATGCGGCTCATCAGCGCCGGGTCGGCAAACGCGTCGGCGAGTTTGGCCGCGATGTCGTCGGCATCCGCCTTGATCCGAAAACCGTTCACGCCGCAGATCAGATATTCCTCGATGCCGCCCACGGGCGTTGCGAACACCGGCAGCGCGCAGGCCATCGCCTCCATGCAGACCAGCGAGAACGTCTCGTAGGCGGTCGGCAGCACGAAGGCGTCCGCGGCGGAATAGATCGCCGGCAGGTCGGAGCGATGGCCTGCAAAGATTAGCCGCTCACGCGCGCGGTGTGAAAGCTTGCGATAGGGGGCGGGATCGTCGGAGCCTGCCACCAGCAGCCAGACATCGTCATCGAGCTGCTCCAGCGCGCCGATGACATGGGCCAGGCCCTTGCGATGGAATTCATGGCCGACGAACAGCAAGAGCTTTGCGTCCGCGGGAATGCCGAACTCGGCGCGGATCGCCCGGCCGCCCTGCGGATCCGGCGTGAAGCGATCGAGGTCGATGCCGTTGGAGATGATGCGGATGCGTGACGACGGCACGTCGTAGAATTGCTGCAGCTCCTGCGTGACGCGCGAGGACACGGCGACGAAGATGCGGTAGCGCAAGCCGCCGATCATCCAGCGCTCGCGCAGGCTCACCCACAGATGCATCGGATTGAGCCGCCAGCGCCACTGGCCGGTGCTGCGCTTCTCGGCGAGGCTCTGCGCGTTGACGGCGTGCACCACCAGCACGTCGCCCTTGAAACTGTCGCCATGGCTGATCACGACGGCCTCGGGATGGCGGCTCAGCGCGCGGGTCACCGCGAGCGTGAACAGCGGCACCACGATAGCGCGGCCGATATAGCGAAACGGCCCGCGGGTCGGAATCCGCGACAGCCAGGGCATGATGCGCTGGATGCCCGAGGCGTGCTCGAAATCGCTGCTGACTGCGCTTGCCAGCACAACATTTGGTAAGCCGTTGCGGTTAAAGATGCGCACGAGCTCGCTGGCGACGGTTTCGACGCCGCCGGCGCTGCTGAGTTCCTGCACGACCTGGACGATCTCAAGCGTCATTGGGCTTATCTATGAAGCTCGCATTGCATATTCGTTCCAATTTGCGTGACATGTTCGCGGTTGCGTTAACCTTTGCGTCATGCCTGACGGCAGCGCAGGCGGCGCCGCCGGATCGTGCAGGCAGTGAACGGCTGAGGGATCGCATCGGCGGTGGCAACCTCGTCACGCATCTTGCGGGCAAGCCCGCGGTGGAGCAGCTCTATGAGGCCCTGCACGGCGTCGGAGCCAAGCTGGGGCGCATGAATTCCTACGGCTGGCGGACGGTCGCGCGCGTTCCGACACCGAAGGATTTCGATGCCGGCATGCTCGAAGCGCACAAGAACGGAATCACGCCGATCATCCTGCTCGAATATGACGGCAGCTATCAGACGCTCGATCCTCCGCAACCTGTTGGATCGTATAACGACTGGTTTCAGGCCGGGAAGGCGATCGCCGAGCGATTCCGCCCGGATGGTGAATGGGCGAAAGAAAACGGTATCTTGGGATGGGGCGCCACCGTCTACTCGGCCATTAACGAACCCGACGTGCTCGCCAATATACCGCGCGATGCCTATCACGATGCGCTGAAGGGGCTAGCGGATGGTGTGCACAGCGTCGATGCGAGCTTGCGCGTCGTGCCCGGCGGCTTTGCGACCTGCAACTCGCATCTCGATGCGACCCTGCGCGGCTATGGGCCCGCGATCGCGGACCTCCTGGAAGACGGCCGTCTCGACGGCATCGACCTCCATACCTATTACAACGACCGCTATTACCCGATCACGCGCGGCCGCGATTTCTCGGCGCAGACCTGCTTCGACCGCGTCAAGCAGGCGATGGGCCTCAAGCGCGATGTCAAATTCTACGCCACCGAGTTCAACGTGACGCGGGCAGGGGAGTGGGATGACTCCAAAACGCTCGGCAAATTGTTTCTGAGTGCGTTCTGGGACCAGGTCACGGTCGTCGGCCAGGACCGACGTTTACCAGTCATGGCATTGGCATTTCCCTGGAATCTCGCCGATACCCCGCGCGTCGACGGACCGCATTACGCCATGGCGATCAGCGAGAACCCGTGGGCTCCGGAGATCCGTAGCGTGGTGCTGCAGACGATTCTGCGGCTCACCGGCGACATGACGCTGACGTCGATCGACAAGAGCCGCGGCCTCACCACGCTGACGAGTCCTGATGCGGAGCTTTACGTCTGGCAGAATCTGCAGGGCTGGACGGACAAGCCCGGCCGCGCGCTCGAGCTGACGCTGCCCGACTGGGCGCACACCGTCGAGATCTGGGGCTGGGAAGGATTGCGCCGTCGCGTTGCCGCGACCGGCGGACGCAATGTGATGAACGACCTCGCCGAAGGCGAGACTTTCATGATCCGCGTGCCGCGGCGGTAATCCGACACGGAATCATCATGCGCAGCCGCGCTTCATTAAGGTAAACGCAAGTGAAGTCGACCCTGTCAGCTGCTTTTGTAAGCATGGAACCCGACATGCTGTTATCCAGCATGCGTCAATTTGGCTGTGATACTGATTGTCGCAGCAAGGATCACTCGGGTCGCGCGCACGTGCAGCTTACGGACAAATCCAATCCGGCGGATGTCTCGCCAGTGCCGTCGTCAGGCGCGGGCCTGAAAGTTCGCGAGATCGTCGAGGGCGATCTGCCGGCGATTGCCGCGCTGCTCAACAAGGGTTTTGCATTTCGCTCCGTCGACTACTGGCGCCGCGGGCTCGCGCGTCACGCCCAGCGCGCGCGCCCGGCCGGCTATCCCGCGTTCGGCTATTGCCTCGATCGCGGCGGCGTGCCGGTCGGCGTCATCCTGCTGCTGTTCTCGGAATTGCGCAGCGGCGACGAGACTGTCATCCGCTGCAACGTGTCGAGCTGGTATGTCGAACCCGAATTCCGGATGTTCGGCTCGCAGATGGTGCGATCAGCGACGCGCGACAAGCGCGTGACCTATTTCAACATCACGCCGGCGCCGCACACCTGGGCAACCGTCGAGGCGCAGGGCTTTTCGGTCTATTGCAAGGGACAGATGTACGGCGCGCTCGCGCTGTCGAGGCCCGTGCCGGGCGCCACGGCCGAAGAGTTCTCGCAAGATCATGCCGATGGACTCTCGGCCTTCGAGGCCGATCTGCTGCGCCAGCATGCCTCCTTTGGCTGCCTCAGCGTCGTCGTGCGCGATGTCGCGAGCTGCCACCCCTTCGTGTTCCAGAAGCACAAGGTCAAGGATCTCGTGCCGGTCTATCGGCTGCTCTATTGCCGCGACACCGCCGAACTCGCAAAGTTTGCCGGGACCCTCGGCCGCTTCCTTGCGAAGCGCGGCGGCCTCTTGGTTCGCTTCGACGCAAACCAGGCCGTGCCGGGAATCGTCGGCTGGTACTCCGAGAAGCGCGGGCGGAAATACGCAAAGGGCCCGCGGCCGCCGCGGCTCGGCGATCTCGCCTTCACGGAAGCCGCGCTGTTCGACAGCTAGGCGCTCGCAAGGCCCGCGCAAAACGCCGCCAGCAATCCGCGACCCTGCGGCCAGTCAGCGAGGCCGCTCGATGCGTTGATGTGCCCGAGTGCGCCGGCGATCACCAATTCCGATCGCCATTCGCGTGCCCGCTGCCGAATGTAGGTGAGTTCGCCATAGGGATCATCGGTGCTCGCGACGATGAGTGACGGGAAGCGCAGCGGCGCCGTCGGCGCCGATCGAAACGAGACGGCCGCAGACGGAAACGCCGGTCCATCGGGATTCGGCACGGAGACGAGGAACGCGCCGGCAATCGGGGAGGTCGACCGCGACGCCCAATGCGCCACCAGCAGGCAGGCGAGGCTGTGCGCGACCAGCACGGGAGGCTCATCACTATCAGCCACGGCACGCTCCAGCGCCTGCACCCAGTCGTCCAGGTCAGGTTCGTCCCAGCTTGCGGGTACGAAGCGGTTGAAGCCAGGCTCGGCCTGCTCCCAGCGCGACTGCCAATGGGCGTCGCCGGAGCCTCCGATGCCGGGAAGGGTGATCATTTTGCGCATGCTGCTCTCGTGCTATCTGGATCGAGTGCGCAGTGTGGACGGTCCGCGTCCGCTGCGACATGGCAAGTCATCGGCGGGAAGCGCCGTTCTGCCGATGATCTCAAGGTGAAACGGAGAATTTTGTTGGATCGTATCGGAAGCGTCGATGCCAAGGATATGAAGATCCTCGAAGCGCTGCAGGCCAATGCGCGCGTGCCGCTGTCCGAGCTCGGCCGCGCGATCGGCCTGTCGCAGCCGGCCATCTCCGAGCGCGTCAAGCGCCTCGAGGAAGCCGGCATCATCGAAGGCTATGGCGCAAGGGTGAACCCGCGTGCGCTCGGGCTTGGGCTGATGGCATTGGTCCGGCTGCGCACCACGCATGAGCACATCAAGACCTGCCTGAAGAGGTTCGCGGAGATCCCGAACATCATCGAGGTCCATCGCGTCACCGGCGACGATTGCTTCGTGCTGAAGGTGCTGGTGCCTGCGCCGGAGGATCTGGAGACGATCGTGGACCGGATCGCGGGCTATGGCGCGGTGACCACGTCGCTGGTGTTGCGCAGCGAACCAGTTCGCGGGATCGGCCGCGAGCTTCTCAGGAAAAAGTCTGACTAAGGGTGTCGCCCGGCGTCAGGCGCATCACGACGCCGTGCAACCCGCGCAACGCATCCGCCCGCGCGAGGCACGAAACAGGCTGCGGCAGTACCACCGCCGCGCCAGTGCCTGCACCGGACGGCGGATCATCTGCACCATCATGAGGACTTCAATCATCGCCATGCCGTCGGAATCTCCTGAGGCGTAAATGGGGCGGCATCCCCGAACGAGAATGCCGCCCCACACGTATCAGCCATGCAGCTTGTTCGCGGTCTCCGCGATCACGCGTCCTTGATAGCGCGCGCCGGCGAGCTCGTTGGCGCTCGGCTGGCGGCTGCCGTCGCCGCCGGTGATGGTCGTGGCGCCATAGGGCGCACCGCCCGTCACTTCGTCGAGCTTCATCTGGCCGGCAAAGCCGTAGTTCAGGCCTACGACCGTCATGCCGAAATGCAGCAGGTTGGTGATGATCGAGAACAGCGTGGTCTCCTGGCCGCCATGCTGGGTCGCGGTCGACGTGAAGGCGCCGCCAACCTTGCCGTGCAGCGCGCCCTTGGCCCAGAGCCCGCCGGCCTGGTCGAGGAAGTTCGCCATCTGCGAGGACATGCGGCCGAAGCGGGTGCCGGTGCCGACGATGATCGCGTCGTAATTCGCGAGGTCGTCAATCTTGGCCACCGGTGCGGCCTGGTCGACCTTGTAATACGAGGCCTTCGCGACCTCGGCCGGCACCAGCTCGGGCACGCGCTTGATGTCGACGGTGGCGCCGGCTTCGCGTGCGCCTTCCGCGACGGCATTGGCCATCGCTTCGATATGGCCGTAGGCGGAATAGTAGAGGACGAGAACTTTGGACATGGTGGTCTCCGTTGGTAAGGCAGTTGGCATTGTGATTGCCGTCGTTCCGGGGTGATGCGAAGCATCGAAACCGGAACCTCGAGATTCCGGGTCTGGTCCTTCGGACCATCCCGGAATGACGGCGGATGATGTGAGTATCCGTCGCTACGCCGCGTCGACGAGCACCAGCTCGGAATCTTCCAGAGCCGTGATCTTCAAACTGTCCTCGTCACGGATCGCCGCGCCATCGCGGGCGTTGACGCGGACGCCGTTGATCTCGACCGCGCCTGCGGCCGGCACCAGATAAAGGTGACGCGACTTCTGCACGGCGTATTCGGCGCTCTCGCCGGCCTTGAGCGTGGTCGCGAGCACGCGGGCGTCGGCGCGGATCGGCAGTGCGTCCTTGTCGTCAGCATCGCCGCTCGCGATCGTCACGAGCTTGCCGGAGCGGTCCGCCTTCGGGAACGGCTTTGAGCCCCAGGTCGGCTGGCCGCCACGCGCCGTCGGCTCGATCCAGATCTGAAAGATCTTCGTCTTGGTCGGCTCGAGATTGTACTCGGAGTGGCGGATGCCGCTGCCTGCGCTCATCACCTGCACGTCGCCCGCCTCAGTGCGTCCCTTGTTGCCAAGGCTGTCCTGGTGGGTGATCGCGCCTTCGCGCACATAGGTGATGATTTCCATGTTGGCGTGGGGATGGGCGGGAAAGCCGGTGTTCGGCGCGATCTCGTCGTCGTTCCATACCCGCAAGGATCCATGGCTCACATTCGCCGGGTCATAATAGCTCGCGAAGGAGAAGTGATGCTTGGCCTTGAGCCAGCCGTGGTCGGCGCCGCCGAGTTTTGCAAAGGGTCTGAGTTCGATCATGGGATCAGTTCCTTGTTGAACGTCTGATGGTGCTTGGATAAGCCTTCGCCTGTGGTATAGAAATAGAAACTATTAAAACTCATTGTTTCCATAAAATCCCCCAGCGGATCGGACCCATGGCAAAGCTCCCGGATTTCGAGGCCCTCGCGATTTTCGCAAAAATCGTGGAATTACGGTCGTTTGCGGCCGCCGCCAGCGAGCTCGGCATGTCCAAGGCGACCGTTTCCAAGGCCGTCACCCGGCTCGAGGAGCGGCTGGGCGCGCGCCTGTTCAACCGCACCTCGCGCCGGCTCGTGCTCACCGATGCCGGCCACAAGCTTGCCGATCGCGCGACGCGGCTGCTCGCCGACGGCGAGGCGGCGGAGAACGAGGCGCTGGCGCAATCGGTCGCGCCGCGCGGCCTCGTGCGCCTCGCGGTGCCCATGACCTTCGGTGTGAAGGCGGTCGCGCCGCTGTTGCCCGAATTCTTCGAGGCCTATCCTGAAGTGTCGGTCGATCTGCACCTGAGCGATGCGACCGTCGATCTGATCGGCGAAGGTTTTGACGCCGCGCTGCGCATCGCGCGGCTGCCGGATTCCTCGCTGATCGCGCGGCGGCTCTTCACCATGCCGCGCTACACGGTGGCGGCGCCGTCCTATCTGAAGCGTGCGGGCCGGCCGACCCATCCGATGCATCTCGCCGGGCACACATGCTTCAGCTACGCCTATCTCTCCACGCCGAACATCTGGCACTACACCAATGCAGCCGGCGAGCAGGCGAGCGTGCGCCCGGCGGGACAGCTGCGCGTCAACAATGGCGAGGCCGTGATGCCGGCGGTCGTTGCCGGCCTCGGCATCGCCGATCTGCCCGAGTTCATCGTCGGCGAAGCGATTGCTTCAGGCGAGGTCGAGGTGATCCTGAAGGACTGGAAGCAGGCCGAAGGCGCCGTGCATCTCGTCATGCCGCCCGGCGGCCCGCGGCCCGCGCGCGTCGAAGTGCTCGCCGATTTTCTCGCCGCAAAACTGCCGCTCACCTGCAAGCGGCGTCCGAACACCTCCGGTGCACGCAAGGCGTAACGTTACGAGGTCTTTGGCCGACCGCCGGTGATGACGCGCAACCGCGGCTTCAACGTGGCCTCCAACTCCGCGCGTAATGCGTGCACACGCGGATCGGCGGAGCGCGATGCGCAGACCGCATATTGATGCACGGAGCGCGCCAGCGCCTGCTGCGTGTCCGGTGTGTTGGTGATCTCCGGCCTTGCAAGCCGCAGCACGATGCCTGCGAGACTGACCAGCATCTCGTCCAGGGCGCCGTCGATGGTGCCGAGATCGTTCATCCCATAGACTCCCTGCGCATCAACTGGCGGAAATGTGGCTGCGTTCCCTCAACGGCGTGGACAGGGCTAACGGCTGGTAAATGCGCGACGCGTTGCGCGGGAATAGTGGCACGAAGATACCTTTGCCCCCGTCATCCGCTGCGCTAGGCTGTGTCCGTAACAAAAAGACTGACGGGAGGGGGCTATCCGATGAATCGACGCGATCTCCTGCGCGCGGCAGCGATGCTGCCATTGGCTCAAACCGCGCTCTCACGCACCGGCTTCGCGCAAGGCGCCTATCCCTCCCGCAACGTCACCATGATCGTGCCGTTTCCGGCCGGCGGTCAGGCCGATCTCGCGGCACGCCCGGTTGCGATGGCGCTGGAGCGCATTCTCGGCAAGCCTGTCATCGTCGACAACCGCGCCGGCGGAGGCGGTGGCTCCGTCGGCAATGCGGCTGCGGCCCGCGCCGAACCTGACGGCCACACGCTGCTGATGACCTTGTCTTCGCTCGCCGTGCTGCCCGAGGCCGATCGCCTGTTCGATCGTCCCGTCGCCTATGAGGTTTCGCAATTCGCGCCGATCGCGCGCGTGCTGGCCGATCCCACGCTGCTGGCGGTGCCCGCGTCGGCACCGTGGAAGACGGTGCAGGATTTTGTCGACGATGCGAAGAAGCGTCCGGGGCAGATCACCTATGGCTCGTCGGGTCCCTACGGCACGCTGCATGTGGCGATGGAGATGTTTGCGACCAGCGCCGGGATCAAATTGCTGCACGTGCCGTTCCGCGGCGCGGGCCCCGCGATGACCGCGATCCTCGGCGGCACGGTGCAGGCGATCGCGGCAGCACCCGGCACGCTGAAGCCGCAGGTCGACGACGGCAAGCTGCGCGTGCTCGGCAATTGCGGCGCGCAACGCATCGCAAGCTTCCCCGACGTGCCGACGTTCCAGGAGCTCGGCTACAAGGACGTCGAGATGTATATCTGGGCCGGCGTGTTCGGACAGAGCGCGATGCCCGCGCCGATCGTCAACCGGCTGCGCGAGGCGATGGCGCAGGTGATGAAAAGTCCCGACGTCATCAAGATCTTCGAGGCGTCGGGCAGTCTCGTCGCCTATCAGGACGCGCCGGAGTTTTCGCAATTCGTGAGGGAGGACAGCGCGCGGCTGATCGCGGCGGTGAAGAAGATCGGCAAGGTGGAGTAGGTTCCAAACGATCGCGCCATTCCGCTTTCACGTTTAGTTGTTGGTCCAGAACCTTCCGGCGCCTCATTGATTGAGGAGCTTTTGGCGAAGTGGAAGGATCTGGAACATGCGAACAGGGCTGACAGCGCTGGGTGCGGCGCTCATCGCCGGCGGCATGCTCGCGCAGAGCGGCGCGTCGGCGGAAGAATACCGCGGCACGATGGAGCAGCAGATGGCCTGCACGCCTGATGTCTGGCGCCTCTGCAGCGACCAGATTCCGGATGTGAACCGCATCGTCGCGTGCCTGCGGCAGAACACGCCGCAGCTCTCGAGCGGCTGTCGCGCGGTGTTCGAATCCAACAACCAGGCGCAGCCGCAACAGCCACCCCCGCGCGGACGCACGGCACCGCCGCCATATAACCGAGCGCCGCCGATGCAGCCTCCGCCGCGGCCCTATTATGATGACGATAACGACTAGGGCGTGAGCCGTCTCATTCCCGGCTCTCGCGGCGCTCCCTGTCTCTGCGCGAGCGGGGTCCGCCCAGCACTGTTCGCAGGACGACAAACAGGAGGATGCCGGCGACCGGCCAATGGAACCAGATCCTGTGCGTTCCGCTGAAGAGATTGATCAGGATCAGGAAGCACGAAACTGTAAGCGCGACTGCAACCGGCCGCGGCAGGTTCGCCAGCCAGTCCGAGACCGCACCCATTGGCGTGGACGGCACGGGTCGGTCGCGAGTTCCGGGATTGCCGATGTCCGCGGTTGCAACACTCGCGCGCTGTGGAACAGGCGCATCGGAGCCTGCATGTCCCGCGGGGTGGCCGCTCGTGGTGACGCGATAGCTGACCACGGGCGCAATGTTTTTCATGGGTCGCTGTCCCAGGCAGTCGAAGCCAACGGACAGTTTGTTGTACACCTGGTCGTAGACCGAGCTGGAGATCACCACGCCACCGGGCTCAGCCAGCTCCTGCAATCGTGCCGCGATATTGACGCCGTCGCCGTAGATGTTGGTGCCATCGACCATCACGTCCCCGAGGTTGATGCCGATGCGAAACTGCATCGGTTGGGCGTGAGGCGGGTTTGACGCCTGGCTGGAAATCTCCTGCTGGATCTCGACCGCGCACTGCACGGCCTCGACGACACTGCCGAACTCGGCGATCACGGCGTCGCCCCACGTGTTCACGATCCGCCCGTCATGGCGCTCGACCAGCCCTGCAATGGCGGTGCGGTAGC
>NZ_PPPT01000061.1 GCF_006483445.1 Bradyrhizobium guangdongense | reverse complement strand
CCGCCGACATCGAAACCGACATAGGCGTTGCCAAAGTTGTTCACGCCGGTCTCGAGATAGTGGACCGGCTCGGTCGGAGGCATCTTGCTGATGACGTTGACGATGCCGCTGGGGCTCGAACCGCCATACAGCACCGCAGACGGTCCACGGAGGATCTCGACGCGCTCCATATTGAAGGGCGGCAGCTTCCAGCTCGCATATGACGTGTAGAACAGCTGCATGCCATCGAGGAACAGGCCCACGTCATCCGATTTGAAGCCGCGGATCAGCCACCAGTCGTTGCGGGTGTCGGCGCCAAAGGTTCCGGCGCGGACGCCGGCGGAGTAGCGCAGGACCTCGTCGAGCTTCCCCGGCTTCTGGTCGCGGATTTGCTCGGCGCCCACGACGGAGAGCGATTGCGGCGTCTCCATGATCGGCGTGTTGGTCTTGGTGCCGGAGCCGCTACGCCTTGCAACGTAACCCTGGATCGGACCGCGCGGCGTCTCGACAAATCGCACGTCGCGCTGAGGCTCCGGCTTCCGGCCGCTCGTGGTGAGGACCGGGCGCGCGACACGACGCGGCGCGCTGCTCGCAACAGGGCGCCGTGTCTCGGGCGACGCGACTGACACTGGCGGCAAATTCTGCGCGCCGCCGGGCGACGACGACTGTGCGAACGAAGCCTGCGGCAACAATGCCAATGCGGACGTGGTCGCCAACACGGCCGACCGCAACATTCCCAGAGAATTCAACGCGCCACCCCAAACTGCTTGCTCGTTCCGTCATGCCGGCAGTCCCGTGACGACATGCGATGCAGTGACGCTTATGCGAGTGGATGCGCGAGGCCTAATTGAATGCCTCTTAGAGCGCATCCAAGAATGATTCAAAACAGAGCCGAAGCGCGGCGCGATGCAGGAGGCGAGAGCCGCTCAGGCCGCACTTTCCGGCCTCGCAACAGAACTTGATCTTCGGCCTAAGATGATCGCGGCGCCCGCAGCTTCCAGTGATCGTTGCGGTAACTACAACGCGCCACCACCCGGGGCGGCCACCTGAGCCGGGAACCGGCCCCGGCTGGCCCGTTTCGGGCGGCCGAGGACGAAACCAGGGAATCCGCCGGATGAAACCATTTTGCGGAACCCGCGAAACGATCCGGAAACAGATGGACCTTAGAAAACGAGCCAACAGACGGCGCAAAAGCCCGTCCGGAGGCTCAAATGAACCACTCAATTCACTCTGCTGATCGTGCGACGCACCTGAAAATCGTGGTGGTGGCGCTGGTTGCCGGTACCTTGGTGGCGGGTTTCGGGATCGCGGCGCGGACCAATGTCGATTACAGCCAGACCGCCCAGACCGCCCATGTGATCAAGGCCGGCAAGCCGGTGGTTGTGACGAGCTCGGCGACCTCGGAAATCCGCTAACGTCGAAAAGACCCATTTTGAGACCGAACGGCCGCCCTTGGGCGGCCTTTTGATTTTGTGGCTTAATCTGAGGTCTGGCGCCTAAACTATTGAATCACTTCGCTTGTGACGCACCATAGTCGCGCCAGAACTGGCGATAGCCAGCTTCCACCGCCTGGGTGTAAAGCGCGCCATTTCCAGCCGCGGAAGCCTCAATCCGGGCCGGCAGCTCGCGTCGCAGCGCCGCCAGGCTGTCCGGCGCCCGGGCAAACCGCTCGGCAATCGCGACATAACCCTCGGCATCGTCGGAAACCCAGTCGTCCAGACCAATGCCCTTCAGGATGGCGGCCGCAGCGCGCGACGAGGTGGTGGTTCCGAGCTTGGCGACGACAGGCACGCCCATGTGGAGCGATTCCCAGGTGCTGGCCCCGCCGTTCTGCGGGAACGGGTCGAGCGAGATGTCGATATCCCCGTAGGCGCGCAGATGATCGTCTCGGGCCGTCGAGCCCAGGCAGACGATGCGATCCGCGGCGATGCCCCGCTCGACGAAGCGGCCGATCAGGGCGTCGCGCAGCCCGGAATCGTCGAGCGCACCATGCTTGATCATGATCTTCGATCCGGCCACGGCGTCCAGCAGCTTGACCCAGACCACAAGCACCTCGTCGGAGATCTTGTCGATCCGGTTGAACACGCCGAAGGTGACGTAGCCGTTGCGCAGCATTGGCAGCTCGGGCCGGTGCAGGCCCGGCATCGGCTCCGCCGTCAGCATGCACGGCAGGTCGTAGATCTTCTCGGCGAACAGATGCCGCGCCGATTGCGGAATCGAGATCGGATCGGCCAGCACGTAGTCGATGGTCGGGAGTCCCGTACCGGTCGGATTGCCCCAGGCCGAGACCTGAATGGGCGCAGGCTTGCGCGCAAACACGCGCAGCCGGTTGCCCGCCGAATGACCGGAGAGGTCGACGAGGATATCGACCTTGTCGGCCACGATACGGTCGGCCAGTGCTTCGTCCGTCAGCACCGTCGCGTCCACCCAGCCATCGGCGAGCTTGCGAAACTCGGCCGTCACCTCGTCCTCCCGATTCGAGCACGAATAGCAGATGACCTCGAAGGCGGCGCGATCGTGGTGGCGCAGCACCGGAAGGAAGGTGAAGCCCGCCGAATGCTTCCTGAAGTCTGCGGAGACGTAGCCGACGACGAGCCGCCGCTGCGGATCGAGGTCTCGCGGCGGCAACTCCCGCTGCGCGATCGTCGTTCCGATCGCATCCCACCAATAACGCCGCGCCGCCTGAAGCACGGCGAAATCGGCCGTGGGCAGAAAATCGAGCGTGAAGATCTTGTGCGTAATCGCATCCTCGAAATCCGGCTTGATCTCGATCGCGCGATCGAAGTGCTCGAGAGCCGAGTCGATTTCGCTGAGGCTTGCCAGGCACGCGCCCAAGAGCACGAGCCCGACTTCGGAGCGTGGATTTTCCTCGAGCAGCGTCTTGCACGTCGCCATCGCCGAAGTTGTGTGCTTCAGGTGAAGGCTGACGAGGGCCTTGTTCCGCAGCGCCAGTTCGAGCCTCGGCGACAGTGCGAGCGCCGCATCCAGATCGGCATTGGCCTCGGGCAGCCGATGAAACACGAGGTGCAGCCGTGCGCGCTGCGCAAGCACCCTGGGGGAGTTCGGCCTGAGCGCGAGCGCCTGGTTGAACGCGGCCTCCGCGACCTCGAAGTTGCAGAGTTCGAGGTTTGCGATGCCCCGGCCAGCGATCGCCTCCAGATGTCGGGGCTGTAGCGACAGCGCGCGTTCAAAACTCTGTGCGGCTTTCTCGTGTTGCGCGAGCCGCAGCTCGGCCATCCCGCGATTGCAGTAGGCGTCGGCATAGTCGGGCTTTAGGCGGATGGCGCGGTCATGGAGCTCGATGGCGTCCTTCGCGAGCCCGAGATGCATCACCGTATTGCCGAGATTGGTGAGGGCCATCGGGAATTTTGGATCGAGCGCGACGGCCCTCTCCTGGCAGACCCTCGCGTCCTCGTAGCGCTTGAGCTCGAACAGCACGGTGCCGAGGTCGCAATGGACGTTGGCCGAGCGCGGGTTGACGGTCAGCGCGGCGCGGAGCAACTGCTCGGCCTCATCCAGCCTCTTCGCGTCGCTCAGGCAGACCCCAAGCAGATGCAGCGCGTCGAAATGATCGGGAAGGACCTGCAGGATCCGGCGACAGTTCGCCTCGACCTCGGCCCGGCGGCCATTGCCGAAAGCGGCGTAGGCCGCCGCCAGCAGGGCCTCCGCCTCCTTCTTGAATTTCTTCTGAAGCCTTGCGTTCTGGAACGCACGCGAGCCGATATTGCTTTGCAAGCCGCTTCTCATCCCGTGGATTACCCGGCGGCACGTCTAGCACGATTGCTTGATTCGGAGCCGGCAGGCACCTCGTCGGCGCGCCGATCGGGCGCCTCGGCACGGACCATCTACCCCGTCACGTAACGTCCTTGACTTCACCCTACCGCGCCTTTAAGTCCCCCCTCGTTCCGCGCGGACATATCGCGTCACGCGGGAGTAGCTCAGTTGGTTAGAGCGCCGGCCTGTCACGCCGGAGGTCGCGGGTTCGAGCCCCGTCTCTCGCGCCATTTTTGGCAATCCCCTCATAAACTTAGCCTGAAGAGCGAGCTGCCGCGCCATCTGCGCGGGGCGCAAGGTTCCTTCCCGGCCGATGGGCCGCATAGGCACGCTCGCCTCGAATCGTCTAGGTCTGCCCGATACTTGGCAGATTCTTGGCCCGAATTCTGGGAGTTCCCGGGCCATTTTCGCGATGAGGAGGCCCGACATGGCGAAGAAGGCAGCGGCTCCGGCCACCGTTACGCTCAGGCACCTCGCCGCCGACGTCGCGGAGACCCAGGACCTGTCCAAGAAGCAGGCCGAGGCCATCCTCACCGAGACGATCGACCTGATCGCCAAGCACTTGAAGAAGGGCGACCGCGTCCGGATCGTCGGCCTCGGCATCCTCCAGGTGCGCAAGCGCGCCGCCCGCATGGGCCGGATCCCCTCGACCGGCGAGGCCATCCACATCAAGGCTAAGAAGAAGGTCACCTTCCGCCCGGCCAAGGAACTCGCCGAAGCGATCTGACGGGACGCGCCCGAACGCCGCCGCGGTCCTGTTACGGTCCCCGGAATGGCGCTTTCCTGTTATACCGACAAAGCTCACCTGATCCGGCGGTTTGAAACTGAAATGTCCTCCCTCACCTTCACGCATACCGTGACCGAACGCTTCCTGCGCTACGTCACCATCGACACACAATCTGATCCCGAGTCGCCATCTTCGCCTTCGACCGAGAAGCAAAAGGATCTCGGCCGCGTGCTCGTCACCGAGTTGAAGGCGATCGGCGTCACCGATGCCCATCTCGACGACTACGGCTACGTCTACGCAACGATCCCGGCCAACACCGACAAGAAAGTGCCGGTGATCTGTTTCTGCTCGCACATGGACACCTCGCCCGACGTCACCGGCAAGGATGTCAAGCCGCAGATCGTGAAGAACTATCGCGGCGGCGACATCACCCTGACGGCCGATCCGACCCAGGTGATCCGCTTTGCCGAGCATCCCGCGCTGAAGCACCAGATCGGCAACGACATCATCACCACGGACGGCACGACGTTGCTCGGCGCCGACAACAAGGCCGGCGTCGCCGAGATCATGGATGCCGCAAACTTCTTCATCAACAATCCCCAGGTGAAGCACGGCACCATCAAGATCCTGTTCACGCCGGATGAAGAGATCGGCCGCGGCGTCGACAATGTCGACATCAAGAAACTCGGCGCCGATTTCGGCTATACCATGGACGGCGAGAGCGCCGGCTGCGTCGAGGACGAGACCTTTTCCGCCGACGGCGCCACCATCACCATCCACGGCGTCAGCGCCCATCCCGGCTATGCCAAGGGCAAGATGGAGCACGCGATCAAGATCGCAGCCGCCATCGTCGACCGCCTGCCGAAGGAAGGCTGCTCACCGGAGACGACCTCCGGCAAGCAGGGCTTTTTGCATCCGATCGGCATCTCCGGCGCGCTGGAGCAGGCGACGCTGTCCTTCATCGTGCGCGACTTCACCGAAGAGGGCCTGAAGGAGAAGGAGGCCCTGCTCGAGGGCATCGTCAAGGACGTGATGAAGAACTATCCGCGCTCGACCTACAAGTTCGAGGTCAGGGAGCAGTACCGCAACATGAAGCAGGTGATCGATCGTCACCCGCACGTCCTCGAATACGCCATCGAGGCGATCCGCCGCGCCGGCCTGCGCCCGATGCGCACCGCGATCCGCGGCGGCACCGACGGCTCGCGCCTCTCCTTCATGGGCCTGCCCTGCCCCAACATCTTTGCCGGCGAACATGCGTTTCACTCGCGGCTGGAATGGGTGAGCCGCCAGGACATGGAGAAGGCCGTGCAGACCATCGTGCATCTCGCGATGATCTGGGAGGAGCGGGCTTAGGTTCCGTCCTGGAGGGGCCCCCAAATAAGAACCGAAAACAACCCCATGCACAGTAGCCGGGGGCGGTCAACCGATGACTTCGCTTTTTACGAAATTTGCTTTACGCGTCGGGCAAATCAGGTGTATGTTGGCATCATCGGCCAGACGCGGACCTGGCGCCGGGTTTGGTCAGAAGCCAGGCAATTTCTGCAAAAACGCGCTCGCCGGGGCGGTCTCTTGCAGTTTGACCGCAGTTTCGCGCACCGGCTGCCCGCGACAACGAGTTCCCCACACGTACACGATTGCACGTCGACACTCTTCCTGCCGCCGTGCTAGGCCGACCGACAACGCAACGAGAGTGACGACGTGTTCGCCATCCGCCGGCCCAAAGGATTTATCCACCTGCGCAATTGGCGCGGGCTTTTGGCTGCGTTCGTTGCGACCCTGTATCTGCTGACGGGCACGCTGCACGGCGTCTACGAATTCGATGCGACGGCCTCATCGAACAGGTCAGAGATGGTCACCCTGCTCGGCGCCGCCTCCGGGCACGCCGATCACAAGGCCATCGCCGGCGATCACTGCCATGGCTGCTTCTCGGTTGCCATCGCCCAAGCCGTATTGCCGGTCACAAGGGCTGAACGCGTGAGCCTTCCGGCCTCGCCGCGTCTGCCGACACTTGCGGGCATCGTCCCCGACACGGACTCCCCGCCCCCCAAATCTCTGACCTGAACGGATCAGCCGGGCGCCGCGTGCGCCCATGACTCTTCCTCGATAAGGCTTAGTCCTTCACAGGTCGTTCCATGTTTTGCAGGCGAACTGCCGCGCGCCTGGCGTGCGCGACGGCGTTTCTCATCGGCGGGCTCCAGAGCGAATCCGCGCACGCCCAGACCCTGACCATGCGCACGGCGCTGACGCGCGCGCTCAACGCGAGCCCGCGCCTCACCGCGGCAGAGCGCGACGTCGGCATCGCCACGGGCCAGCGCATCCAGGCCGGCGCGTTGCTCAATCCGGAACTCTCCTATGAGCAGGACAATTCCTTCGGCTCCGGCAAGTACCGCGGCACGCGCTCGGCCGAGACCACGCTGCAGATCAGCCAGGGGTTTGAGCTGTTCGGCAAGCGCGAGGCGCGGATCGCCGCGGGCGAAGCCGGCATCGACGTCGCCACCATCCAGCGCAAGGCGATCAGGCTAGAGGTGCTGTCGGAGACCGCGATTGCGTTTCTCAGCGTGCTCGGCGCTCAGCGCCGCATCCAGATCCTAGATGAGCAGGTCACCGCGATCGATCGCCTGACGCCGCTATTGCGTCGGCGCGTCGAGGCCGGTGCCTCCTCGCCGGCCGAGACCGGCCGCGCCGAGGTCGCCTCCGCGCTGGTCAAAGCCGATCGCGAGCGCTTCAAGGCGGCCCTGGCGAGCGCCCGGCGCGAGCTCGCGGTGCTGATGGGCGACGCCAATGCGAAATACGGCGAGGTGTCCGGACGGCTCGAGACCATCGGCCGGCCGCCCTCGTTCCAATCGGTCGTCGCGGCCATCGACGCCAATCCTCAACTGGTGCGCTGGACCGCCGTTTTCGCGCAGCGCAATGCCGAACTGCTGCTGGCACGCCTGAAACCCTATCCGGACGTGCGGATCGCTGCAGGCTGGCGCCACTTCAATGAAACCAATGACGACGCCGTGCGGCTCACGCTGTCGGTACCGATCCCCGTATTCGACCAGAACCAGGGCAACATCCTCTCCGCGCAGGAGAGCCTCGCCAAGACCAGGGCCGAGCGCGAAGCCAACCGCAACACGCTGATCGTGATCGCCGGCCGCGCCTACGACTCGCTCCAAGGCTCGTTGCGCGAGCTTGCCGTGCTGCGCGAGGTCGCCATCCCTAAGGCGCAGGAAGCAGCCGAGGCGATCTCGCAGGGCTACGGCCAGGGCCGCTTCACCCTGCTGGAGGTGCTGGACGCACAGGCCAGCGTCACCCAGGCACGGCTGCGCGAACAGGAAGCCCTGCAAAATTTCCACGCCGCCATCGCCACCATCGAAGGCCTGGTCGGCAATCCCTTTACGCTGGCGCGGGAGAGCGCGCGATGAAGACCTCCTCCACCATCATCGCCGCGCTGGTCGCGGCCGGGCTCGGCGCCTATGGCTACGCGATGCTCGCACCGGCGAGGGTCGAGAGCACCGTGCAAGCAGAGAAGAAGCCGGAGAAGCCCGCAAAGGAGCATGTCGAGCAGGATGAGCACGGCGCCGACCGCATCCGGATCAGCGACGTCAAGCTCGCAGCAGCCGGCGTCACGCTCGCGGAGGCCGCGGGCGCCACGCTGACCGATACGCTGTCCTTCAACGGCATGCTGCGCGCCAACCAGGAAGCCGTGGTGCAGGTGACGCCGCGCTTCCCCGGCATCGCAAAATCGATCCTGAAGCGGATCGGCGACAAGGTCGCCAAGGACGATCTGCTCGCCTCGATCGAGAGCAATCAGAGCCTGACGGTCTACGATCTCAAGGCGCCGATCGGCGGCACCATCATCGAGCGCCAGATCTCGCTCGGCGAGTACGCCTCCGAGCAGAAGCCGGCCTTCGTGGTCGCCGATCTCTCCAGCATCTGGGTCGACCTGTCGATCTACCGGCAGGATTTGCGGCGCGTGCGATTGGGTGACGAGGTGCTGATCGATCCCGACGACTTCAGCGGCGAGATCAAGGGCACGATCTCCTATCTCGCGCCGGTCGGCAGTAGCGAGACCCAGACCGCGCTGGCGCGTGTCGTGCTGACCAACACGAACGGGCGGCTGCGCCCCGGCCTGTTCGTCACGGCGCGGCTGATCCTTGCGGCGCGCAACGTGGCAGTGGCCGTCCGCAAGAGCGCGATCCAGACGCTGGAAGGCAAGACCATCGTCTTCGTCCGCGAGGAGGGCGACAAGATCGAGGCGCGTCCCGTCGAGCTTGGCGAGTCCGATCCCCGTTACGTCGAGATCAGGGCCGGTCTGTCCGCCGGCGAGCGCTACGTTGCCGAGAACAGCTTTGTGGTGAAGGCGGAGATGGGCAAGGGAGACGGCGACCATGATTGATGCCCTCCTCGCCTTCTCGATCCGCCAGCGCTGGCTGGTCATCATCGTCACGCTTGGGACGGCCGCGTACGGCGCCTGGAATTTCACGCGGCTTCCGATCGACGCCGTGCCCGACATCACCAACGTTCAGGTCCAGATCAACACGCGGGCGCCCGGCCTGTCGCCGCTCGAAGCCGAGCAGCGCATCACCTTCCCGATCGAGACCGCGATGGGTGGCCTGCCAAAACTCGAATATACGCGCTCGATCTCGCGCTACGGTCTCAGCCAGGTCACCGTCGTATTCCAGGACGGCACCGACATCTATTTCGCTCGCCAGCTCGTCAACGAACGCATCCAGCAGGCCCGCGAGCAATTGCCAGGGGGCGTCGAGGTCGCGATGGGGCCGATCTCGACCGGGCTCGGCGAAATCTATGTCTACTCCGTGGAAGCAAAGCCGGGCGCGAAATCACCGACCGGCAACGATTTTACGCCGACTGAGCTGCGAACCATCCAGGACTGGATCATCAAGCCGCAGCTCCGCACCGTCCCCGGCGTCATCGAGGTCAATTCGATCGGCGGCTATGAGCGTCAGTTCCACGTGCTGCCGATCCCCGGCCGCCTGATGGCCTACCGGCTCGGCTTCCGCGATATCATGACCGCGCTCGCGGCCAACAACATCAATGTCGGCGCGGGCTATATCGAGCGCAACGGCGAGCAATATCTGGTCCGTGCGCCCGGTCAGGTCGCCGATATCGGAGAGATCAGGGACATCGTCATCGGCTCGCGCGGCGGCGTGCCGGTGCGCGTGCGCGACGTCGCCGACGTCCGCGAGGGCCAGGACCTGCGCACCGGCGCGGCCTCGGCCGACGGCAAGGAAACCGTGCTCGGCACCGCCATGCTCCTGATCGGCGAGAACAGCCGCTCGGTGGCGCAGCGCGTGGCGGCCCGACTCAGGGACGTCGCCAAATCGCTGCCCGAGGGCGTGGTGGCGAAGGCTGTCTACGACCGGACCCATCTCGTCGAAGCCACGATCGAAACCGTGGAGAAGAATCTGCTCGAAGGTGCGGCGCTGGTGATCGCGGTGCTGTTCCTCATCCTCGGCAATATCCGCGCCGCCCTGATCACCGCCTGCGTCATCCCGCTCTCGATGCTGCTGACGATATCAGGCATGGTCGGCAGCAAGGTCAGCGCCAACCTGATGAGTCTTGGCGCGATCGACTTCGGCATCATCGTCGATGGCGCCGTCATCATCGTGGAGAACTGCCTGCGGCTGTTGGCCGAACAGCAGCACAGGCGCGGACGCCTGCTCTCGCTGGAGGAGCGAATGCAGACCGTGCACGCCGGCGCCCGCGAGGTCATCCAGCCCAGCCTGTTCGGCACGCTCATCATCGCCGTGGTCTACCTGCCCGTCCTGACCCTGACCGGCACCGAGGGCAAGATGTTCACACCGATGGCGCTGACCGTGGTGATGGCCCTGACCGGCGCGGCCCTGCTCTCCGTCACCTTCGTGCCGGCCGCGATCGCGATCCTCGTCAGCGGCAAGGTGTCCGAGCAGGAAAACATCTTCATGCGCATGGCGAAGCGGCTCTACGTGCCGCTGCTCGATCGTGCCGTCCGTCACCGCGGCGCCGTCGTGCTCGGCGCCGTGCTGATCGTCGCGGGCAGCGTGGTCGCGGCCGCGCGCATGGGCGGCGAGTTCATCCCGAGCCTCGACGAGGGCGATATCACCATCGAGGCCATCCGGATTCCCGGAACCAGCCTGACGCAAAGTGTCGACCTGCAGATCCGGCTGGAGAACGCGGTCAAGCAGGTGCCGGAAGTGGCGACCATCTTCTCCAAGGTCGGCACGGCTGAGATCGCCAACGACCCGATGCCGCCCAACGCCGCCGACACCTACGTCACGCTGAGGCCACGCGACCAATGGCCGGATCCCGACAAGCCCAAGGACGAGGTCGTCGCAGACATCGAACGGATGGCCAACACCCTGCCCGGCACCGCCTACGGCATGACCCAGCCGATCCAGATGCGCTTCAACGAGCTGATCGCGGGCATCCGCAGCGATGTCGGCGTCAAGATCTTTGGCGACGACCTCGACGTGCTTGCGGGTGTCGCGCAGCAGGTCAACGGCGTCATGCGCGGCATCGCGGGTGCCGCCGACGTCAAGACCGAGCAGATCGCGGGCCTGCCGATCCTGACCGTGAAGCTCGACCGCCAGGCGCTGTCGCGTTACGGGCTCAGCCTCAGCGAGGTGCAAAACCTCGTCGAGATCGCCATTGGCGGCAAGCCGGTGGGAAAGCTGTTCGAAGGCGATCGCCGCTTCGACATCGTGGTGCGCCTGCCGGAAAACCTGCGCGCCGACCCCGATGCGATCAAATCATTGCCGATCCCGCTGCCGCCCGGCGAGGAGCCTGCCGCCGTGACCAAGACGGCGTTCCCGGGTTCGCCGGGCGCGGCGCTACGCTATGTGCCGCTGTCCTCCGTCGCGACCGTCGAGGTCGCGCCCGGTCCCAATCAGATCAGCCGCGAGAACGGCAAGCGCCGCGTCGTCGTGACGGCAAATGTCCGCGGCCGCGACCTGCGCTCCTTTGTCACCGAGGCCCAGGACGCCGTCGCGCAAAAGGTCAAGCTGCCGCCGGGTTACTGGATCGGCTGGGGCGGACAGTTCGAGCAACTCGTCTCCGCCACCAAGCGGCTGACCATCGTGGTGCCGGTCGCGTTGCTGCTGGTGTTCCTGCTGCTCTTCATGAGCATGGGATCGGCGGCCGATGCGGCACTGGTGTTCTCCGGCGTGCCGCTTGCGCTGACCGGCGGCGTCGCGGCGCTGTTGTTGCGCGGGATTCCGCTGTCGATCAGCGCCGGGGTCGGATTCATCGCGCTGTCAGGCGTCGCCGTTCTCAACGGCCTCGTCATCATCGCCTTCATCGAGCGCCTGCGCAGCGAGGGGCGCCCGGTCATCGACGCCGTCCGCGAGGGCGCGCTGACGCGGCTCCGCCCGGTGCTGATGACGGCGCTGGTTGCCTCCCTCGGATTCGTGCCGATGGCAATCGCCACCGGGGCCGGTGCCGAGGTGCAGCGACCGCTGGCAACCGTCGTCATCGGCGGCATTATCTCCTCGACCATGCTGACACTGCTGGTGCTTCCGGCGCTCTACGTGCTGTTCCGGAAAGATAAGGCCGTGACGGCGGCGGCAGAGCGCCTACAATGACGCGGTGATTTGCAGGAGCGGTCGACGTGGGCAGCCACGACCATCACGGACATCACCATCATCATGACCATGCCGGTCACGATCATGACCATGGTCACGACCACAGCCACGGCCCCGGGCATGTGCACGCGCCCGCAAATTTTGGCAAGGCGTTCGCGATCGGCATCACGCTCAACACCGCGCTCGTGATCGCGCAAGCGATCTACGGCTATCTCAGCAACTCGACTGCACTCCTTGCCGATGCCGGCCATAACCTCAGCGACGTGCTCGGCCTGGTCCTGGCCTGGGGCGCCTCGGTCGCTTCAAAGCGCGCGCCGAGCGGCCGCTTCACCTACGGTTTCCGTGCCTCGACGATCCTGGCCGCGCTCGCCAATGCCGTGTTCCTGCTGGTCGCGATCGGCGCGATCGGCTGGGAGGCGATTCTGCGCCTGCGCGAGCCGGAGCCGGTGGCCGGCGTCACCGTGATGGTGGTCGCCGGCGTCGGCATCCTCATCAACGGCTTCACCGCGCTACTGTTCGCGCGCGGACGCAAGGACGACATCAACATCGAAGGCGCCTATCTGCACATGGCCGCGGATGCCGTGGTCTCGCTCGGCGTCGTGGTCTCGGCGGCGCTGATCATCTGGACCGGCTGGCTCTGGCTCGACCCGGTCACGAGCCTCGTCATCTGCGCCACCATCCTCTGGAGCACGACCCGTCTCCTACGCAGCTCCGTCGACATGTCGATGGCCGCGGCACCCAAGGGCACCGACCTCGCCGCCATCAAGAATTTTCTGATGGAGCGGCCCGGCGTCTCCGCAATTCACGACCTCCATGTCTGGCCAATCAGCACGACCGAGACGGCGCTGACCTGTCACCTCGTCATGCCCGCAGGCGCCGGCGACGATTTTCTGATGGAGACCGCGGACAGGCTGAAGGCAAGTTTTCGCATCGGTCACACCACGTTGCAGGTGGAGACGCATCCCGACAATGGTTGCGCGCTTGCGCCTGACGATGTGGTGTGATTGGGAGTTGCGCGGTCGCCCAAACTTCCGACGTCGTCCCGGACAAGCGCGCCCCAAGCGCGCGCCGATCCGGGACCCATAGCCACAGGGAGGAGTTTGGCGAAGACTCGTGGTAACCAGCGTCGCACCACAACCACTCCCTGTGGTTATGGGTCCCGGATCTGCGCGCCGCTCCGCGCGCTTGTCCGGGACGACACTGAATGTGTGGCGGCGCCTACGACGCCCTCGCCGTCACCACCCACACCGCGCCCGGCAGCGGCACCGACTGCCCCTTCACATAAGGCGTCAGCATCTCGCGGATCGAGGCCTTGGCGGCCTCGCGCACCTCGGGCGGATGTCCCTCCAGCGCGCGGGTGGCGGGGCCGATCTGCAACGCGCCGTCGACGGCCGCATCGAGCCCGCCTCCGATCGCGATGTCCATCGCCAGATTGTGCGGCTGCATCGCGACATCGGTGAAGCCGGCGCCCTTCAGGATGCGGGTCACCCTCTCCTCGGAAGCGAAGGCGAACGGGCCGGGATCATCAGGTCCGACCGGCGGCATTTTTGGCACGTGCTTGTAGACCGCCATCAGCGGCGCCATCATCCAGGGGTTTTCCTTCGGCTCACGCCAACAGATGAAGGCAAGCCGCCCCGACGGTTTCAGCGCGCGGCGCAGATTGCTAAAGGACGCGATCGGATCGGCAAAGAACATCACCCCGAAGCGCGAGACCAGGAGATCGTAGCTTGCGGGATCGAACGGATAGACCGTCGCATCCGCCAGCACGAAATCGAGCGGCAGACCCTTTGGCGCAATTTTCCGCGCCTGCTCCAGCATCGGGCCGGAGACGTCGAGGCCGAGCGCAAAGCCGTCAGGCGCGACAGCCTTCGCAAACGCGATCGTCGAGCCGCCGGAGCCGCAACCGACATCCAAGACGCGCTCGCCCGGTTTCGGCTTCGCATGCGCGATCAGGAGATCGGCGATAGGTCCGAGCAAGATCTCCTGCGCCGCCTGGCGATCGGCCCAACGCTGGCCACCGGGCCCGTTCCAATAAGCGATCTGGTCGGCGTTCTCTGCGTGTCCGCTTGGCAATTCCATTGGGCCCTCTGTCGTTGGGTCGGCGCGATTGCTGGAGCCGTTGTTGGCGGGCCAGCGATACCACGCCGAAATGGCCGATCCACTCACAAATTCGGGCCCGGTTGCGGCGTCTTCGGCCCTTGCCCATTCACCTGTGGCGGGGCTAAAGAGGCGGCGTGGGGCGGTTAGCTCAGCTGGTTAGAGCATCTCGTTTACACCGAGAGGGTCCGCGGTTCGAATCCGTGACCGCCCACCAGCCTGCGCTCGCGCAGCGACGGCAGGCTGCCGCGCTGAAGCCCAATGGGCGAAGGCGGGCTTTTTGGCCGCGAGCTTCGGCTCGGCGAGCCGACCTAATCCCTCGGCCTGCCCGGCAGCCCCGGAACGGCGTCGATCCAGAGCGCGGCGGACTGGCACCAGATCTGCCGGACCGGCCTGAGCTTGTCGCGCTGGCGGATCGAGCCCCAGCGGATGCCCCAATCGTCGGCCTGATCGCCCTCGCCGCTGGTGAACAGCGGGGAACCGCAATCGCCGCAAAAATGCTGGAAACGCGTTTGGCCGTTGTCACCCTGCTTGCCGTAGACCTTTGGCGCCGCGCCGCTCATCCTGATCGACTGCCCGGAGCAAAGCACGGTCACCCGGAACGGCGAGCCCGTCAGCGCCTGGCAATCCGTGCAATGGCAGACCGACACGGCCTCGGGGTCGATCTCCGCCTCATAGGTCACGCGGCCGCAATGGCATTGCCCGTCGATCTGCACGCGTCATCTCCCAAAACAAAAACGGCGCCCGAAGGCGCCGTTTTATCATCTTTCATTCGAGATCAGTGGGCGGTCAGGCCGCCGGCGGCTTCGTCGCCGTCCGGCTTCACCGTCACCTTGGTGTCCTCTTCCCAGACGATCGGCACCGGCTTCTTCACCAGCGCGCGGGCGACGACGTCGTCCAGACGCGAGACCGGAATGATCTCCATGCCGCCCTTGATCGCATCGGAAATCTCCGTGAGATCCTTGGCGTTGTCCTCAGGGATCAGCACCGTCTTGATGCCGCCGCGGGCAGCAGCGAGCAGCTTCTCCTTGAGACCGCCGATCGGCAGCACCCGGCCGCGCAGCGTGATTTCGCCGGTCATCGCGACATCGTGGCGGACCGGAATGCCGGTCATGACCGAGATGATCGCGGTGGCCATCGCGACGCCTGCAGACGGACCGTCCTTCGGCGTCGCGCCCTCCGGCACGTGCACGTGGATGTCGCGCTTGTCGAACATCGGCGGCTCGATGCCGTAGACGATCGCGCGCGAGCGGACGTAGGACGCCGCCGCCGAGATCGACTCCTTCATCACGTCACGCAGATTGCCCGTGACCGTCATCTTGCCCTTACCGGGCATCATGACGCCTTCGATCGTCAGCAGTTCGCCGCCGACATCGGTCCAGGCCAGGCCCGTGACGATACCAACCTGCGGCTCGCTCTCGATCTCGCCGAAGCGGTACTTCGGCACGCCCAGAAACTCTTCCAGAGTCTTCTCGGTGACCTTGACCGACTTCTTCTTGGAGATCATCAGCTCCTTCACCGCCTTGCGGGCGAGTGTCGAAAGCTCACGCTCCAGATTACGCACGCCCGCTTCGCGGGTGTAGCGGCGGATCATCAGCAGGAGCGCGTCGTCGTCGATCGACCATTCCTTGGAATCGAGGCCGTGCTTGGCGACCGCGTTCGGGATCAGGTGCTTGCGCGCGATCTCGACCTTCTCGTTCTCGGTGTAGCCGGCGATCCGGATGATCTCCATGCGGTCCATCAGCGGGCCCGGAATATTGAGCGTATTCGCGGTCGTGATGAACATGACGTTGGAGAGATCGTAGTCGACCTCGAGGTAGTGATCGTTGAAGGTCGAGTTCTGCTCGGGGTCGAGGACCTCGAGCAGCGCCGAAGACGGATCGCCGCGGAAATCGGCGCCCATCTTGTCGATCTCGTCCAGCAGGAACAGCGGATTGGACGACTTCGCCTTCCGCATCGACTGGATGATCTTGCCGGGCATAGAGCCGATATAGGTGCGGCGGTGACCACGGATCTCGGCCTCGTCACGCACGCCGCCGAGCGACACGCGCACGAACTCGCGACCCGTCGCCTTCGCGATCGACTTGCCGAGCGAGGTCTTGCCGACGCCGGGAGGCCCGACGAGGCACAGGATCGGTCCGGTCAGCTTGTTGGCGCGGGACTGGACGGCGAGATACTCGACGATGCGGTCCTTGACCTTCTCCAGCCCGTAGTGATCCGCATCCAGAACCGCCTGGGCGGCTTCCAGATCCTTCTTCACCTTGGACTTCTTGTTCCACGGGATCGACAGCAGCCAATCCAGATAGTTGCGCACGACGGTCGCTTCCGCGGACATCGGCGACATCTGGCGCAGCTTCTTCAGCTCGTGCTGCGCCTTCTCGCGCGCTTCCTTGGAGAGCTTGGTCTTGGCGATCTTCTCTTCGAGATCGGCGAGCTCGTCGCGACCATCGTCGTCGCCGAGTTCCTTCTGGATCGCCTTCATCTGCTCGTTGAGATAGTACTCGCGCTGGGTCTTCTCCATCTGGCGCTTGACGCGCGAGCGGATGCGCTTCTCGACCTGCAGCACCGAGATCTCGCTCTCCATCAGCCCAAGCACCTTCTCCAGGCGCTGGGTGACCGACAGCGTCTCCAGGATGCCCTGGCGATCGGCGATCTTGACGGCGAGATGCGAGGCAACGGTGTCGGCGAGCTTGGCGAAATCGGTGATCGCCTGTACGACGCCGACCACCTCGGCCGAGATCTTCTTGTTGAGCTTCACATAGCTCTCGAAGTCGGACACGACCGAGCGCGCCAGCGCTTCCGCCTCGACCGACTTCGCATCGGTGTCGGCAAGCGCAATCGCAGTCGCTTCATAGTACTCCGAACGGTCGGTGTATTTCTCGACGCGCGCGCGCTCGAGCCCTTCGACCAGCACCTTCACGGTGCCGTCGGGAAGCTTCAGGAGCTGCAGCACGCTGGCGAGCGTACCCGTCTCGTAAATCGCGTCGGGCGCCGGATCATCGTCGGACGCATTCTTCTGCGTCGCGAGCATGATCAGCGCGTCGTTCTTCATCACCTCTTCGAGCGCGCGGATCGACTTCTCGCGGCCGACGAAGAGCGGCACGATCATATGCGGGAAGACGACGATGTCGCGCAGCGGCAGCACCGGATAGGCGTGGGTTTCGCCGTGAACGATGGTTGGCCGGGGCTTTGGAGTTGTCATGGCCTGTTCCTTTTGTTTTGCCCCCTTGCACGCAGCCCGCTGAACCCAGCGCAACCGCCACAAGGTGCCGAAATGACCCGGTTTCTTCGTCCGGTCCGAAGCTTCGGACCAGCTCTGCCGGATCGAAAAAGAGGCGAATCTTGAAGGGAATTCTCGCTCGCCGTTGACATTAGGTGGCTATCGACCCGGGGGGTGTCAAGTCACTGAAAAACGCACGCCATTCAGCGCTTTACGCGAACTGAACAGCCACGCAACACCGGCTGCGGAACCACTCTCCGCAAGCCGCCTTGTCAGACGAAACGAAAGTGCTGCACCAGCGCGTTTTACGCGCTGGCGTTCTCGACCGCACGGTCGGAGCGATCCGCGTAGATGTACAGCGGACGTGCCGTGCCTTCCACGACTTCGCGGGAGATCACGACCTCTTCCACACCTTCCAGGCCCGGCAGGTCGAACATGGTCTCGAGCAGGATCGCCTCGAGGATCGACCGCAGGCCGCGCGCGCCGGTCTTGCGCTCGATCGCCTTGCGGGCGACCGCGCCAAGCGCCTCGTCGGCGAAGGTGAGCTCGATGTTCTCCATCTCGAACAGGCGCTGGTACTGTTTCACCAGCGCGTTCTTCGGCTCGACCAGGATCTTCTTCAGCGAGGTCTCGTCGAGGTCCTCGAGCGTCGCCACGACCGGCAGACGGCCGACGAATTCGGGGATGAGGCCGTACTTCAGGAGATCCTCAGGCTCGACGTGACGGAAGATCTCACCGGTACGGCGATCTTCCGGCGCGAGCACGGATGCGGCGAAGCCGATCGAGGTCGAACGTCCGCGGGCGGAGATGATCTTCTCGAGGCCGGAGAAGGCGCCGCCGCAGATGAACAGGATGTTGGTGGTATCCACCTGCAGGAACTCCTGCTGCGGATGCTTGCGGCCGCCCTGCGGCGGAACGGAAGCCACCGTGCCTTCCATGATCTTCAGCAGCGCCTGCTGCACGCCCTCGCCCGACACGTCGCGGGTGATCGAGGGATTGTCGGATTTGCGACTGATCTTGTCGATTTCGTCGATATAGACGATGCCGCGCTGGGCGCGCTCGACATTGTAGTCGGCGGCCTGCAGCAGCTTCAGGATGATGTTCTCGACGTCCTCACCGACATAGCCGGCTTCGGTCAGCGTCGTCGCGTCGGCCATCGTGAAGGGCACGTCCAGGATGCGGGCGAGCGTCTGCGCGAGCAGCGTCTTGCCCGAGCCGGTCGGACCGATCAGCAGGATGTTCGACTTCGCGAGCTCGACGTCGTTGTGCTTGGTCTGGTGGTTGAGGCGCTTGTAGTGATTGTGGACCGCGACCGACAGGACCTTCTTGGCGTGGCTCTGGCCGATCACGTAATCGTCCAGCACCTTGCAGATTTCCTTCGGCGTCGGGATGCCGTCGCGCGACTTCACCAGCGAGGACTTGTTCTCCTCACGGATGATGTCCATGCAGAGTTCGACGCATTCGTCGCAGATGAAGACGGTGGGACCCGCGATCAGTTTGCGGACTTCGTGCTGGCTCTTGCCGCAGAACGAGCAATACAGCGTGTTCTTGGAGTCGCTCGTGCCGACCTTACTCATTCCTGTCTCCGTCCGCGGTTCGATCCGTCCGCCCGATCGCTCCATTCTGGCATTTCGGCCGTCATGAAGCTGAAATAGAGCAAATTCCGTACCAAAAAAAAGACCCTACGCGTTACATCCCGTGCGAATCACGGTCACTCGATTCTCCCGCGATCATAGCCGATCAGTCGTAGCCAACCATGCTGTCACCCGACTATCAAGAATTCGCTAATCGGGGGCTTCCGGCTACCCGTGACAATACCGTGATTTCACGTCTTGGCACGGGAGAAGTGACCGAAATCACCCCGGCGTTGCTGGATTGCCACGAAAAACAAGCACGAAAGCGGAACTTTCTGCCTGTCGCGGGGCGCAGACCACGTTTTTCGCGCCGCAGGGAACGCGCCATTAACGTGAACGTCGCCTTGGCGGTCCCGGGTCGCTCGCGCGATCCCGGGGGCGCCTTGTTGCCCTTACGAAGTTTTCGCCGGCGCCGGCTCCTCGGCGCGCTTGTCGATCACCTTGTCGACGAGGCCAAACTCCTTGGCGTCGGTGGCGGTGAGGAACTTGTCGCGCTCCAGCGCGTCCTCGATCGCCTTGTAGGTCTGGCCGGTGTGCTTGACGTAGATCTCGTTGAGCCGCTTCTTCAGGTTCAGGATTTCCTGGGCGTGCAGCATGATGTCGGTGGCCTGGCCCTGGAAGCCGCCGGAGGGCTGGTGGACCATGATGCGCGAGTTCGGCAGCGTGAAGCGCATGTCCTTCTCGCCGGCGCAGAGCAGCAGCGAGCCCATCGATGCGGCCTGCCCCGTGCACAGCGTCGAGACCGGCGGGCGGATGAACTGCATGGTGTCGTAGATCGCGAGGCCCGACGTCACCACGCCGCCCGGCGAGTTGATGTACATCGAGATTTCCTTCTTCGGATTTTCCGCCTCGAGGAACAGGAGCTGCGCGACGATCAGCGTCGACATGCCGTCCTCGACCGGTCCGGTCACGAAGATGATGCGCTCTTTCAACAGGCGCGAGAAAATGTCGTAGGCGCGCTCGCCACGGTTGGTCTGCTCGACCACCATGGGTACGAGGTTCATGTAGGTTTCGACCGGATCGCGCATGAGTCACCTAAAGTTGGCGGAGCGGACATCGCTTTCGGCAAGGCAGTTCTTAGCTGGGATTGCCGGACGTGATGCACGTCCCGTGATGCAGGACTTGAAAGACGGTTTCACAGATATATGCCAATTCACCGGAGACAAGACCGGAACGAATTAAGGCTTAATCCCAGAAGCAGTTGAAGCTGATTCGCGCAAACAGGCCCAGCCAGCCACCTGGCTAGCTGGGCCCTTGCGCGGATCATCCTTAATAGATGGCTGCGACGCCTTCATGAGGCGACGGACTCGCATCAGGCGGCGGGCTTGTCCGCCTCGTCATCCTTGTAGAGCTCCTCGCGCGCAACCTTCTTCTCGGTCACGTTGGCGAGCTCCAGGATGAAGTCGACCACCTTGTCTTCATAGATCGGTGCACGAAGCTGGGCCAGCGCGTTGGCATTGTTGCGATAAAAGTCCCAGACTTCCTTCTCGCGGCCCGGCATCGAGCGCGCACGCTCGATCACCGCGCGACCCACCTCGTCGTCGGTCACGGTGATCTTGTTCTTCTCGCCGATCTCGGAGAGCACGAGGCCGAGCCTCACGCGGCGGTCGGCGATCTTGCGATACTCGTCGCGCGCCTTGTCCTCGGTGGTGTCCTCGTCGGCAAAGGTCTTGCCGGCCGAATCCATCTCGGCCTTCACCGAGTTCCACATCAGATTGAACTCTTCGTCGACGAGCGACTGCGGCGCGTCGAAGCGATGGGCTTCGTCGAGACGATCGAGCAGCGCGCGCTTGACGCGCTGGCGCGTCGCACCGGAAAACTCGGCAACCAGACGCTCGCGCGCGGCTTCCTTGAGCTTGTCCAGCGACTCCAGGCCGAGCGTCTTGGCGAACTCGTCGTCAACAGCAACGTCCTGCGGCGCTTCGACCAGCGTCGCCGTGGTCTCGAACTCGGCGTCCTTACCGGCGAGCTGGGCGTTTGCATAGTTCTTCGGGAAGCCGGCCTTCACGGTGCGGGTGTCACCAGCAGCGATGCCGATGAGCTGGTCCTCGAAGCCGGGGATGAAGGTGTTGGAGCCGATCACGACCTGGATGCCCTCGCCGGTGCCGCCGTCGAACGCGACGCCGTCGATGGTGCCCTTGAAGTTGACGGTGACGCGGTCGCCGGATTCGGCCTTCGCACCCTCGCCCTTGGCGGTGTAGGCGCGGTTGGCGTCGGCAATGCGCTTGATCGCATCATCAACGTCGGCGTCGCTGACGTCGGCGACGGGCTTCTCGACCTGGAAGCTCTTGAAGTCGGCGAGCTGGATCGGCGGCACCACTTCGAACGCGACCGTGTAGGTCAGGTCGGACTTGCCGGACAGCAGTTCCTCGACCTCTTTCTGCTCGGTCGGCATCGTGATCTTCGGCTCGTTCGCGAGACGGAAGCCGCGCTCGGTGAAGAGCTGCGTGTTGGTGTCGCGGATGGTCTGGTCGATGGTCTCGGCCATCACCGAGCGGCCGTAGATCTTCTTGATGTGGGCGACCGGCACTTTGCCGGGACGGAAGCCGTTGAGCTTCACCTTGTCCTTGAGGTCGACGAGCTTGGCGTCGGCCTTGGCATCGAGATCAGCCGCGGAGACGCTGATCTTGAATTCGTGCTTCAAACCTTCCGAGAGGGTCTCTGTGACCTGCATGGCGTCCAATCTTCTTCTCGTTCGGTCGCGGCACTTTTGCGCCGCGACGCTTGTCATCAATCGATCTGGCGCAAGAGGCGTGTTGCCTTGCGCCGGTGGTTTCTCAGACCCGGCTCCTCGAGGGGCGCATCGCCCATGAGGAACAGGTCCTTCGGTAATCCTCGTGCAAACGCTTGAGTTGAGCGCTTGGTGCGGGCGGAGGGACTCGAACCCCCACAACTTTCGTCACTGGAACCTAAATCCAGCGCGTCTACCAGTTCCGCCACGCCCGCGTAAATTTGCATCCAGACCGGCCGCGATGCCGCGGGCGGCGGGCTTATAGCATGTGCCTGCCTGTTCGCAGCAAAAAAATGGCCTTATCCGGGCAGGTCTTGCCGCCCCATAGGCGGCTGGACTTCTGCCTTCAGAAATGGTGCGCATTGGCCTGATGACAAGCGACGAATCCCGCCCAAACCGACGCGCGCTGCTGGCGGGAATTGCCGCCGCCGCCATTGCTCCGTCACTGCCGGCGAGACCGGTCTGGGCCTCGCAGATCCACCTCCTCGTGGCCGGGCCCAGCACCCTCTCGCTTCGCCCGAACGGGCCGGCAACGCCGGTTTGGTCATTTGCCGGGCCTGACCTGAGGCTGAGGCGCGGCCAAAGCCAGGAGATCAGCTTCGAGAATCGCCTACCGTTCCCGGCCGCCATCACATGGCGCGGGCTCGACGCCGCCGCCGCTTCCGAGCCCCTGCTGGGCCGGCGGCCAGTCGCCGCCAAAGCCAAGGAAAACTCAACGATTTCAGTGCCTCACGCCGGGACCCTGATGGTCGATCTTCGCCTGCTCGAAGACGGTGTGAGGCAGCCTGCACGACCACTGCCCATGATCGTGCAGGAAACGGAGCCAGTTGCGGTTGATCGTGACGAGCGTTTTCTGATCGAGGACTGGCGCGTCGCCCCGGACGGCACGGCGGTGATGCCCGGCGCCGCCGGTGGCGATATCGCGCCGATCTACACCGTCAACGGCAAGGTTGCACCCGACTTCACCCTCCGCGTGAACGAGCGGCTGAGGCTCCGCCTGATCAATGGCTGCCAACGGGCTGTCGTGGCGATGAAAATCGAGGGCGTCGAGGTGATGGTGATGGCGCTCGATGGCCAGCCGGCCGAGCCGTTCCTCGCCCGCAATGGCGCAGTGGTGCTGGCACCGGGCGGACGGGCGGACGTCTTCCTGGATGGGACCGGTGCGCCCGGTTCCGCCGCCCCGATCCTGCTGCATGACGGCAAGGAGGCCCACCCCCTCGCCCGCCTCGTAACCTCGGCCGAGTCACCACTGCGATCGAGCCGGCTCCAGGCACCGCCGCCACTGCCATCCAATGGGCTGCCGGTGGAGCTTGGGCTCAAGAACGCCCTGCGGTTCGATGTCGCGCTCGGTGCGCCTGACAGCGGTTGGATGCGGCCCCAAAACTTCGCCGCCTCGGCGGCCCCGATCTTCCGCGCCAAGGCCGGCCGCACCGTCGTGCTGGCGCTGAAGAACAGCGGCCCCATTGCCAACGTCTTCCATCTCCACGGCCACCATTTCCGCCTGCTCGACCGGCTCGACGACGGCTGGAAGCCCTATTGGCTGGACACGCTTGCGGTCGAACCCGGCCAGACCCAGCGCATCGCGTTCGCGGCGACCTATCCGGGCCGCTACCTCATCCAGTCGTTCGCAGCCGACTGGGCCGCGCCACGGCTGGTGCGCTGGTACGCGGTGGAGTGAGAGTTCAATACTCCACCCCAAGCGCATCATAGATCCGGCGATGCACGGCCGGCAGCGTCTCGGTCAGGTCTTCCGCAATCAACCCGGGGCCTGCCTCTCGCGCGGCTTCGCCGTGCATCCAGACGCCGATGCTGGCCGCTTCGAACGCCGGCACGCCCTGTGCCAGAAGCCCCGCAATGATGCCGGCGAGCACGTCACCGGCGCCTGCGGTGGCAAGCCAACGCGGCGCATTTGCCGCGATCGTCGCGCGGCCATCGGGTGCGGCGATCGTGGTGTCCGGCCCTTTCAACAGCACCACGGCGCCGGAGCGCTCGGCGGCGGCGCGCACGCGCTCGAGCTTCGAGCGGCCGGGATGCTTGTTGCTGAGATCGGAAAAGAGCCGCGGGAACTCGCCCTCATGCGGGGTCAGCACCACTTCGGTGTCATGCGACGTCTTGATCGACTCAAACAGCCGCTCGGGATTCGCCGCAAAGCTTGTCAGCGCATCCGCATCGAGCACGAGATGGCGCCTTGCCGTCAGCGCCGTGTGGACGAAATCGCAGGTGCGCTCGCCCGTGCCGGTGCCGGGACCAATGATGCAGGTGTTGTATCTGATGTCCTCGAGCAGCGCGCCGAACTCGATCGCGGTATCGACGGGCCGTACCATCACGGCGGTCAGCGCGCCGGCATTGATCGCAAGTGCATCGCGCGGCGTCGCCAGCGTGACGAGGCCCGCACCGGCGCGCAACGCCCCGCGTGCGGCAAGACGCGCCGCACCTGTTGCTGCCGCATCGCCGGACACCGCGAGCACATGGCCGCGCGCGTATTTGTGGCCCTCAATCTTCGGCACCGGGAACGCGTGCCCCCAAAAGTCCGGATCGTTCTCGAAAACTCGCGGCGCGATCGCGTCCAGCACCTGGTCTTCGATGCCGATGTCGGCGACGCGCACGCGCCCGCAGTGAAGGCGCCCCGGCAACAGCAGATGCGCCGGCTTCTTGCGGAAGAAGGTGACGGTCTCGGTGGCGTTGACGGCGAGCCCCATCACCGCCGCGCTGGTGCCGTTGATACCGCTCGGCAGGTCGACGGCGAGCACCGGCGCACCATTGGCGTTGATCGCCTCGATCATCGCGCGCGCCTCGCCTTCGAGCGGGCGGCTGAGACCGGCGCCGAACAGCGCATCGATGATCAGCGCGGGGTGGCCGATCGCCTGCGGATTGAACGGCAGCACCGGATGCTTCCAGCCGCGCGCGGCGGAGGCCGCATCGCCCTGGAGCTGATCGCGCTCGCACATCAGGATGACCGAGACCTCGCGGCCCTGCGCCGCAAGCTCGGCGGCGGCGACAAACCCGTCGCCGCCATTGTTGCCGGGACCGGCGATCACCAGGATCGGCCCCTCCTCCACCAGCGCATGCGCGGCTTCGGCGACCGCCTGGCCCGCGCTCAGCATCAGCTCGAAGCCGGGCGTGCCGCCCGCGATGGTGAGCTGGTCGGCCCGCTGCATCTCAGCGTTGGTCAGAACTTCCATGCCACTTCCCTGGTACAAACGCCTTTTCAACAGGCATTTTCTGTGCCGACCCGAAACACAAGAGGGCCATTTGCACAGAGATTGAACTGTTTGCCTATTTCGTAGTCTTCGCTATTTTGAGACTGTTGGTCCCACCTTCTCGGGATGCCGTTAAAAGGCTGATAACGCTCCAAAAATCAGGGCAAATACAACTTGGCATAGACCCTGCTTTCGAGGAAGCCGCTTCGGTTCGTCGTGCTCACTGGCATTCATCAGGGTGTGACCGGCCGCCGCCCGGGCTGGTCAGGCAGTTCGGGACAGCGAAGACAAATCCGCGCATAAGACAAGCGCACCCTGACGAAGACGTTGCTATTTGATTGCAAGGCCTGGAGGCGCTCAGTGAAGAAAATCGAAGCCATCATCAAGCCGTTCAAGCTCGACGAGGTGAAGGAAGCGCTCCAGGAGGTGGGACTTCAGGGCATCACCGTCACCGAAGCCAAGGGCTTTGGGCGCCAGAAGGGCCATGCCGAACTGTACCGCGGTGCCGAATACATCGTGGACTTCCTGCCCAAGGTGAAGATCGAGATCGTGATTGGCGACGACCTGGTCGAGCGCGCGATCGACGCCATCCGCCGCGCTGCGCAAACCGGTCGCATTGGCGATGGCAAGATCTTCGTCTCCAACATCGAGGAAGCGATCCGCATCCGAACCGGCGAATCCGGGCTGGACGCTATCTGAGCCGGGTGCTATCCCGAATTTTGCGACACTCGACCTAGGAAAGAAGGCTGCTTCGGCGGCCTGATTTCGTTTGTGCACTCGCGCGCCTCACGAAGCGAGAACAACGTCGCTCGTAGCCTGGAAACCGACCCGCAGAGCCAAAAGGGGTATGCATGAAGACCGCCAAAGACGTCCTGAAAGCGATCAAGGATAACGACGTCAAATACGTCGACCTCCGTTTCACCGATCCGCGCGGCAAGTGGCAGCACGTGACCTTCGATGTCGGCATGATCGACGAAGACATCTTCGCCGAAGGCACGATGTTCGACGGCTCCTCGATCGCCGGCTGGAAGGCGATCAACGAATCCGACATGTGCCTGATGCCCGATCCCGTGACCGCGACGATCGATCCGTTCTTCGCCGAGACCACCATGGTCATCACCTGCGACGTGCTCGAGCCAACCACCGGCGAGCCGTACAACCGCGACCCCCGCGGCATCGCCAAGAAGGCGGAAGCCATGGTGAAGTCGATGGGCGTGGGCGATGCCGTGTTTGTCGGCCCCGAAGCCGAGTTCTTCGTGTTCGACGACGTGCGCTTCTCCTCCGGCCCCTACAACACCGGCTTCCGGCTCGACTCCTCGGAGCTGCCGACCAACACCGACACCGAATATGAGGGCGGCAATCTCGGCCACCGCATCCGCACCAAGGGCGGCTACTTCCCGGTGCCGCCGCAGGACTCGGTGCAGGACATGCGCTCGGAGATGCTCGGCGCCATGGCCAAGATGGGCGTCAAGGTCGAGAAGCATCACCACGAGGTCGCCTCCGCCCAGCACGAGCTCGGCATGAAGTTCGACACGCTGACGCTGATGGCCGACCATCTGCAGATCTACAAATACTGCATCCACCAGGTCGCGCACATCTACGGCAAGACCGCCACCTTCATGCCGAAGCCGGTCTATGGCGACAACGGCTCGGGCATGCACGTGCACCAGTCGATCTGGAAGGACGGCAAGCCGGTGTTCGCCGGCAACAAATACGCCGACCTGTCGGAGACCTGCCTCCACTATATCGGCGGCATCATCAAGCACGCCAAGGCGATCAACGCCTTCACCAACCCGTCGACCAACTCCTACAAGCGTCTGGTCCCGGGCTATGAAGCCCCGGTGCTGCTCGCCTACTCCGCGCGCAACCGTTCGGCCTCCTGCCGCATCCCCTACACCGCTTCGCCGAAGGCCAAGCGCGTCGAGGTGCGCTTCCCCGATCCGCTCGCCAACCCCTATCTCGGCTTCGCCGCGATGCTGATGGCGGGGCTGGACGGCATCAAGAACAAGATGGATCCGGGTCCGGCGATGGACAAGGACCTCTACGACCTGCCGAAGGAAGAGCTGAAGCAGATCCCGACCGTCTGCGGCTCGCTTCGCGAGGCGCTGGAAAACCTCGACAAGGACCGCGGCTTCCTGAAAGCCGGCGGCGTGTTCGACGACGACTTCATCGACGCCTATATCGAGCTGAAGATGACCGAAGTCGCCCGCTTCGAGATGACCCCGCACCCGGTCGAGTTCGACATGTACTATTCGGGCTGATCGGGCCTGCGATAGGACACACGAAAGGCGCTCCGCGAGGGGCGCCTTTTTTGTTGTCCGTTATGTTACGGCTCGCTTCTCTTGATGATGGCCAACTCACCGCCTCCGGTCGCGACAACGGAGAGCCCCGGAATGCCAATGTTCCATCCCTCATAGCCGGACGACATATTGAGGACTTCCAAGACCGAATCGTTCGAAAAGAAGATCGAAATGTCTCCCGTATCCGATCGGATCGAAACTCGCTCGATGGTCTTCGCGCCGAGAAGGTCCAGCGCTACTTCCCCGCCATTCAGAGGAGTCGCTAGCCCAAACTTGTGACCATCATCGCTGCTGGAAAATGCAATTCTATTTGCGTCGATAATCCGCCAAGGACATTCGACGCTCAAACCCGAGACCGCATCATCCCCAAAACTGAAATTCCAATCGAATTCGCGGCGCCTAACCTGGGCGAGTTGACGACCGACAAGATGCGTGGTCAGAGCCTTACCGACATCCATACTCTCAGCTCTCCGCAACGTCACCCGATCAGGCCGCCTTCAACCGATAAGGTCGGATCAACAATTCCGCCGGCACTTTCCAGGCTTCGCTGATCCTGAAGATCATATCCACGGTCAATGCCCGTCTCCGATTCAAAATCTCGGACGCGCGCGAGCGGGAGCCGAGCAGTTCGGCAAGCTCGACCTGGGTGTGTCCGCCCTCATCGATCAGATAGTTCAGCATATCGATCGGATCGACGCGGGAGGTGTCGATCGGCCAACGTTCGTTCTCGTACCGCTCGACAAGCGTGGCGAGAATGTCGAGCTTGTCGCCGTCGTCGGTCCCAGGCTCCGCTCCCCAGAGACGTTCGATCTCGGCGATAGCGGCATCGTAATCGGCCTCGGTACGGATGGGACGAATTTCCATTTGTGGCTCCTCAGTACCTGGCAACCGTCAGCGCGTCGATCTTGTCGTATTCTGCGTGAGTGCCGATGAATTTGATGAACACGATTTGATGCTTGAACGAGAACGAAGCGATCAGTCGAAAGTTGCCGCCTGCGATTTCGAACCTTGCACGCTCGGCGTTCAGGACAACCGCACCGGGAACGGTCGTCTGGACCTCGTTCATCGAGGTCCACCGCGCGGTCCTGGCGAGCTTGATCCAACGGGTCAATGCCGGCCTCGCCTTGGGATTGGCTGCGCCGAACTTGACCAGTGTGGATTGTTTGATGATCCTCACGTCCTATATTCCCATATTGGGAACATACGGTCAAGCCTACACGTTCCGGACCTCCACTCTCACTTGTCCGGAAAATTCACCCCGATCTCCGTGACCACCGGCCCCCACTTCACGAGCGCTGCATTGCCGGAGGCGACCTTCACACCGTCTCCCGTTAACGCCCTCGGCGCACTGGTGTCCTTGCCAAAGCGCATCGTCACCCTGCAACCGCCCGGCTGCGGCTTGGCAAACGTCCCGCCCTTCCAGTCCGCGACATAGCCGCCATAGTCCCAGTCGAAGCCGTGGATGGCGAATACCTTGTGTTACGGTGTTACGGTGACAGTGCACTTAACTTGACAGACCCCGCTTTCGCTTGCAGCATGCACTATGGCTCGCCTCGCCCGTGTCGTCATCCCCGGTCACCCGCACCACGTCACGCAACGCGGCAACGGCCGCGCGCGCACGTTCTTCGGAGACGACGACTATGCGTTTTATCGCGACCTGCTCGCGGCGAATTGTCGGGCGGCCGGGGTCGAGGTGTGGGCCTGGTGCCTGATGCCGAACCACGTGCACCTCATCCTGGTGCCATCCGACCCCGACGGGCTGCGCCGTGCGCTCGCGCGCGTGCATCGTGTCTATGCCGGCACCATCCAGGCGCGGCGCAAGCGCACGGGCCATTTTTGGCAGGGGCGGTTTGGCGCCGTCGCCATGGATGAGGAACATCTCGCAGCGGCGCTACGCTACGTGTCGCTCAACCCGGTGCGGGCGCGCTTGGTGGAACGGGCGCAGGATTGGCGCTGGTCGAGCACGCGCGCCCATCTGCGCGGCAAGGACGATGGGGTCACCGCCCTGGCACCGATTCGGGAGCGATTTCCCCGCTTCGCTGACCTTCTCGACGACGCGCCGGACGCGGGGATGTTTGCCCGGTTGCGCGCCGCGGAAAGCATTGGCCGGCCGATCGGCGACGACCGCTTCCTTGCCCGTCTCGAAAAGCTGACCAAGCGCTCCCTCAAACCAGGCAAGCGCGGACCTAAGCCGGCTGAGCCGGAGAGCCCTTAGCATGGCGGAGAGTTTAGTGCACTGTCACCGTAATCTTGTCGTAGCGTGCGTCGACCGGCCGGGAGACCCTCTCAGGGAACGGAAGGGCTCAACGAAGCCATTGGAACGTCGAGCTTGTACAGCAAGCCGGTGGGCGCGTAGGTCAACTGCACGTCTCCCCTGAGCTGGCGGCCGAGCGTCTCGATCAATTTGGTTCCGAAGCTGCGCTTTTGCGGCGGCTGGACCACGGGGCCGTTTGTCTCGGTCCAGCTCAGGCGCAAGCGCTGCGCCTGCTGATCGACGGTCCAGACGATGTCGACGCGCCCCTGCGGGACCGACAAGGCGCCATACTTTGTCGTGTTCGTACAGAGTTCGTTGAGCGTCATCGCGATGGCGATGACGACACCCGACGTCACCCGAAGCGCGGGGCCGCCGACAGAAAATCGCGACACGTCGGAATCGTCGAAGGCTTCAATGGCGCTGCGTATGACCGCGCCGAGATCGGCACTGGACCACTTTGCTTGCAAAAGGAGATCGTGCGCCCGGCCGAGCGCCGATAGCCGGCCCTCGATGGCCTGCTGCGCCTGCCCGGCCCCCTGCACGTCGCGCAGGCTCTGGGAGACGATTGCGGCGACGGTCGCGAGCGTATTCTTGATGCGATGGTGCAGCTCTTCGAGGATCAGTTTCTGCAGCTTGTCGGACGCTGCACGCTCTCTGGCCTCGATACCGGCGTTGGCAAGCAGACTCTTGGCATTGATCTCCGCCTGCGCGAGCAGAAGCCGGAGGCTGACATTTTCTGCCGCCAGAAAGTCCTCGTGCGATTCCTCGCCGCCGCCGCCAGGACGCACGTCTGTGCGGAGATCGATTTCGAGCATTTGCAACTGTACCACCATGGACCGTTTACCGCACTGATTTTCGGCCGAGCGGTTGGATCGACGAATTTTGGCGATATCCGGCGGCGTGCGCCAACGCTTCAGGCGTGGGCGCTCATCCGGCGCGAACTATTTGCCGGGCTTGGTGCGGCTTGCCGAAGATTCAGAAGCCGGAGCAAGCCCGCGTGCGTCCTCGCCGCCGAGATGGCCGAACATTTCGGCGGCGTTTTCGAGAATCGTTACTTCCTGCATCGCCTCCGTGCGCTCGTCGCCCGGCGGCATCCGGCGAGCCCTGGCCAGCGCCCTTTCCGCCCTGACGCTCAATGTTTGGCGAACTACCATTGCATAAGCATCGTGGCTGTGATCAGCAGCACGAAAAAGATCGGCAGCAACAGCGGTGGCACAAGCCACTCACGTACATCGAATTTGGAGACGTTTGACATATCGACCGCCTTTTGATCGCGGCGGGAGCAAACTGCTCTCAGTCACCGATGACAGCCGAGGAGCGCGCGGTGATGTCCAGCATATGGGGGCTCATCCGCTGAATAGCCAGCGCGCGAAACTATTTGCGGTGACGGCATCCATTCGCCTTGTAATCTGCTTTGCGCCTATCCACTTGAAGCTTGACGCGGCAGGACCGCTCCCTTTGCGTCGGGTCTTGGCTCCCGCACATTCTGCAGCCTGCCGACCGACTGATGCGCGTTTCGCCGTGGTCGGGACCGGCTGCGGCCATCTAGCATAAATTGATGCACGTCGCGTGTAGACCGGCACGGACTTTCGTGCATCGACAACCCGATCGGCCTCATCACATGATTGAGTTTCCAAACCTTAGCCGTTCATATGACCGCACGCGGCGTGCCGTGCGCTTCTGGGGATACGACAGCGCCATTGAGGCATCGTTCTTCATCGATGAAGGTGCCTTGAAGCGGATTCAACCGGATGCCGGTTCCAGCGAGTCGGGCTTTCTGACCGCGTTCGATTCAAATCGCGACCGGATATGTGCCGCCGCAGCCCGGATGTATGTCCGCGGCAGCCGGGGCTCCTACGATCTGGTCGCCGCAAATTTCTGAAACGATATCGCCCGTGCGAGCAGGCGCCGACTGCACGGTTCGATCGTGGTGCTCGATCCAACAAGAAAGGCCGCGGACTGCTCCGCGGCCTCTCTGCAATCGATCTCTGCGTCAAATCGCTCAGTATCGGCCTGTTCCGATGCCGACGCTCACGCCCGGCGCGCTGAAGCCGACTCCACTGCGCTCGCCATAACCATAGCCGCGCCGCTCGATGTAGCGCTCGCGGGGAGCGTAGCCGTAGGAATTGTATCCCTCGCGGACGATGACGCGGCGTTCGCCGCGCTCGCGCCAGCAACGACCGTTTTCATTGCAGACCATGCGAACGTTCTGGATGTCGTTGGCCGGAGCAACCGCGACGCCGGCGGAAAGCGGGGCAGCAGAAGCAGCGGTGACGAGAATGGTACTTGCTGCGGCTGCAAGCGTGATTGCGAAAACTTTCATGGCAATTCTCCAAAGTAACAGTGTGTCAGTGAGCCAATGGGCTCGCGACACAATGGTTCCAGGAGCGGAGCCAAGTATTCTCGTATAGCGCAAACCCGTCTGCCAAGACGCGTGGCGTCGCTAGAGTGGAGCCCGCCAATCCCTCGAATCTCGCTTGCGAAGACAGGCTAGGCAGCCGCCCGCCGCCGCGCCACCAGCGCGTCGCCAAACGCTTCGAACAGCGCGCGGTTGATCGGGTTCTTTTGCGGGTCGTACTCTGCGTGCCATTGCACGCCGAGCGCAAAGGCCGGCGCCTCCGCGATACGAATCGCTTCGATCGTGCCGTCTTCGGCCACGCCCTCGACGACCACGCGCTGGCCGGGCTGCAGAATGCCCTGACCGTGCAGCGAATTAACCTTGATCCTGTCGCAGCCGAGGATTTTTGCGAACGCGCCGCCGGGGATGAGCTCGACGTCGTGACGGTCGGCGAACACGACGGTGGGATCGGGATGGATCTCGCCGTTCTCCAGCCGCGGCATGCGATGGTTCATGCGGCCGGGGATTTCGCGGATCTCGGGATGCAGCGAGCCGCCGAAGGCGACGTTCATTTCCTGCAGTCCGCGGCAGATGCCGAACAGCGGGATGCCGCGGGCCACACAGGCGACCGACAGCGCCAGCGCGACCTCGTCGCGGTGGATGTCGTAGGGCTCGTGCTTCTCGCAGGGGTCGACGTTGAAGCGAGTCGGATGAACGTTGGCGCGGGCGCCGGTCAGCACGATGCCGTCGACCACGTCGAGCAGCGCGCTGATGTCGGTGATGTCGGGCGAGCCCGCAAACATCAGCGGCACGGCACCGGAGACTTCGGCAACGGCGCGCAGGTTGCGCTCACCAACCATCTGAACCTGGAATCGATTTTCGACGCGATGGCTGTTCCCAATCACGCCGACGACCGGCTTTTTCATCTGCCTCGCCAGAGCTCCCCGCCAAAGGATTCTCCAAAGATGCCCATGGGGGAGAAAATATCAACTAGCGGGCTCGCGGGACGGCCCTGCTATTTTCGCGCAAAGGCCTCTTTGGGCTCGATTGGGGCGCTGGCGACCAGGCCCGCCGCCTTCAGCGCGGCCGCGGCGGGCTCGCCCGTCCCGGCCAGCCATGGCAGTTTCGCGGTCAATCCGCGCGTGACCGGCTCGCCCAAAAACCCGCCGAAATCGATCGGCCAAAGCCCGTTGGGGACGATTTCAGCGGTCAAGCCGTGCAGCTTGTAGCCGACACCAAGCACCGCCTCGGCCTGATCCGGGGCCACGATACGGGCGGTGGCGGGGTCATTGGGATCGCCGAAGGTGACGAGCACGGGGATCAGCGGCCCCTGCACCGGCACCACACCGCTCATCCTGTTCAGCTCGTTGAACGAGACCCGGCTGCCGCGCGCGGCGCCATAGGCGCGCAGCGCGACGTAATTGACGTCGTCGAGATCGAGCGCCTTGTCGAGATGGGCGAGCAGCGCCACCAGGTTCTTGCCTTGACCGAGATCGACGAACACGGCCTCGCCATGGGTCACGGTCTTGCCGCCGCGGCTGTAGCCGCGGTCCGGCACCACGGCCAGCACGCCAGCGGCGCTCTTGATCCCCGCGGGCGTCTCGACCTCGACGGTGAGCCGGTATTTGTGGCCGGGCCGGTGAATGCGGATCTGGTCGCCGGCGACCAGCACCGCCAGCAGCCCGAGCACGCCAATCCATTTGCCGATGAAACTCAAGCCTCGCCCACTCCGTTTCTTGTCTGACCGCTTTGCACCACGGCCGCCGCAGCGTCAAACCTGTGCGCGAAGGCCGCTTGATCCCGACAGCGTTTGACGAAAGAGTGATTCTTCGAATTTTAAAAGGACATCGCGTGACATCTTCCACCGACAAACGGTCCCTCACCCGCAGCGATCTGGCCTGGGCGATCTGCGTCGGCGGCATCGGCGTGGTGCTGTTTGCGATCCTGGTGCTCTTCACCTGGTATTTTGCCGCGACGCTCCTTCTGATCTTCACGGGCATGCTGCTCGGCGTCGCCTTGAATGCGCTGACCAACACGCTCGGCCGCCTCATCAGCCTGCCGCACCCGGTCCGGCTCGGCATCGTCTGCGTCGTGCTCGCCCTCCTCCTTGCGCTCGTCGTCTATCTCGGCGGCGCGACCATCGCCGACCAGGCGTCCGCGCTGAGCAAGACCATCAAGTCGCAGCTCGCAGGCGTCAAAGCCTTCCTCGACAGTCGCGGCATCGACACCAGCTTCTTCGATCTCGGCAACGCGACCGCACCGGCCGCGTCCGACGCGCCGAACGCGACGCCGCCGCATCCTTCGCTGCCGAACGCCGGCACGCTGGCGTCCAGCGGTGGTGCCATCGTCAGCCAGACCTTCAAGCTGCTGCTCGGCACGATCAGCGCCGTCGGGAATTTCTTCATCGTGCTGTTCCTGGGGCTGGCCTTCGCGGCCCAGCCCAGCCTCTATCACGACGGGCTGCTGTTCCTGGTGCCGGCCCGGATGCGCGAACGCGCCGCCACCATCATCGACGGCATCAGCGAGACGCTGGAGCGCTGGCTGATCGCACAGATCATCGTGATGCTCGCGGTCGGCGCCGTGACCTGGATCGGGCTTGCCATCATCGGCATCCCCGGCTCGTTCATCCTGGGCATTCAGGCCGGGTTGCTCGCCTTCATTCCGACCGTGGGCGCGATCATCGCCGGTGTCGTCGTCGTGCTGGCGAGCCTCGCCTCGGGCTGGATCCCGGCGCTATCCGCCTTCATTCTGTTTCTCGGCGTGCACGCGATGGAAAGCTATGTGCTGACGCCCATCCTGCAGCGGCAGGCGCTCGACATTCCGCCTGCCACGCTGTTCGCGTTCCAGATCCTGCTTGGAGTCGTGTTCGGCATCTGGGGCCTCGCGCTGGCGCTCCCGTTGATCGCCATCGCCAAGGTCATGATCGACCACTTCAAGACCTACGAGGCGCCGCAGGTCGCCTGAGCCCTCAGGTCGTCAGGACGGTCTGGGTGTGCTCGACCTCGGGCGGCGAGGCAAAATACTGGCCGACCAGGCCGCGCCATTCGGTAAAATTCTCGGAGCCGCGAAAATCGACGGTGTGGTTTTCCAGCGTCTCCCACTTCACCATCAGCCGGTAGCGCTGCGGCTTCTCGATCGACTTGTGCAGCTCGAAACCATGAAAGCCCTTGGAGCGGCCGAAGGCGGCCTTGGCCTTGGTGACGGCGGCCTCAAAATCCTTCTCGGAGCCCGGCTTGACGTCGATTTGCGCGATCTCGGTAATCATCGGCTTCCACCCTTTTTGTTTTGATGGGTGTATCTAGCGCAGGCGCCGACAAAGAAAAAGGCGCCGCAACGGCGCCCTGATGCGTGAAATGGACGTGGCCGGTCAGCCGAACAACAGTACGGTCCCGACGACGGCGACCGCACAGGCCACAAACAGCGCGAGCGGCCAGCGATCCTGGCCCCTGTCGTAATGCCCCTGGGCGCGGCGCTCGGTGATCAGCGCCGTCTCAAACTCGTCCGATGTCGAGAACAGGCAGGCAAAGCCGCCGCGCGTCGACACTTCCGCCGCCTCCAGCGAGATCAAAGCGGCTTGCGGGTGCTGCTGACGGACCTGCTCCATGACCGGGATGGTAGGGAGCGAATGGTAAACAGCAGGTTATCGCAAGGCACCGGAGCCGCTTCCGGTCCGATGAAGATCGCGACGGACGCGGCTCCGGTTCTGTTGTCCTCAGGCCGTGACCGTCTGCGGTCGCGGCGCGCCGATCTTGGCCGCGCTCTGGCGCCGCCAGTTTTCCAGCGACAGCGGCAGCTCCTCGGCGGCCTCGACGCGGTTACGGCCGCCGCGCTTGGCCTGGTAGAGCGCGGTGTCGGCCGATGCCAGCAACACTTCGAGCTCGGTGCCGGCGGGACCGCCCGCGACGCCGATGCTGACGGTGGTATCGACCGGTGCTTCATCGACGACGACGCCGGACATCTCAAAAGCTTCGCGCACGCGCTCGGCAACCAAGACCCCCTCCTCCAGCGAGCACGGCAACAGCGCGGCAAACTCCTCGCCGCCGATGCGGCCCGACAGGTCGGAGATGCGCAAATTGGTCACCACGACCGTCGAGAACAGTTTCAGCATCTCGTCGCCGGCGGGATGGCCGAAGCGATCGTTGATCGACTTGAAATGGTCGATGTCGAAGATCATGACGGTTACCGGGCGGCCCGCCTTGGCTTCACGATCGATCACGCGCGAGCAGGCTTCCGAGAAGCCGCGGCGGTTCAGCATGCCGGTCAGCGGATCGGTCGATGCCGCCGTCCGGTGCGCGGTCACCGTGCGCTCCGACACCAGCATGAAGATCACGAACACGGTGCCGACGGCATAGAGCACGAGCTCGACCGCGAACACCGTCACCCAGATGCTGGTAGCGAAGGAAGGATCGTTCGGTTTCAGGAAGCTGCCGATCAGGATCGGCAGCATCAGCACGCAGCCGTGCATGACGGGCACGACGAAGGCCGGCCAGCGCCGTTGCAGGCTCTTGCGCCGCTCGACCCAAAGCTCGCTCGCGGTCAGCGCTGCATAGACGGATACGATGCCGGCGCCGATCATCATGCGCAGCGTGGATGCGGCCGGATCAAGCATCGTCACGGCCGCCGCCCAGGCGAGCGCACCGATCACGAGGCCCGGCCAGTTCGGTTTGCGGCCGTGGAAGACGCGCGCGGCGTTCCACACCATGCCGCAGGCAACGAAGCCGACCGCATTCATCGCGAGATAGAGATGCGGGCCGAGCTTGTCGCCGGCCGCGGTCCACACTGCGACGGAGGTTGCCCCGAGCAGATAGGCGCAGCCCCACCATTTCAGTGCGGGACTGTTCTCCTGCTTGCCGAAGAACACCAGCATGGCGCCGAGAAGTGCGGCGATCATGGTGGCAACCAAGTAGAGCGTGATGCTATCGAGCGACATCTGTCAGCCCCCTTTGAAAGCAGTCTCGACGCGCTCAGCCCATTGAAACGCGCCCATTCCGATTTGCGACGCTATGTCTCACGGGTTCCATTCAGGTTTTCATCGGTGCGCAAGTTTTCGGGAAAGACAGGATCAATTTGTTTGCAAACGACCAACAAAAAGGGCGCCGAAATCGGCGCCCTTTTGCATCTCATTGAAGCCGCTTTCGCGGCGAATTTTACCGAAGCGATTAGCGCTTGGAGAACTGGAAGGAGCGGCGGGCCTTGGCCTTGCCGTACTTCTTGCGCTCGACGACGCGGCTGTCGCGGGTCAGGAAGCCACCCTTCTTGAGCACGGTCCGCAGCTCCGGCTCGAAATAGGTCAGCGCCTTGGAGATGCCGTGACGAACGGCACCGGCCTGGCCCGACAGACCGCCGCCGGCGACGGTGCAGATCACGTCGTACTGGCCGGCGCGGGCGGCTGCGACCAGCGGCTGCTGGATCATCATGCGCAGCACGGGACGGGCGAAGTAGACTTCGACCTCACGCGAATTGACCGTGACCTTGCCGGCGCCCGGCTTGATCCAGACGCGGGCGACCGCGTCCTTGCGCTTGCCGGTGGCGTAGGCGCGGTTGAACTTGTCGACCTTCTTCTCGTGCTTGGGCGCATCGGGCGCCGCCACCGCGGTCTTGAGCTGGGAGAGCTGGTCGAGCGACTGAATGGATTCGGCCATATTATGCGGCCCTCGTGTTCTTGCGGTTCAACTTGGCGATGTCGATCTTCTCTGGCGACTGCGCCTCATGCGGATGATCGGCACCGCCGTAAACACGGAGATTGCCCATCTGGACACGGCCGAGCGGGCCGCGCGGGATCATGCGCTCGATGGCCTTCTCGACGACGCGCTCGGGATACTTGCCCTCGAGGATCTGCTTCGCCGTGCGCTCTTTCACATGGCCGACATAGCCGGTGTGCTTGTAGTAGGTCTTCTGCTCGCGCTTGCGACCGGTCAGAACCGCATGCGCGGCATTGACGATGATGACGTTGTCACCGCAGTCGACGTGGGGCGTGTAGGTCGGGAGGTGCTTGCCGCGCAGCCGCATGGCAACGATGGTGGCGAGACGGCCGACGACCAGACCCTTGGCGTCGATCAGCACCCACTTCTTCGTCACCTCGGCTGGCTTTGCCGAAAAGGTTTTCATGTCAGAATTTCCGTGAAGGGAGATGGCGGCGCGGACGTCGCACCGAACTGCGCGGCTTTCTAGAGAACGGACGCGCGCGGGTCAATGCCCCTAGGCAGAAATTAAACAAGCAATATCAGATAGTTATAAATATGGTGTTATAATACCTCGGAAAAGCTCAAACATTTGGAATGGAATAGGTCGAGGTCACGTGGGCGATCGGATCGGGCGACGTGCCCGAGAGGAGGTTCACCTCGCCCACCGCCAGGCGCTTGCCGAGCTTCAACAGCCGCGCTTCCGCCAGCACGTCCTGCCCGGGCTGGCCCTTGCGCAGGAAATTGATGTTGAGATTGGTGGTGACGGCGAGCCCGACCGGCCCGATCGCGGACAGCAGCACGACGTACATGGCGAAATCGGCCAGCGCCATCAGCGTCGGCCCCGAGACGGTTCCACCCGGCCGCAGCATCCTTTCGCTGAAACGCTGGCGCAACAGGCAGGTCTGGCCGTCGGCGCTCTCGATGGTGATGTCGTCACCGCTGAAGGCCTGGGGAAACTCGTCGCGCAAGAACTGCTCGACCTCCGCCACGCTCATTTTCGCTGCTGCCATGCCGTCCCCCGCCTCGCTTCACTTCGCCTGTTACATTAAGTTATGTGCGTCATCCAACTGGAATCTCCGCAACTGGAATCCGCTGATGTCCGTCCAGGCCGCCCGAGCCCCCTCTCCCCATTCGCCGATCCTGCTGCGCGAGACGATCGGCAGCATCGCGATCATCACGCTCAACCGGCCGGCCGCACGCAACAGCCTGTCGGAGGCAATGATCGCAGGCCTGCATGCAGAGCTCAATGAGATCAGGGACGACAAGGAAATTCGCGGCGTGGTGATCGCAGCCAACGGCCCCGCCTTCTCGGCCGGCCACGACATGAAGGAATTGACTGCGCGCCGCACCGATCCCGATCGCGGCCGGGCCTATTTTGCGCATCTCATGAACGCCTGCAGCGCGATGATGCAGGCCGTGGTGCAACTGCCGAAGCCCGTGGTGGCGGCGGTCCAGGGCATGGCAACGGCGGCCGGCTGCCAGCTCGTTGCGAGCTGCGACCTTGCGGTCGCCTCTGAAGAGGCGCGCTTCGCCACGCCCGGCGTCGATATCGGCCTGTTCTGCTCGACGCCGATGGTGGCGCTGTCGCGCAACGTGCCGCGCAAGCAGGCGATGGAGATGCTGCTCACGGGTGAACCTGTCACCGCCGAGCGCGCCCGCGAGATCGGCCTCGTCAACCGCGTCGTTCCGGCCGGCACGGAACTGCCGGCTGCGTTGGAGCTTGCACAAAAGGTCGCGCTGAAATCCGCCTACACGGTCAAGCTCGGCAAGGAGGCCTTCTACCGCCAGATCGAGATGAGCCTTGAAGACGCCTATCGCTATGCGGCAGAGGTGATGACCGAGAACATGATGGCGCGCGACGCCGAGGAAGGCATCGGCGCCTTCATCGAGAAGCGCGAGCCGAAATGGGAAGATAAATAAGACCGTCATTGCTTCGCTTCGCTCGCAATGACAGCAAGAAAAGACCAGTGATGAACCACGACGCCTACCCCGATAATTACATCCGCGGCATCCTCAACAGCGTGAAGTCGATCGCGATGGTCGGCGCTTCGCCGGTGAACGTGCGTCCGAGCTATTTTGCGTTCAAATATCTGGCGCAGCGCGGCTACGACATGATCCCGGTCAATCCCGGCCATGTCGGCAAGGAGCTGCTCGGAAAGCCCTTCGTCGCCTCGCTCTCCGATCTCGGCCGTCCCGTCGACATGATCGACATCTTCCGCAACTCCAGCCACATCATGCCCGTCGTCGAGGAAGCGCTGACGCTCGATCCACTGCCGAAAGTGATCTGGATGCAGCTTGGCGCGCGCGACGACGCCGCCGCCGAAAAAGCCGAGGCCGCCGGCATCAAAGTTGTCATGAACCGCTGCCCGAAGATCGAATATGGCCGGCTGTCGTCGGAAATATCCTGGATGGGCGTCAATTCGCGCACGCTCTCCTCAAAACGTCCGCCGGCGCCGACGCAGGGCATGCGACTGTCTCTCAATCGCATGAGCGTGGGCGGCGGCGAGACCGCCGCATCCGACCGCGCCGCCAAGATTACGGCCGACAAGAACAGAACCGAAGAGAGCTGACGCAATCGCGAAATAATCGTTTCGCGAACGCGACATAGGGAAGCACGACCGTTTCGAACGAAGTCCAGCCCGCCGCGATGCCTTGACGGCGGACGCGCGCGCGATCAGCATGCCGCGCGATTTTCGAAAAACACAAGAACAGGACGCAAGATTATGAGCGATCGCCTTCCGGGATTTTCCACCCTCGCCGTGCATGCCGGTGCACAGCCCGATCCCACCACCGGTGCGCGCGCGACCCCGATTTATCAAACGACCTCTTTCGTATTCAACGACGCCGACCATGCGGCCTCGCTGTTCGGCTTACAGGCCTTTGGCAACATCTACACCCGCATCGGCAATCCCACCAATGCGGTGCTGGAAGAGCGCGTCGCAGCGCTCGAGGGCGGCACCGCGGCGCTCGCGGTCGCCTCTGGCCATGCCGCACAGGTCGTGGTGATGCAGCAGCTCTTGCAGCCCGGCGACGAATTCATCGCGGCGCGCAAGCTCTATGGCGGCTCGATCAACCAGTTCACGCATTCCTTCAAAAGCTTTGGCTGGAACGTGGTGTGGGCCGATCCCGACGACATCGCGAGCTTCGAGCGCGCGATCACCCCGCGCACCAAGGCGATCTTCATCGAGTCCATCGCCAATCCCGGCGGCAGCATCACCGACATCGAGGCGATCTCCACGATCGCCCGCAAGGCCGGCGTTCCCCTGATCGTCGACAATACGCTGGCCTCGCCCTATCTGATCCGCCCGATCGACCACGGTGCCGACATCGTCGTGCATTCGCTGACGAAGTTTCTGGGCGGCCACGGCAACTCGATCGGCGGCATCATCGTCGATGCCGGCACCTTCGACTGGTCGAAGGCCGGCAAATATCCGATGCTGTCGGAGCCGCGCCCCGAATATCACGGCATCAAGCTGCACGAGACCTTCGGCAATTTCGCCTTCGCGATCGCCTGCCGCGTGCTTGGCCTGCGCGATCTCGGACCGGCGCTGTCACCGTTCAACGCGTTCCTCATCCTCACCGGCATCGAGACGCTGCCCTTGCGCATGCAGAAGCACTGCGACAACGCCAAGACGATTGCGGAATACCTCGCCGGCCATCCGGCGGTTTCTTCGGTGAGCTATGCGGGCCTTGCGAGCGACAAGTACAACGCCCTCGCGCGCAAATACTCGCCGAAGGGCGCGGGTGCCGTCTTCACCTTCAGCCTGAAGGGCGGCTATGACGCCGGCGTCAGCCTGGTGTCGAACCTGAAGCTGTTCTCGCACCTCGCCAATGTCGGCGACACCCGTTCGCTGGTGATCCACCCGGCCTCGACCACGCACAGCCAGCTCGACGACGCCGCCAAGGTGAAGTCCGGCGCCGGCCCCGACGTGGTCCGGCTCTCGATCGGCATCGAGGACAAGGAAGACCTGATCGCAGATCTCGAGCAGGCGCTGACCGCTTGAGGGAGTCAGTTAACAGTCGTTAACCAACACCGTCCTAGATTGGCTCCGGATCATCCTTGATTCGGAGCCGAAAATGCTGCGCATGCTGCTGCCTGCCTTTGCCATGATGCTGACGGTGTCGAGCGCGCTTGCCGCCGATATGTCGGCGATGCCGCGGAAGTCGAAGGCGGTCGTTGTGGCCCCGGTCCCGAAGAAGGAGATCGTGACGGAGGTCGAGGCGGATTCGCTGATCTCGCCGGCCTATGGCGTCGGCAGCTACATCCGCAATCTGCCGGGCACGCCGCTGCTGCCGGGCTCCGCGGCCCTGCCGGGCTACTATGGCCGCGCCTGGAGCTACGACTATCAGGGCGCCTATTACGGCGGCCCGCAGGTCGACTATTTCTGGCGGCTACCTTACGCCTGCGGCGTCTACGGCTACTGCTGAGGTCACGGCGTCCTCAGAAGGCTTGCGCGAGACCATCCGCTCGACCTGAATCACCGCAAGCATCAGCACCACGATCGCGACCGCCTGGTGCGCGAGCGCAATGTCGATCGGCACCTGGTTGAGCAGCGTGAGAATGCCGAGCACTGCCTGCAGGCTCACCGCGGCCAGCAGCCATAGCGCTCCGGACGCAGCACGGCCGGCACGCGCGCCGATCGCATCGAACGCGTGGAACGCCACCAGCGCCAGCAGCAGATAGGCCGTCATGCGGTGCTCGAACTGCACCGTCAGCACATTGTCGAACATGTTGCGCCACCACGGCGTATCGAACCACAGCCGCTTCGCCGAGGGGATGAACGCGCCGTCGATGTCGGGCCAGGTGTTGTAAACCCGCCCTGCCCGCAAGCCCGCGACCAGCGCGCCAAAGTAAAGCTGCACGAACGTCACGGCGAGTATGATCACGCTCGTCGCCTTGAGCCGCATCGATGCAACGGCTAGCGACGGCGCGCCAAGGCGCCGCACCGTCCAGACGATGCCGGCAAAGATCACGAGCGCGAGCGACAGATGCGTCGCCAGCCGATATTGCGACACTTCCACGCGCTCGGTGAGGCCTGAGGCCACCATCCACCAGCCGACCGCACCCTGGAGCGCGCCGAGCCCGAACAGCAACCACAGCCGCCGCTTCAGATCAGCCGCGAGGCCGCCGCGCCACAGGAAGAACAGGAACGGCAGCAGATAGGCGACGCCGATGAAGCGGCCGAGCAGCCGATGGCTCCACTCCCACCAGAAGATCGTCTTGAACTCGTGCAGGTTCATGCCCGCATTGAGTTCGCGATATTGCGGGATTTTCTTGTAGGCCTCGAAGGCCTCGTTCCACTGCGCTTCGCTTAAGGGAGGCACGCTGCCGGTGACCGGCTTCCATTCCACGATCGACAGGCCGGACTCGGTCAGCCGCGTCGCGCCGCCGACCAGCACCATCAGGGCGATCAGCGCGGCCACCGACACCAGCCACCAGCGCACCGCGCGGTGCGGGT
>NZ_PPPT01000060.1 GCF_006483445.1 Bradyrhizobium guangdongense | reverse complement strand
GCTCCATCCGGGCTACAAGATCCCGTTGAAGCGCGCTGCCTGCGCTCACCCTCCGTCATTGCGAGCGCAGCGAAGCAATCCAGCGTCTTTCCACGGACACAGTGCCGTAGGGTGGGCAAAGGCGCGTAAGCGCCGTGCCCACCAACTTGCCACGATTGAGACAAAAGAGGTGGGCGCGCGTCCGCCTTCGCTCTTCGAGCTGTGGCGGAGCTTTGCCCACCCTACGAACTCCCGCTCGTTGCACCCGAAGGTCGATTGACAACGAATTATTACATGTCTAAAAATATGCAAATTCATATAACTCGAGATGCCTGAATGGACACGCATCCGCTGAGACTCAAGGTGCAGTCGGTCGCTGCGGAGACGCCGTTCGTTCGGAGCCTTGTGTTTGGCGTGGAGGGTGGAGCTGTGCCGCCATGGCAGGCCGGCGCGCATATCCGCGTGGCGCTGCCGAACGGAGGCGACCGGCCTTACTCGTTGATGGCCCTGCCGGATCTGCCTGCGGGCACCCTGGCGCTCGGGGTGCTGCGCGAGCAGCAGAGTACCGGCGGCTCCCAGTTCATGCATGCGCTAAAGGTCGGCGACGTCGTCGCCGCGACCGGCCCGGTCAACAATTTCCGTCTGCACGAGGGGCGCGCGCCGGCCCTGCTGTTTGCCGGCGGCATCGGCATCACGCCGATCCTGTCGATGGCGGCGGAGCTGAAAGCCCAGGATATTCCCTACCGCGTCCACTATGCCGGCCGCGCGGAAGGCTTGCTGGCGTTCCTGCCGCAACTGCGCGCGATCTGTGCGGGCGCGCTGCACATCCATTACGACAGCGACGACTCCCGACTGGACATCGCAACCGCGCTCAAGGGCGCACCTGCGGACTCCCGCGTCTATGTCTGCGGCCCTGCCGGCATGATCGATGCGGTGAAGGCGGGCGCGCTCGCGAGCGGCATCGCCGCCGATCACATCCATTACGAGCTGTTCAAGGCCGAGCAGCCGTCCTCGCCCGACAAGCCGTTCGAGGTGGAGCTCAAATCGACGGGGCGGGTCGTCACCGTTGCCGCCGGCCAGAGCATCATCCAGGCGCTGGAGGCGGCGGGGCTCGACGTTCTCTACGACTGTCAGCGCGGCGATTGCGGCATCTGCCAGTGCGGCGTGATTGAAGGCCTGCCCGATCATCGCGACGTCATCCTCAGCGACGACGAGAAGGCATCCAACAAGGTCATGCAGATCTGCGTGTCGCGCGCGAAGTCGGAACGGCTGGTGCTGGATCTCTAAGGGGGAGGCGAGGGACGCCATGGCAAGATACGGACAGAATGCCGGCGCTATCGAAGCGCTGGTGCGCAATACCGAAGTCCACCGCGACGTCTATGTCGATCCCGAGATCTTTGATCTCGAGATGGAGCATCTGTTCCCGAATAGCTGGATCTATGTCGGGCACGCGAGCCAGCTTGCCAAGCCCGGGGATTTCATCACCGCCACCATCGGCCGCCAGCCTGTCATGGCGAGCCGCCACAACGACGGCTCGATCCACGTCTTCTATAATCGCTGCCCCCACAAGGGCGTGAAGATTGCGTCGGAGCCCTGCGGCAACACCGGAAAATTCTTCCGCTGTCCCTATCACGCCTGGTCGTTCAAGACCGACGGTTCGCTGCTCGCGATCCCCCTGAAGAAGGGTTATGAGAACACCGGTTTTGGCGACGCAAAGGCCAACGAAGGCCTGTCGAGGATCAAGAACGTCAAGATCTACCGCGATTTCATCTTTGCGCGGCTGAACGACACCGGCCTCTCCTTCGAGGATTATTTCGGCGAGAGCCTCTCGACCATCGACAACATGGTCGACCGCTCGCCGGAGGGGAAGCTCGCGGTGATGGCGGCGCCGATCCGCTATATGCACACCTGCAACTGGAAGATGCTGGTCGAGAACCAGACCGACACCTGCCATCCCATGGTCGCGCATGAGAGCTCGGCCGGCACGGCCGTGAAGGTGTGGAAGCGCGAGCAGGGCGATGCCACGGAAACGCCGATGGCGGTGCAGCTCTACGGTCCCTTTATGAGCCCGTACGAATTCTACGAGCAGAGCGGCATAAGGATCTGGCCGAACGGCCACGGCCATACCGGCGTCGCCAATTCGATCCATTCCAACTATTCCGATATCGACGGCTATCTCGGCCAGATGGTCGCGGCCTATGGCGAGCATCGCGCCCACGAGATCCTCGGCGAAGTCCGGCACAACACCGTCTACTTCCCCAACATCATGGTGAAGGGCGCGGTGCAGATTTTGCGCAACTTCATCCCGATCGCGGTCGACAAGACTTTGGTCGAGAGCTGGGTCTATCGCCTGGTCGGTGCACCCGACAAGCTCTACGAGCGTGCGCTGATGTATAACCGCTTCATCAACGCGCCGACCTCGATCGTCGGCCATGACGATCTCGAAATGTACGAGCGCGCGCAGGAAGGGCTGAAGTCCAACGGCAACCAATGGGTCAATCTGCAGCGGCTCTACGAGGCCGGCGAGGAGCCCGACGCCACCGCCGTCATCAACGGCACCTCCGAGCGACAGATGCGCAACCAGTTTCATGCCTGGGCAAAATTCATGACCATGGACATGGACAAGCAGGTCGAGGCCGCGGAATGATCACGGAGAAGGAGATCATCGACTTCATCTACCGGGAGGCCGAGCTTCTCGATACCATGCAGTGGCAGGCCTGGCTCGATCTGTTCCACGCGGAAGGGCGTTACTGGATGCCGATGGAATGGCAGCAGCAGGATCCCGTGCTGCAGCCCTCGCTGATGTATGAGGACCTCTTGCTGCTCAAGGTGCGGGTCGAGCGTCTCGCCGGCGAGCGCACCTTCAGCCAGAAGCCGAAGAGCCGCTGCCATCATCTCTTGCAGGCGCCGCAGATCGTCGCTTGCGACGCGGCGGCGGGACTCTTCAAGGCAAAAACGTCCTACATCTACACGGAAACGCGCGGCGATCTGCTCGAGCGTTTTTCGGGTTGGGCATCGCACGATCTCGTGCAGGTCGGCGATATCTTGAAGATCAAGCTCAAGCGCGTCGATCTCGTCAATTTCGACGCGCCGTTCGGCAACATCCAGCTTTTCATGTGAGCCACCCTTGACCGCGACGACAGTTTTCGCCCGCTTTCATTCGACAGCGCTGCGCCGGGGCGGAGCCGGCTTCTTCAACGTATTGCCGGAGACGGCTGCAATCTACGGTATCGCGCCGGGAGAAATTTCATATGGCGCCATGCTCGCTCGCGTTCAACTGCGGCGGGCGGCATTCGCGAAATGCGGCTACGGCGAGGGCCACCGGGTCGGACTGTTGCTCCAGAACCGGCCTGAGTTCATCGAGCTCTGGTTCGCGCTCAACGCGCTCGGCGTCTCCGTCGTGCCGATCAATCCGGATTTGCGGATGAGCGAGCTCGAATACATCATCGCCCATTCCGAGATGAACGCTGCCTTCGTCCTTGCCGAGCGGCGTGACGAGGTGGCGACCGCGGCCCGCCAGGCTGGCCGGCCGATTCCTGTGGTGACGGAGACGGACGACGTGCCGGCTCCTTTCGGCGGTGCGCGGCCGGCGATCGTCGGCGACAGCGCCACCGAATGCGCGCTGCTCTATACCTCGGGAACGACGGGACAGCCCAAAGGCTGCGTCCTCACCAGCGAATACTTCTTGCATTCCGGCAACTGGTATCGCGACGCTGGCGGGCTGATCGGGCTGAAACCGGACTGCGAGCGCATGATCACGCCGCTGCCGCTGTTTCACATGAACGCGATGGCGGTGTCGCTGATGGCGATGATCTCGGTCGGCGGCAGCCTGACCATGCTCGACCGCTTCCACCCGCGCACCTGGTGGCAGTCGGTGCGCGATAGCCGCGCCACCTGCCTGCATTATCTCGGCGTCATGCCGTCGATGCTGATGAGCGCGCCTGCGTCAGAGCAGGACCGCGCGCACACCGTCCGCTTCGGCTTCGGCGCCGGCGTCGACAAGCTCCTGCACGCACCGTTCGAAGAGCGCTTCGGCTTTCCGCTGCTCGAGGCCTGGGCGATGACCGAAACGGGAAGCGGCGGCGTGATTGCGGCCAATGTCGAGCCGCGCAAGATCGGCACGGCGTGCTTTGGCCGTCCGGCTCCCGAGGTGGATGTTCGTATCGTCGATGACAGCGGCAATGAAGCGGCGGTGGACATGCCGGGCGAGCTCCTGGTCCGGCGCGCCGGCACCAACCCGCGCTACGGCTTCTTCCGGGAGTATCTGAAGAACGCGGAGGCGACCGCCGAGGCGTGGGCCGGCGGCTGGCTGCACACCGGCGACATCGTCTCGCGCGATACCGACGGCGATCTCCATTTCGTCGACCGCAAGAAGAACGTCATCCGCCGCTCCGGCGAGAACATCGCCGCGGTCGAGGTCGAGTCCGTCCTCAATCGCCATCCCGCCATTCGGCAGGCCGCGGTCGCAGCGACGCCCGATCAGGTGCGCGGCGACGAGGTCGTGGCCGTCATTATTGCGGAGCAGGGCGGCGCGGATCAGAAGCTGGCCGAGGACATCGTGCGCTGGAGCCTGGAGCAGATGGCCTATTACAAGGCGCCCGGCTGGATCGCCTTCGTCGACCGCCTGCCGCTGACGGCAACCGAAAAGATCCAGCGCGGCGGCCTGAAGGAGTTTGTCGCAAAACTGATGCGCGACGGCGCATTCTTCGATTTGCGAGATCTCAAGAAGCGGCAGGTTTGACCATGAGCGACGTCACCACAACGCTCATCACCGGCGGCAACTCCGGCATCGGTGAAGCCCTCGCCAAGCGTCTGGTCGAGAAGGGGCAGCGCGTCGTCTCGATCGGATTGGAGAAACCGGCCTGGACGCACGATCTGCTCGCGGCCTATCGCGCCGATCTTACCAGCATCGACGAGACCCGCGCGATCGCGGAAGAGATATGTCAGGAGCACGCGATCGACCGCATCGTGCACAATGCCGGCGTGATCCTGCCGAACCTGTTGCCCGATGCGAAGCCTGAAGACATTTTGACGCTTGCGCAATTGCACCTGGGCGCGCCGATGATCCTGACCCAGGCCGCGCTCGACGGCATGAAGTCGCGCCGCTTCGGCCGCATTGTGTTCGTCTCGTCCCGCGCGGCGATGGGGGCTGTGACGCGCTCAGCCTATTCGGCGACCAAGGCCGGCGTGCACGGCCTGGCGCGCACCTGGGCGCTCGAGCTCGCTTCCGGCGGCATCACGGTGAATGTCGTTGCGCCCGGGCCGATCCTCACCGACAATTTTTGGGGCATCATCCCAAAGGGCTCGGAGCGGCAGGAGCAGATGGCGCGCAACGTGCCCGTCGGCCGGCTCGGCTCGCGCGAGGACGTCGCGCACGCCATCGAATTCTTCCTCGACCCGCGCTCTGACTTCGTCACCGGCCAGGTGCTCTATGTCTGCGGTGGCACGAGCCTCGTGGGCCTCGGCCCCTAAATCTGGTTCTGCTTGATGTTCTGCACCATCTTGGCCAGCACCCGCGCGCAGGTTTCGATCTCGTCGGGGTCGATGCCCTCGGTCAGCCGGTCATAGTTCTTCTCCATGATCGGCCATATCTTGCGCAGCAGCGCCTCGCCGTCGGGCGTCAGCGCCACGACGCGGCGGCGCTGGTCTTCTTCCGCGATCTCGCGCTTGACGAGGCCCGCCGACACCATGGATTCGACCATGCGGCTCGCGGTCGACTGCTCCGTGACGGCGAGCACGGCGACCTCGTTGACCGTCAGCGTCTTGTAGATGAACAGCACCGACAGCGTCCGGAACACGACGTTGTTGATGTTGTGCTCGGCGAGGTCGCGGTTCTGGTCGAGGTTCCAGCGATTGGCGAGCCGGTTGAACAGATAGGGGATGTAGCTCTGCAACTGGTCCTTGGTCCGCGGCGGACCGGACTTCCATTTGCCCTTAATTTCCTTGGCCATTATCTTTTGCGACTCTGCTTCTTGCTGTCGGTACGGATCTTTGAGGAGAGGGACCGCAGCACGCTGAGCGCGCTGTCCAGCTCCTGGGCGGGAATGTTGTCCAGCCGCTTGCTGAGATGCTTCTTGTGGACATCAGCCGCCTTCCGGAACAGCGCCGCGCCCTTCGGCGTCAGGCGCACGATGAAGGAACGGCGGTCCTCGCTCGACATCTCCTTGCTGATGAGGTCGTCGGCGAGAAGCCGCTGCACCAGCCCGGAGACGTTACCGCCAGACACTTTCAGGTTCTGCGACAATTGCCCGAGCGCGAGCCCGTCGGGATAGCGATCGAGCTGCGCCAGCACGTCGAACTTTGCCAGTGACAGCCCGAACTCCAAGCTCAGCACCGAGTTCAGCGAGGCGAACAGCTCGCCATGCAGCGACAGCAATTGCAGCCAGAGCCGGGTCTCGATTTGGCCCTGGACGGGAACGTTGCTGTCTTTGAGTGCGGCAGGCATTGCATGACCAATCGCGGACAGGGCGTTTCGTCAAGAGGGTGGGGCGGTTATTGCAGGACTTCCACTACGCAAACGTCTTGATGGTCTGGATGACCCCGTCGAGCTCCTTGCCGGGACCGTCCTTCAGCGCGGCTTCGCGCAGGCGCCGGGCCCAGTCGGCGGCATCGTCGCGGCGTTCGACCAGCTTGATCGCGGCCAGCGTTTTGTCGAATTTGGAGAGCCCTCGGCTGTGGGTATCGGAATAGCCCTTCACCAGCCGCCGGCACTGCAAAATTTCGACGCCGAGCTGGTAGTTGGTGCTGACGGCCTCCGTCGCGGCCTTCAGCCATGCGTCGCGGTGTGCGGTCTCGACCGCATGGCGCAGCGAGCGCCGGCGCATCCCGCGCATCCCGCCGACCACGTAAAGCATCAGGAACCACGGCAGCGAATAGGTCTTCACCCGCCGTCCCCGGTTGACCCGGCGGTCGAGGAAGCCCAGCAGGCGCGGCCGTGCGCCGAGCCAGCGGCCAAAGCCCGCCGGCAGCATGCCCATGACCTCCTCCATGCGCGGATGCATGAATTCGGTGGTGTGCAGCACCTGTCCCTCAGACAGCTCCAGCTCGTCCTCGATCCGCGAGCGGCGGCTCGCGCGCGTCTTCAGGTCGGCAACGCGGATCACGTCGTCATAGGTCATCGCGTTGGCAAGATATTTTGCCGCGGCTGTCGTGAAGGCAAAACTCTTCCCCGCACCGCCGGCGCTCCGATCGGCCGCGCAGAGCCTGCCGAGGAGATCGAGATACTCGCCGCCATAGGCGACGTCCTGGAAATCGACGACCTTCTTCAGGCCCGCGCGCGCCATGGCGGCCGCAGGCTCCGGCAAATCCTTCAGTCGCGCGATGAGTCTTGCGAGGTCGGCATCCGGAACCACGAGCGGGGGCACGGCCTTCGCCGGCCTGGATGGTGCAGGCGCTGCATCGCCAAACGATTTTGTCTGAACCTGGTCAAAAGCCGCCTCAAACGTCTCGATGCTCGCCCTCGCACCCTTTTCCCCGGCTCTGATGACGTCGAGATAGCTCTCGCGGCTGAACGGCAGCACGCTGGCCGCGGCAAGCGCGCCGAACATCGCGGCCGAGATCACGCTGCCATGCTTTATCGCCAGCGCATTCAAATCGAAGATGATCTCGTTCCTGGCGGCAACGCCGATGGCGCCCGACACTGCGCCCTGGTCGGCGATGCCGTTGCCCGGCGCGATCTTCTCGCCGATCGCAAAGGAGCGGTGGTTGGACGCAATCAGCGTGGTGCGCTCCGGCGTCACCAGGCCGCGCAGGATCGAGCGGCCAGCCTCCATGAACTCCGCCGCCATCACCACGTCGACGTCGCCGGGCGTCGGCATCAGCGACAGGATCGGCTTGCGGCCGTCGAGCGGCGGCATCGCCTCGATGTAGTAGATCGTCGCACCGGTGCGCTGCGCAACGCCAGGCACCGAGGTCGACTGCGCGACCCAGCCATGGTTCTCCGCGAGCTGCACGATCCAGTCGGTCAGGACGCCGCCGCCCTGGCCGCCCATCGCGACGATCGCGATCGAGATCGGCCGCTCGGTCGCGTCGCCCGCGGCAGGCAGCGCCAGTCTGACGGTCTCGTCTCTCATGCCAGCGCCTCGAGCGCGGGACGGCGGCGGTCGCGCCGGCGCTGCAGCCAGCCGATCACGGCCATCGCGACCTTCGACCGAAACTTGTCCCAGCCGGTGGGGTTATGAATCACGTCGGCACGATAGAACGACGGGCACAGCACGGCGGCTTCGGCGACCTCGCCGCAATTGCCGCAGCCGACGCAGGAATTGTCGATGGCCGCCACGGGATCATCGCGCAGGGGATCGTCGAGCTGTTTCACCGACAGCGACGGACAACCGGAGAGCCGGATGCAGGCGTGATCGCCGGTGCAGACGTCCTCGTCGACGCCAAAGCGCTCCTTGACGACCCGCGTGCCATCCTTGATCGCCTTCGCGATCTGCGGTTTGACGCGGCGCTGCTTGTTCAGCATGCATTCGGACGAGGCGACGATGACCTTTGGACCTTCCTCCCTGGTCGTCAGCGCTTCTTTCAGCGTGTCGCGCATCTTGCCGACGTCGTAGGTGCGGTCGAGCTGCCGCACCCACTGGCCGCCGATGCCCTTCACGGCCTTGACGATCGAATTGTTGGTGTCGCGCCGCTTGTTGATGGCGCGCGAAGACAGGATGTCCTGGCCACCGGTCGCCGAGGTGTAGAAATTGTCGACGATCACGAACACGCCGTCATGCTTGTTGAAGACGGCGTTGCCGATGCCGCTGGTCAGCCCGTTGTGCCAGAAGCCGCCGTCGCCCATCACAGCGATCGAGCGCTTGTCGGCCTTGACGTTGAAGGCGGAGGTCGAGGCCGGGCCAAGGCCAAAGCCCATGGTGGTCGCGCCGATGTTGAACGGCGGCAGGATCGAGAACAGATGGCAGCCGATGTCGGCCGACACATGGTGCTGCCCGAGCTCCTCCTCGACGAGCTTCATGGCCGCGAAGATCGGCCGCTCCGGGCATCCGGTGCAGAGCCCGGGCGGGCGCGCCGGTACGACCTGCTTCAGCTTCTCGACCGCGGGATGATTGAGCGTCGGCGTTGCGTCCGGCGCGGGCGGCCGGTTGCCGAGCAGCCGCGGCTCGGTCTTCTCCAGAAACTCGCGCACGCCATTGAGCAACACCTGCGCGGTGTAGTCGCCGCCCATCGGCAGCACGTCCTTGCCGTGCACGCGCGCATTGATGTCCCTGCGCCGCAAGACCGTGTTGATCGCCTGCTCCAGATATTCCGGCTGGCCTTCCTCGACGATCAGCACCGCGTCCTTGCCGGCACAGAATTCTGCGACCTCGGTATCGATCACGGGGTAGGTGACGTTCATGATGTAGAGGGCGACCTGCGTATTCGCATACGCATCCGACAGACCCAGATATTGCAGCGCGCGGATGACATTGTTGTACATCCCGCCCTGCATGATGATGCCGACCTTGCCGTCCTTGGGCCCCATCCATTCATTGAGCTTGTGCTCGCGGATGAAGCCAACGGCCGCCGGCATCCGCGTCTTGATCTTCTCCTGCTCGTGTTCATAAGCCGCCGGCGGCAGCACGATGCGGTTGACGTCGCGGATGGGATTGTTGAGCGCATCCTTGATCGTGTGCGCCGGCTTGACGTTATCCTTGCAGGCAAAGCTGCCGTGCATGTGGCAGGCACGGACGCGCACCTCCAGCATCACGGGCGTGTTGGAGAATTCCGAGAGCTCAAACCCTTTCTCGATCAGATTGACGATGCATTCATGGTCGGGCCGGGGGTCGAGCAGCCACATCTGCGACTTCATCGCAAACGCATGCGTGCGCTCCTGCATGATCGAGGAGCCTTCGCCATAATCCTCGCCGACGATGATCATGGTGCCGCCGGTGACCCCGCCCGAGGCGAGGTTCGCGAGCGCATCGGAGGCGACATTGGTGCCGACGGTCGACTTCCAGGCCACCGCGCCACGCAGCGGATACATCACCGAGGCCGACAGCATCGCGGCCGCCGCCGCTTCATTGGCCGAGCTCTGGAATACGACGCCGAGATCGTCGAGCACGTCCTTGGCGTCGGCGAGCACGTCCATGAGATGCGAGATCGGCGAACCCTGGTATCCGCCGACATAGGCGACGCCGGATTGCAGCAGCGCCTTTGTGATGGCGAGGATGCCTTCGCCGCGGAAGGTGTCGCCGTTGCCGAGGCGGAGATCCTCGACTTCGCGCGCGAAGGAACGTTCGGCCATTGCACCCTCCAGAAATATGCGTTAGCATACGTTTACATGTGAAGTAAGTCAACGCCGGGGCCGCGGTCAGTCTAGCGGATATCTGCTGCAGCTGAAGGCCATGACGGAAGCGACAGGGGTGGGCCGAATGCTGAAGCTGCCGCGCTTTAAAGCCGCCGCCGTCCAGGCCTCGCCAGTCTATCTCGACGCCAGCGCCACCGCCGACAAGGCCGCTTCACTGGTGCGTGAAGCAGCACACCACGGCGCGCGGCTGGTCGCGTTCCCTGAAGTCTTTGTTCCCGGCTATCCCTATTGGAACTGGATCACCGATCCCGTCACGGGCAGTGCGTGGTTCGAGAAGCTCGCCAAGGCGTCGGTGCTGGTGCCGGGGCCGGAGGTGGATGTCGTCCGCAAGGCCGCGCGCGATTGCGCCTGCTATGTCGTGCTCGGCGTCAATGAGCGCAGCCCGATCTCGCTGGGCGCGATCTACAACACGCTTGTGTTCATCGGTCCGGACGGTTCGATACTGGGCAAGCACCGCAAGCTGGTGCCGACCTGGGCCGAGAAGCTGACCTGGACCGGCGGTGACGGCTCGAGCCTGCGCGTCTATGATACCGAGATCGGGCGTCTCGGAGGCCTGGCCTGCGGCGAGAACACCAACACGCTGGCGCGCTTTGCGCTCTTGGGGCAGGGCGAGCTGGTGCACGTCGCAAGCTACATCTCGCTTCCCGTCGCGCCCCCGGACTACGACATGGCGGAGGCGATCAAGTTGCGCGCGATTGCCCATTCCTTTGAAGGCAAGATCTTTACGGTGGTGTCCTGCTCGACCGTGTCGGAGGAGATCATCAGGGCGATGGAGGCTGTGGTGCCCGACGCCCGCGCGCGGCTGCAGCGAAAGTCCAGCGCCTTCTCCGGCATCATCGGACCCGATGGCCGCGTGGTCGGGGACGCCCTGATCGACGACGAGGGCATCGTCTACGCCGACATCGACCTCGAGCGCTGCATCCAGCCAAAACAGATGCACGACATCGTCGGCCACTATAATCGCTTCGACGTCTTTGATTTGCGGGTCAACCGGCGTCTCCTGGCGCCGCTCGACCTCGCAGGCGGTGAAGGCGTGGAGCAGGGTTTTGCGCCGATCCCACTGAGATCGGAATAGGGCTTGGAATAGGACTTCGGAGGACAGGATGCGCGAGAACATCATCGGCCGGGCCAATGTCGAGGACACCCCCGAGCTCAAGGCCTACTACAAGGATCTCGAAAAATACGAGGCTGGCGCGCTCTGGACCGTCGCCAACAAGATCGAGCCATGGGCGCCGCAATCGGCCTCCGTTCCCGTGCTCTGGCGCTACAACGATCTGCGCGAGCATGTGCTTCGCTCTGTAGAACTTGTCTCGCCGGAGAAGGCGGGCCGCCGGGTGATCTATCTCAACAACCCCGGCCGCCGCGACGTCTCGGCCGCCGTGGGCTGGCTCTATTCCGGCTTGCAGGTGATGCATCCCGGCGAGGTCGCCACCGCGCATGCGCATTCGGCCTCGGCGCTCCGCTTCATCATGGAAGGTTCTGGCGCCTACACCATCGTCGACGGCCACAAGATGACGCTCGGCGCGCGCGACTTCGTGTTGACGCCGAACGGCACCTGGCACGAGCACGGTGTCGAGGCCAACGGCTCGGTCTGCATCTGGCAGGACGGCCTCGACATTCCCCTCGTCAATGCGCTGGAGGCCAACTTTTTCGTCGTGCATCCAAAACTCCAGCAGGAAGCGTCCGGCTACCCCGTCGACGACATGACCAAGACCTGGGGCAACCCCGGTCTGCGCCCGGCCGACTCAAAATGGTCGAAAGGCTATTCGCCGATGTTCAAATATGAGTGGGAGCCGACCTACGACTCCTTACGCAAATACGGCGCCGCGACCGACGGCTCGCCCTATGACGGCATCCTCATGAACTACGTCAACCCGATCACCGGCGGCCACGTGATGCAGACGATCGGCGCCAGCATGCAGCTTTTGCGGCCGGGCGAGCGGACAAAGTCGCATCGCCACACCGGCAGCTTCATCTACCAGGTTGCCAAGGGCCGCGGCTATTCCGTGATCGGCGGCAAGCGTTTCGAGTGGCAGGAGCGCGACATCTTCTGCGTGCCGTCCTGGGCCTGGCACGAGCATGGCAATCTCTCTGACAGCGATGACGCCTGCCTGTTCTGCTTCAACGATCTTCCCGTCATCGAAGGCCTCGGCCTCTACCGGGAAGAGGCCTATGGCGACAATGCCGGCCACCAGCCGGTCGCCAACTAACCCACTTCAACCACAAGAGTCGGATCAAGCTTCCATGCGCCTCGTCACCTACACTCTTGGCTCCAGCGGTGCGCGCCTCGGCGCGCTGGTCAACGGTCTCGTCGTCGATGTCGAGCACCTCGGCGCGTCCAGCGGCGTGACATGGCCGAGCGACATGCTGTCCTTCATCGACAACAGCGTGACGCTGCTGCCGGCGCTGAGGGATGCACTCGAGGACGCCAATGGCCGCTTCCCCGCCGGCTCCGCCATCGCGGTCGAGGACGTCAAGCTACAGGCCCCGATTCCACGCCCGCGCAAAAACATCTTTGGCATCGGGCTGAACTACCGCGCCCATGTCGCGGAATCAGCCAAGAGTCTGGACACAGATAAGGACCTGCCAAAACAGCCGGTGGTGTTCTCAAAACCGCCGACCTCGGTGATCGGCCCCGGCGGCGCCATCCAGCACAATGCAAAAATGACGCAGCAGCTCGACTGGGAGGTCGAGCTCGCCGTCATCATCGGCAAGACCGCAACCCGGATTGGGACCGACAAGGCGATGGACCACGTGTTCGGCTACTCCGTGATGATCGACATCTCCGCGCGCGACAACCGCCGCGCCGGCCAGTGGATCTTTTCCAAGGGCATGGACACCTACGCGCCGTTCGGCCCCTGCATCGTGACATCAGACGAGATCCCCAATCCGCACGATCTGCGGCTATGGCTGACCAAGAACGGCGTCATGAAGCAGGACTCCAACACCAAGTACATGATCTTCGATATCCCGGTGCTGATCTCGGACATCTCCTCCGGCATGACGCTTGAGCCCGGCGACATCATCGCAACAGGCACGCCCGAAGGCGTCGGCGCCGGCATGAGCCCGCAGGAATGGCTGTGGCCCGGCGACGTGGTCGAAGCCGGCGTCGACGGCGTCGGCGTCATCCGCCACCCGGTTGTCGCGATCTGATGACGCAGTTTTCGTTCGATCGCGAGTTGCGGTTCGGGGACTGCGATCCCTCGGGCATCGCGTATTTTCCGTCCTATCTCAATATCCTCAACGGCGTCGTCGAGGAGTTTTGGGCCGGTATCGGCTTCCCCTGGCCAAAACTGATCACGGTCCGCAAGATCGGCACACCGACGGTGCATCTCGCTTGCGATTTCTCAAAACCATCGCTGTTCGGCGATCGCCTGACGTTCACCTTGCGCATCGGCAAGGTCGGCCGCGCCTCGCTGCATCTGGCGCATGTCGTCTCTGGTAGCGACGGCCTGCGCTGGAAGGCCCGCCAGATTTTGGCTGCGACGTCGCTGGTCGATCACCACGCCATCCCCTGGCCTGACGACGTACGTGCAGCGTTGACTGCGCATCTGCACGTGGAGGAGGGGACGGAGATGATGCAGGGCAATCGCATATGACCCTGGAGAGCTTGTCCGCAGATGTTTCCACATCGTCATGGCCGGGCTTGTCCCGGCCATCCACGACCTTTGCTTCCGCACGAAGAACGTGGATGCCCGGGCATAGGCGAGCGGAAGCGACGCCGTCCTTCGGACGGCTATGCCCGGGCATGACGAGATTGTGGTGGGAGGCGGTGCCCTCATGATCTCGTTCTTCATGACCTTCTCCGATCCGGCCGACACGCGCCGGATCAGCTCCGACGATCTCGCCGAAGCCGCGGCGATGATCGGGTCAGTCCCGGGTCTCACCGAAGGACTGCTGTTCACACCGCTGGAGTATCCCGTCGAGCATCCCTACAAGGCCGACGGTCCGGGCCCAGCCTTCGCCATTCAGCTGCGCTTTCCCGATCTCGTCGCCTGCGAAGCCGCCCTCGACCGCAGCGGTATCATCGCCGACCTCGCGGCGGGCGCGGGCCTGCCGAGCCTCGCCGGCCTCGACATCGCGCACCAGGTGATGGTGACGCGTTCGTTTCCTGTCGATGTTGCCGAACATCCCGAGGGCACGACCACCCCGTGCAGCTATCTCGTCCACTATCCCGGCCCGGCCGACAATTTGAATGCGTGGCATCTACATTACCTGGAGCACCATCCAAGGATCATGCGGACCTTTCCAAATGTCCGCCAGGTCGAGATCTACTCCGGCATTGACTGGGTCGACCGGCTGCCGTCGCGCCGTGAAGCCCACATGCAGCGCAACAAGCTGCTGTTCGACAGCCCCACCGCGCTCTCGCACGCACTGACCTCAGACGTCATCAAGCGCATGCGCGCGGACTTCGTCCAGTTCCCGCCGTTCGCGGGCGGCAACAAGCATTTTCCGATGCTGACGAAGGTGGTGCGGCCTTAGCCGCTCCGATCCTCCAGTCTGGTCCCGTCATCCTGAGGTGCGAGCCATGGCGCGCAACGCGCGTCATGGGGAGCCTCGAAGGATGAACGGCCGAGATGCTGCGGCAGCCGGGTCGTCGCCCTTCGAGGGCCGCTGAAGAAGCGGCCGCCTCCAGCGACAATGGCTTCGCCATTGCGCGGGGGTGACGGTTCGAGATTCAAGTGGATGACGGTTGTGACTATGGTGAAAGACGATAGAGGGTGATGGGTTTCGCAAGGGCTCAACCCATCCGACGGGCTACACCCGCCGTACCGCGCCACCATCAACGGGGATCGCGGCGCCATTGATGTAGCGGGCAAGCGGAGATACGAGGAACGCCACCAGATATCCAATGTCATAAGGTTCCCCAAAATAGCCCGCCGGGATGTTTTGCTTGATGAACTCCGCCTTCGATTGCTCCGTGGGATGCAGCCTTTGAATCTGGGCCGAGTTGATGCGACCGGGGGCGATCGTGTTCACGGTCACGCCGAATGGGCCGAGTTCTGATGACAGGGTTCTTGACCAGCTCACGAGTGCCGCCTTGGCGGGCGCCGCGCCGTTGAGCTTGGGTGCGACGAGCGCGCCGGAAATATTGACGATCCGTCCCCAGTTTCGAGCTTTCATTCCCGGCGTGATCAGATCGGTCAGGCGGCGCGCCGCGAGGAAATTGAGCGTCATTGCCTCGTCCCAAAAGGCATCGTCAACCTCGCCGGTCGCCGGCCTCGCGCCACCGGCGTTGTTCACGAGGATGTCGATGCGTCCGCCGAGCGCGCTTGCAGCTTCAGCGGCTATTCGAGCGGGGCCGGCCTGGGCGCAAACGTCTCCCACGACGATGACCGCGCGACCGCCGGCACGCGAGGCGAGCGATTCGGCCACCTGCTCCAGAGTGGCTGCCGTGCGTCCACTGATGGCGACACGCACCCCTGCGTCAGCGAGCGCGGCAGCAATGCCGCTGCCAATTCCGCCGCTCGCGGCCGTGATCAGCGCGGTCTTGCCTTCCAGTCCGAGGTTCATCGGGACTACTCCTCAACGACGCTGTTGGCCGCGCGCGTGCGTCTCTCAAGGCGTTGTATCGTCCAAATTTGCGCCGCGCCACTCTGCATGTGACGTGATCATTCGACAAGCAGGCACAGCAGCGCCGTTTTGCTTCGATCACGCCGGCAAGCGACGGGTTTCGCAAGGGCTCAACCCATCACACGGGCTGCTTGAATTCAGCGGCGTGGAGTTTCACGAAGTCGCGCATGCTCATCGGCTCCTGACCGGTGAGCTTGAACATGGTGTCCGTCATGCGGTCGTAACGGCCAAGCCTGTTCAACTCGGTCATGGCCGAGAGATGGCTGACGACGTGCTCGGGAAACCGCATCCGCCGGAGGCCTTCGCTCCACGCCGCGAGGGAGACGTCGCGATATCGGATGGGCCTGCCGAGCGCCTCCGAGAAAGCGCGCGCGTAATGGTCCAGATCGGCCGATTCCGGCCCCGTCAGATCGTAGATGTGTCCGATATGTGGTGCGGGGTCGTCGAGGATAACAGCCACGGCACGCGCCACGTCAACCGCCGAGATCGGCGAGGTTTTGCCGCTGCCCATCGGAAGCGCCAACTCGTCGGAGCCCCGCACGCCGGCGGCGGCGAGCGTGAGAAAAAAGCCTTCGAGAAAAACGGTCGGCCGCATGGTGACGACCGGCAGTCCCGACCAGGACAGAGCCTGCTCCGCCAGCCAGTGCAGCTTGTGCTGCGGGCTGTCGGTGGTCTCGCTGATGCTCATCTGCGAGACCGTCATTTGCGACATGTTCACGAAAGCTTCGACGCCATGGTGGCGCGCCACTGCGGCAGTATTGATGGTGGCTTCCAGGTATGCCGCCGAAACAGACATCCCGAAATAGATGCGCCGGCAGCCTTCGATGGCGCGATGCATCGAGGCGAGGTCCGTCAGGTCGCCCTGCACGACCTCTGCGCCGAGCCGCCGCAGGGCTTCGGCGCGCTCATCTTCGCGCCGAACCAGGGCGCGCACCTTGTGCCCCTTTGCGAGAAGGAACTTTGTGAGGTTGCGGCCGATGCCACCCACGGCGCCGGCTGCGCCCGTCACCAGGATCGGGCCGTCGTGTTCATGTTCCGTCGTCATATCGCTGACCTCGGGTTAGGTTCAATGGACGAATTGATTGCCCCGGCTTGCGCCGGGCATTCGGTCCGGGCGGCGAACCGACCTCAACGCGCCGGCAATCCGGCCTGCCGCATGACGAAGCGCTGGATGCGCGGGATGACGATCACCAGCATCGGCACGACCAGCACGTAGCTCGTGGCCGCGGCCCTCAGCCAGCGAATGGCGAAATCGGGCTGGAAGCCGTAGTTCATGGCGAGACCGACGAAGGACATGCTGGTCGCGGTGATCAGACCCGTGATCGCGGAAATCGCGGGTCCAATCAGTTTCGGGGAAAGAGGCATTTGCTTGCTCCAGGGAACCGGCTATTATTTAAACGGCGTATAACTTATACGATGTAAAAGCAATAGGGTCCATGCCGCGAATTGCCGATCTGGAACTGCCTCACAGGATCTTGAATGCCGCCGACGCGCTTTGGCAGTCGGGCGGCGAGGAGGCGGTCACGATCCGCGGCGTGGCGGCGGAAGCGGGCACCACTACGCCGACGGTCTACAGCTACTACGCCGACCGCGAGGCGCTGCTGACCGCGTTGCGCGCGCTCGCCTTTGGGCGCTTCTCGGCCTACCTCGCCAGATCGCGCGACTTCCAGGACACTTGTGCGCGACACCTGGCGTTCGGCACCAATCACCCCCGCGATTATGAATTGCTCTACGGGCGTGGCTGGATGGAGCGGGTCGCGGCTGATGCGCAGGCCAGTGAAATCGAACGATATACCGCCCATCTCGTGCGCGCCGGCGTCGATGAGGGCAGGGCCGCTCGCGTCGCCTATCCGATCATGATGATGTTGCACGGCGTGGTGATGCATCGGCTGCTCAACAAGAAGCAGAGTGCTCTCGGTCGGGCCATCGCCGAAGCCTGTCTCGAGGCCTGCATGACGCTGCTCGATAGCGCGCGGCAGGGGAAATAGCTCCCTTTGATCGTGGAATGGCGCCGTTTGATACTGGCCACGCTTCACGCGATATGGGTTTCGCGAGGGCTCAATCCATCCTACGGCAACCGCGAGAACCGGAAATTGCAGTGGCTCGCGCCGCCAGCCAAAGTTTGCGTCCTTTCCAGGCGGATTCCTCGCGTGGCATAGGCGTCGAAATCGAGACCGCAAATGTTCGGCAGGATGTCGTTGTCGCCGTGACGGCCGGCGAATTTGCAGAAGCCACATGCCCTGTAGTTGATGCCGAATTCAAAGCCGTCGCCCGTATCAGGCTCGACGAAGTCGTAGACGAAATCCTCCGGAAACGCCTGCTGGTGGCTCTCCGTCGTGCTCTTGGCCGCCTGCTCGCGCAGCAAGGCCTGGTTCTCCGGCGACATGAATTGACGCCCTGACGCCAGACGTTCGGCTTCCGGCACCCTCAGCAATTGCGCCTTGTAGGTGTCCCGCTCGATCTCGCCGATCACGGGCACGGAAACGCCATGCCGCTGTAGCACGCGGCTGATGGCCATGAAGCCGATCAGACGCATGAAGAAATCGCTCATGCGGCTTGCCGCGCCGCCGACATAGGGCATCTGGGCGAGCACGATTGCGAATTCGTCCATCACCTCCTGCCTGAGGCCAGCAATATTGGTGAGATGCGCACGCTCGCGCAACATCGGCTCGGCAAGGTCGAGTCGCTCACGCATGGCGGATTCCATGGCGCCGCGGTGCTGTTCGTAGAAGGGATGGACAGTCTCAACCATGGGTCACCTTTCACTCCGCGGCGATCGCCTCGATCTCCAGCAGCCATTTGCTGTCGACGGTCTGGGCGACCATGACCGTCAGTGCGGGCTGATGCTCCCCCAGCATCTTGTGACGAATAGCGCGGTTGGTCACGAGTTGATCCCGGCTCGTGAGGAACGTCGTGACCTTGACCAGATGCTCGACGCCAAGGCCGACGGCGGCGAGCACGGCGATGACGTTGCGCCAGGCCTGCTCGCATTGCGCCTCAAAACCCTCAGGGACGGTGCCGTCGACTCTCTCAGGCACCTGGCCGCTGATGAACAGCAGGCGGCGAGGGTGCGTCACTTCAAGTCCCATGCAGTAGCCGCTAGCGGGCGGGTGGACCGTTGCGGGATTGTGGCTGACGATGTCTGCCATTTCAGTTCATCTCCTGTTCGGCGAATTCCAGCGCGAGGCCATGCGACGTGGTCGGCGGAACCAGCAGCACCGCGCCCGTGATCTCGAACGGGACGCCGTTGCCCTTCAGGATCCGTGCGGTGGCGTTGAGATCGCCGACCGCGATGCGCGCCGCGCAAAACCGGGGCGCTGCGCCGCCATCAATGCCCGGCAGCCGGCGTGCGATCTCCGCCGGCCCCAGCACCGTGATCCGGTCGCCGCGCTGGCCTATGGTTAGTCCATCGGGGATGGGCTCGGCGGTGTCTTCCGCGAAGTGCTCGAGGAAGGCCCGGTGCTTCATCGGCTCGGGCGCCGACATCACCACCTCGGTCACGCGCAGGGCGGCGTTGGGGTGACGCTGATACTCCGGCTTCCAGAACAGATTTGGCGGATGGCGTTGCTGGCAGGTGAAGAAGGCGAGACCGGGCATCGCGGGATCGGTGGCAAAGGCCAGCGAGAAGGCGACGCGGGCCGTCGTCCCGCCCGGTAGCACCGCGTCGCGGCCGAAATCGAACGGCGCATAGGCGCCGATGCCGCGGCTGCGGAAACGCGCCGCGTCGCCGTGGGCGTCATTTGTGTGCAGGACCAGCATCGACATTCCCTCGGCGTTTTCCAGGAATTCGCGATTATGCGCGGCGAAGCTGAAATGGCCTGATGTGGCCGGCGGCACCGCCGCAGCGTCGGTGACGGCCAGCAGCTCAAAAAAATTGTTTTCGAGCATCGCAAGCCGGTTGCTGGTGCCGAAGGGGTGCACCCCGGTCGGGGTCAGGGCGAAGCCGAGCTTTTGCCAGGCTGTCGCGGCCTGCGCGAGGTCGTGAACGCAGATGACGAAATGGTCCAGCCGGCGCCGCATGAGAGCTCCCTGAGGTGAGGACGCGACCGTACCCGCCGATGTCGCGCGGGCGCAAAGCATGTTTGCTGCGGTTCAGCGCAAGAAAATCTATTGCAAGGGTACGTCCCATCAGTGTCAAACTCGGACGCGATGACCTACGCACTTCCACCACTCAACGCGCTCCGCGCTTTTGAGGCCGCCGCGCGGCATCTCAGCTTCAAGCTGGCCGCGCACGAACTGCATGTGACGCCGGCTGCCGTCGGGCAGCAGGTGAAGGCGCTGGAGGCGCGCCTCGGCGTGCAGCTGTTCGATCGGCTGCACAAGCAACTGATCCTGACCGCGGCAGGGCAGGCCTATCTGCCCGGGGTCTCCGAGGGCTTTCGCCACATCGCGGAGGCGACCTCGCAATTGAAGCCCGCGGGGAGCATGCTGCTGCAACTGGGCGTCCATGCCGGCCTCGACCTGCGCCGGCTCGATTTTGCATCATTTCGCAACAAATATGCAGAAATCGGCTTGCGGGTGCTGCATCCTGCAGGTTTGCACGAATTGGTCGAGGGCAAGGTCGATGCTCTGATCGCCCGCGGCGTCGGTCATCATCCCGGCTATCGCTGCGACCGGGTTGATGCGGGACCAGGTCCGGGCGATTGGCTGGTTGCACCGGAAGGCACCGCGGACTGCCCCGAAATCGTCAGCTTCCGTGACTGGCTGCGCGCCGTTCTGGACGAGAACCCGCTCGCGGCACACCGCCGTCCGCGGCTGGTCGGTTAGCGCGGGCCAAGGCGCGCTCAAATGACGTCAGTCATCGCCAGCAATTCCAGCGTCGCGGCCGATCTCTCCAGCAGCCCGGCTTGCGCCATCCTGCGCGGATCGTTGCGATAATTCCGAAAGTCGGCGTCGGATGCGAAGCTGACGATGTGCATCTCCACGGTGCCATCCGCATTGCGAAGCCGCCGCTCCAGACGGCCGTTGAACTGGGGCAGAAGCGGCAGGACGGCGTCCTCATAAGCGCAGAAGTCCGCGATACCGTCCGCAGGTATTTTGGCGATGAGGACGAAAGTGATGGGGTTCGATGGATGTGCGGTCACAATCGCAAGCCGAAATGGCCGAGCAGCCGGCTGACGAGCCCAGGCTCGGGAAGGTCTCCGATGATAGCAATATACACCTGATCTGCCCGACGGGTCAAGCGAAATTCGTAAAATACGAAAGAATCCGCCGGCGTCCGCCGGCTACTGTGCATGGGGTTGTTTTCAAACTTGGTTTTCAGTGCCCGCCGAGATACGCCGTGATCAGCCGCGGATCGTGGATCAGGTCCTTGGCGGGACCTGACTGCACGACCTCGCCGGTCTCGAGCACATAGCCGTAATCGGCCGTCTCGAGCGCAGCGCGGGCGTTTTGCTCGACCAGGAGGATCGAGACGCCGAGATCGCGCAAGGACGCGATGGTGCGAAAAATCTCGCGCACGATCAGTGGCGCGAGGCCGAGGCTCGGCTCGTCCAGCATCAGCAGCTTTGGCTTCGCCATCAGCGCGCGGCCGAGTGCGAGCATCTGGCGCTCGCCGCCGGAGAGGGTGCCCGCCGCCTGCCGCTGCCGTTCCTTCAGGCGCGGGAAGCGGTCATAGACCTCGTCGAGCGTCTTCGCGACGCCCGAGCGGTCGCGCAGGCTGTAGGAGCCGAGCAGGAGGTTGTCGGCGACCGACATGTCCGAGAACAGCTCGCGCTTCTCCGGCACCAGGCAGAGCCGGCGCTCGACGCGGTCCTCGACGGCGAGCTTGCCGATGTCGCCACCTTGGAACTCCATGCGGCCGCGCGAGGCGAGCAGGCCGATCGCGGCCATCAGCAGCGTGGTCTTGCCGGCGCCGTTCGGTCCGATCACGGTGACGATCTGGCCTTCCTCGACGGAGAGCGAGACGTTCCTGACGGCCTCGACATTGTCGTAGCAGACCGTGACGTCGGTCATGGAGAACATCGCGGTCATGCGACGCCTCCGAGGTAGGCTTCCTGCACGCGTTCGTCGCTGCGGATCGCGCTGGGCGGACCCTCGCAGAGCTTTGAGCCGAAATCGAGCACGACGATGCGATCGACCAGCGACATCACGAACTCCATGTCGTGCTCGACGATCAGGATCGTGAGGTGATCCGCGCGCAGCGAGCGCAAGAGCTCGGCGAGCCTGAGTTTCTCCTGGCGTCGCAGGCCTGCGGCCGGCTCGTCGAGCACCAGGAGCGCCGGGTCGGCGGCAAGCGCACGCGCGATCTCGAGGATGCGCTGGTTGCCGAGCGGCAGGTTGCCCGCGAGCTCAAAGGGCTTGTCGCCGAGCCCGACGCGCTCGAGCTGCATCAGCGCTTCGTGCCGGGCGCTGGCTTCCTCGCGCTGGTTGAGACGGAAGGCGCCGGCAAAGAGCCCGGTGCGGGTGCGTGCATAGGTGCCGAGCATGACGTTTTCGAGCAGGCTCATGCGCGGCCGCAGTTTGACGTGCTGGAAAGTGCGCGCGATTCCGGCCTTGGCGATGCGCGACTGCGCGTCGCGCGTGATCGGCCGTCCCGCAAACACGATCTCGCCCTTGTTGACGCGGAGCGCGCCGGTCAGGCAGTTGAACATCGTGCTCTTGCCGGCGCCATTGGGCCCGATGACCGCGAGGATTTCGCCGGAGCGCACCTCGAAGCTGACATTGTTGACGGCGACGAGTCCGCCGAACCGGCGCTCGGCACCGTCGACCTTCAGAAGCAGCTCGCCCGGTGCCGGCTGCGACCGGCGTGGCAGCGGCGGGGCCGGCTGTGGCCGCTCGCGCTTCGCCTTGGGCAGATAATGCGCGACGAACGGCACGATGCCCTGCCGCGCCCATTGCAGGAACAGGATGAACAGCGCGGAGAAGGCGACGATCTCGAGCTGCCCGGACGCGCCCTTGGCGATCAGCGGCAGATAGTCCTGCACGCTGTTCTTCAGAAGCGTGACGATGGCCGCGCCGACGACACCGCCGAGCAGGCTGCCCGCGCCGCCGACCATCGACATCATCAGATATTCGATGCCCATGCCGGCATCGAACGGGCCGGGGCTGATGAAGCGGCTGAGATGGGCGTAGAGCCATCCGGAGAGAGAGGCGAGGAACGCCGCGATCACGAAGGTCGCGAGCTTGATCCGGAAGGCGTTGATGCCGAGGCTCTCGACCAGCGTGTTGCCGCCGCGCAGCGCGCGCATGGCGCGGCCGAGCCGGGAGTCCAGCATGTTGTAGCCAAGGACGAGCACGACGGCGACGATGCCCCAGATCAGGAAGTAGATCTGCGAGCTCGTCACCAGCGCATATGGCCCAAAGCTGATCGGCGGGATCGAGGCAATGCCGTTGAAGCGGCCGAGTCCCTCGACATTGCCAAAGAGGAAGCCGATGGCGAGGCCCCAGGCGACGGTCGAGAGCGACAGGAAATGGCCCTGCAGCCGTAAGGTGACGACGCCGAGGATCGCTGCGACGGAGCAGGTCAACGCCACGCCGAAGAGCAGGCCGAGCCAGGGCGAATATCCGTTCAACGCCGAGATCCAGGCCGTCGCATAGGCGGCGACGCCGACGAAAGCGGCCTGTCCGAATGACACGATGCCGCCGACACCGGTGAGCAGCGCGAGCCCGATCGCGACCAGCGAGTAGATGCCGATATAGTTCATCAGCGTGATGCTGAACGGGCTCAGCACGAAGGGCGCCACCGCGAGGCACACCACGGCCGCGAGCGCGGCGAGCTGGATCTGGGCGCGCGTCATTCCTCGATCTCCTCCTCGGAATGCAGCGAGGCGAGGGACCGCCAGATCAGGATCGGGATCAGCAGCGAGAACACGATGACGTCCTTGAGCGCACTGCTCTCGAAGGACGCAAAGCTTTCGAGGATGCCGACGCCGACGGCGCCAATTGCAGCACCGGGATAGCTGGTCATGCCGCCGACGATGGCGCCGACAAAGGCCTTCAGCCCGATCAGGAAGCCGGAGTCGTAGAACACGGTGTTGACCGGCGCGATCAGAATGCCGGAGACGCCGGCCATCAGCGAGCCCAGCAGATAGGCGATGGTGCCGGCGCGCGCCGGCCGGATGCCCATCAACCGCGAGCCAGTACGATTCACAGCGGTCGCACGCAGCGACTTGCCGACCAATGTGAAGTCGAAGAAGAGATAGAGCAGGCCGCTGAACACCAGCGCCGCGATCACGATCAGTAGGGTCTGGCCCGAGATCAGCACGCCGGCCAATTCCATGGAGAACGAAGTCAGCGGTTCGGTCCGCACGCCTTCGGGGCCGAAGAACAGGAGGCCGAGGCCGACCAGGGCAAAATGCAGCGCCACCGAGACCGTCAGCAGCAACAGCACCGTGCCGTCCGCGATCGGGCGGAACACGATGCGGTCGAGCAGCGGTGAGATCGGCATGATCAGCATCAGCGCGAGCACGAGCCGGACGGCGAGCGGCGGATCGAGCCGCATCGTCAGCCAGGCCGCGCCGACCACGGCGAGCGGAAGCACGAGGTAGAAGGCGAGCGCGCGGGGCAGGAGCCGAGGCTCGCCCGCGCGCAGCAGCGAGATGATCTCGATCAGGGTCGCAAGGCAAGCGAGGATCACGACCAGCGCGCCGGTGCCCGGAAAACGCTTGGCATCGAGCGCTGCCAGGGTCAGCGCGGTGAGCGCCGCGATGTCGCCGAAGGGAATGAAGATGACCCGCGTCACCGTGAAGATGAGGACGGTCCCGATCGCCACCAGCGCATAGACTGCGCCGGTGGCGATCCCGTCGATCCCGAGGATGGCTGCGATGTCGCTCGTCATTGGAGACGTGGTTTCCTCGTTGTGGCTGCCTTCAGACTACGGCGCGTACTTCCAGGCACCGCCAGTGAGGCGCACCACGACGAGCGAGCGCTCGTCGACGCCGGTGACCGCGCCGGGCTTGAAGTTGTAGACGGCATGCACGCCCGGCAGCTCCTTGGTCGAGAGGATCGCGTCGCGCAGCGCGGCGCGGAATTCGGTCGTGCCGGGCTTTGCAGTCTTCAGCGCGCGCTCGGCCGCATTGGCAAAGATCAGCCAGGCGTCGAAGGAGTAGGCCGAGAAGCCGTCGGTGGTCGGGATGTTATGGGTCTTTTGGTACACCGCGCGGAAATCCAGCGCGATCTTCTTGGCGAAGTGATCGTCGGGTAACTGCTCGGCGACGATCACGGGGCCGGCGGAGACCTGAATGCCATCGGCTGCCTTGCCGCCGACATTGACGAAGTCGGGATTGACCAGCGCCACCGTACCGTAGGTGTTGCCCTTGAAACCGCGCTCGGCGAGCGTCAGCAGCGGCAGCGCGCCTTGCGTGCCGGAGCCGCCGATCAGCACGGCGTCGGGACGCGGCGCCATCACCTTGAGGATTTGCGCGGTCACCGAGGTGTCGGTCCGGGCGTAGCGCTCGTTGGTCTGGATCTTGATGTCGTCGATCGGCTCGGCCGCCTTGGCGCCGTTATAGACGAGGTCGCCCCAGGCATCGGAGAAGCCGATATAGCCGATGTTCTTCATGTTATCGCGCTTCATGCGGTCGGCGACGATCTTGACCAGCAGCGAGGCCGGCTGCGGCACCGAGACGACCCACTGCTCCGGTGATTCCGGCAGCTTGCCGATCGGCGACACCGCAATCATCGGCACCTTCAATTCACTCGCGACAGCGGCCATCGCGATGGTGGAGGGCGCCGTCGCGGTGCCGATCAGCAGGTCGACCTTCTCTTCCTCGACGAGCTTCCGCGCATTGCGGGTCGCAGCCGACGGATCCGAGCCGTCGTCGAGCTGGATCAGGCGGATGGTCTCGCCGCCGATCGTCTTCTTGTACTCATAGGCGGCATTGAGGCCGCGGCCGTAGGGGATGCCGATCGACGAGCCATTGCCGCTCAGCGACGTCACGAAGCCGATGACGATATCGGCCTGCGCGGCGGGTGCGGCCAGCACGCCGGCAGCCAATGCGAGGAAGCTCAGAGTCTTGCGCATATGCGTTCTCCTCCGTTGATCAAGGGTATGAAAGGCCGACCAGAAAATGTTGCTGCAGCGCCGAACACCGGGCGCGGCCAAAGCGAGTTCGGTTCGCCCGACGTCAGCAGCCATGGCGTGGCTTGCCGCTTGAACGGCAGTGCGACTGGCGAAGCGATGAAAGGTCATGGGCGCGGTCGCGATGCGCGACCGGCGATGCTGCTGCCGGCTGTTCAGGCCTGAGGATTGTCCACACGATCGAGTCTCTCAAAATCGGTGCCCTGCAACATCATTGTCATGGCCACCGGCTCCCGACCGGCGGAGGATTACTTAAAGCCTAAAGTAATATCCGGGCCCCCGTCAACTGGTGTCACGGGGCTGTCAGAAAAAAATGTTGCTGCATACAATTTCGCCCGCCTCCGCCAAATCCTTCATCACAGACCCCTGCAAAACGGACACGCACGCTGTTGCAGCGCGGTGCGTGTCGGGGACCTCGACGCGCGCATTTGACGCGCCAATTAGTTTATGGTTGAAATATATTCATCGGCGGCCGACGAGCCGATCCTCCCATGAGCGTTTGAGGAGCAGGACGATGCGCATCTTCTGGCAAAGCTTCGTTGATGCGAGCGTGAACGCGCCTTACATGGCGCGGCTGTCGGAGTACCTCAACAACATCGCAGCAGCAGGCACGACCGTTCATGTCGAAGGCATCTCGCCGCCGGACCGCGAGTTCGGCCGGCTCGCCGAATTGCGTTGCGCCGTGCAGGCCATCGACAACGGCATATCAGCGGAAGAAGCGGGCTACGACGCCTTCGTGATGGGGCACTTCCAGGATCCCGGTCTCTACGAATTGCGCTCGGCGCTCGATATTCCCGTCATCGGGACGGGCGAGGCGACGTTGCTTGCGGCCTCGCAGCTTGGCCGGCGCCTCGGTCTCGTCACGCTCGATCCCGTGTTCGAAGTCTATCATTATGAGCAGGCCGACCGTTACGGTATCGGCGACCGCGTCGTTCACATCACCGGGCTCGGCTGCAAGCCGGAGGATTTTGCCAGTGCGTTCGCGGGCGATCAGGCGGCCCATGCTCGCATGATCAAGGATTTCGTCGCCTGTGCGCAGCCGCTGATCGAGCGCGGCGCTGACGTCGTGATTCCCGCGGGCGTCCTGCCTGGGCTTCTGATCGGACGGGAGCATGGCCTCAAGATAGGGCATGCGCCCGTCGTCAATTGCGCTGCGGTGGCGCTGAAGAGCGCGGAGATGTGGGTGCAACTCCGCCAGCTCAACGGCACCGAGCCGAGCCGCGGACCGAGCTTCAAGCGCGCCAGCGCCCAGGCCCGCAGCGATTTCCGCGCGCTGCTGGCCCGCAAGAACGGTTAGGTTTGGGAAACGTGATATGATGACGCCCGAAAAGATCCTCTACGAAACAGAAGTGACAGCGACCGGCGGGCGCGACGGCAAGGCCGCCAGCGCGGATGGCCTGTTGTCGGTGTCACTGTCCCTGCCGAAATCGATGGGCGGTCCCGGTGGCGAGGGCACTAATCCCGAGCAGCTTTTTGCGGCCGGTTACGCCGCCTGCTTTCTGGGTGCAGTCAAGCTCGTGGCACGCACCAGGAAGGTCGTGCCATCGGCCGAGCCGTCGGTGACTGCGAAGGTCGCGATGGGGCCGGTTCCGGTCGGCTATGCGCTCGCCGTCGAGCTGAAGGTCAGTCTGCCGGGCATCGACATATCGACCGCGGAATCGGTCGTTGCCGGCGCGCATGAGCGCTGCCCCTATTCGAACGCAACGCGCGGCAATATTGACGTCAAGCTGACGGTGATCTGAGGCGCATGAACGAGGCAGGCGCAAAGTGACGACTTCGCTGCGCACACCCTACGACGGCATCGTGATGGCGGCGCCCGTCACCGTGCCCTATGTGCGCTATTCCATCGAAAGCGCGCAGTGGTGGATCGGCCGTGCGCTTGCCGGGCTCGTCGCGCAGGCCGGAATCAAGGTGAGTGACATCGATGGTCTCTGTGTCTCCAGCTTCACCATGGGCACCGACAGCGCCATCGGGTTGACGCAGCATTTTGGCCTCTGCGTGCGTTGGCTGGATACGATCCCGCTCGGCGGCGCCAGCGCGATCGCGGCGTTGCGCAAGGCGGCACGCGCGGTGCAGGCGCGGGACGCCGATATTGTGGCTTGCGTCGCCGGCGACACCAACCATGTCGATTCCTTCCGCCTCACGCTCGAGAACTTTTCGCGCTTCAACCAGGACGCCGTCTACCCCTATGGTGCGGGCGGCGCCAATTCGAGCTTTGCGCTGATTGCGCGCAACTACATGCGCACCTTCGGCGTCTCGCGTGAAGATGTTGGCCGGATCGCGGTTGCCCAGCGCGCCAATGCACTTCGCAATCCGCACGCGCTGATGAAGGCGCCGCTGACGCTCGAGCAATATCTGGCGGCCCGCCCGATTTCGGATCCCATCCATCTCTTTGACTGCGTGATGCCGTGCGCCGGCGCCGAAGCCTTTCTGGTGATGCGGGACGAGACGGCGAAATCGCTGGGCTTGCCGGCTGCAAAGCTCCTCTCGACGATCGAGCGGCATAATGCCTTTGCCGGCGATCCCATGCAGGTCCGCGGCGGCTGGGCGATGGATATCGGCGAGCTCTATGCGATGGCGGGGGTGAAGCCGGACGATCTCGATTTCGTGCAGAGCTATGACGACTACCCCGTCATTACGATGATGCAGTTCGAGGATCTCGGCTTCTGCGCCAAAGGCGAGGGCGCTGCCTTCGTGCGCGCGCATGACCTGACCATTGACGGCGATTTCCCACACAACACTTCGGGCGGTCAGCTTTCGGCCGGACAGGCGGGTGCGGCCGGAGCCTATCTCGGGCTGGTCGAGG
>NZ_PPPT01000005.1 GCF_006483445.1 Bradyrhizobium guangdongense | reverse complement strand
TTCTTGGCGCTGCGGGAAAGGTCGTGGATGGGCGGGACAAGCCCGGCCATGACGAGAAGCATCAATCCGCCTTCACATATTCCTTGGCGATGATCGCATCGGCGTCAAAACCCTTGTCGGCAAAGCCCTGCTCCTGCAGCCATTTGATCTGGTTATCGACGTTCTTCACGTCCAGCTTGCCGTCGGGATCGATGTAGGCGCAGTTGCCGACGACCTGCTCGACCGGCAAATTGGTGTATTTTGCGATGATCTCGAGCAGCGGCTTGGTCTTGTCGTCGATCGGGGCCTTGCCGTCCTTCATCGCCGCGAGGATGACGTCGTGATATTCGCGATCAGCTTTCGCAAGCGCGCCGAGCAGCTTTGTCACCAGCGCCTTGTTGGCCAGCGTCTTGGGCGAGGCGAACACGGCACCGAGCTGCCACGGCGTCTCGTCGCCGACCCAGCCCAGGAATTTTGCACCACCCTCGTCCATCAGCTTGCGTGCGGTGGAGATGGGCAGCAAAGCGGCGTCGACCGTCTCGCCCTTCAGCGCGGCAGCGGCGTTCGACAGCGATTGCAGCGGCACGATCTTCACATCCGCGAGCTTGAAACCGTATTTGTCGGCGAGCAGGCCGAGCGAATAATGGAAGCTGGAGCCAACCTGCGTCATCGCCACGCGCTTGCCGGCGAGATCCTTCGGGGTCTTCAGTCCCGCTGCATAGGCGCTGTTGCTGGCGAAATAGCCGATCAGGGGATAGCCGGCCCTTTCGCGGCTCATGCCGCCGATCACCTTGAGCGTGCCCTTGCCGGCGAGATTATAGAGGCCGGCGGTAAAGGCGGTGATGCCGAAATCGACGTCGCCTGAGGTCGTCGCGACTGCGATCGGCTGCGCTGCATCAAAGAATTTCAGCTCGATATCGAGTCCGGCGTCGCGAAAATAGCCCTTGTCCTGCGCAATGAAGACCGGCGCCGACGACGACAGCCGCAGCACGCCGATTTTGGCCTTGAGCGGCTCTTCGGCTTTCGCTGCACCAACCGTGAGCGCCATGAGGCCCGCAAGTGCGAGCCGCGCAACCCAACCCATCCGATATCCTCCGTCTGTCGTCTTTTATAGCCCCTCAGGCACGGCCTGGCCCCGCCCGATGAAGGCCCCCTGTTGTTGCAACGTTTCCTGCAACTTGTCGACCGCGATGTCACGCGGCATACGGTTGCCGGAAAGCGCCAGTGCCGCCGCGGAACCGGCCGCCTCCCCCATCACGAAGCAGGCGCCGGAGACCCGCGCCGCCGACTGGCCCTCATGGGTCATGGAGGCGCAGCGGCCGGCGACCAGGAGGTTGTCTATGCCTTCCGGCAGCAGCATGCGATACGGCAATTCGTTGTAGCCGCGCGACTCCGGGATCGGCGGGAAGGTGAAGACGACGTCGCCAGGCACATGGGCCTCGATCGGCCAGCCATTGACGCCTATGGAATCCGGAAACGAGGCGCAGCCGAGCACATCCTCGCCCGAGAGCTGGTAGCCGCCCTTGATACGGCGGGTCTCGCGGATGCCGAGCTGCGGCGGCAGATCGACGATGTAGGACTTTTCAAAGCCCGGCACGGTGCGTAGAAACTCGAAGGCGGCGAGCGCCTGCTTGCGGCCCTCGATCTCGCCGCGCGTGAGATCGTCGGGCTCAATTCCGTTGATGGCGTGACCGTCCTCGCGCGCCACTTGGGTGAAATTCACCCGCCACTCGATGCCGGACTTCTGCGGCCGCACGATCGCGCTCTTGCGGGGAAAGCGATGCGTTCCGGCTGATGTCGCCTGCTCCATCAATTGCGGAATGGTCCGCCAGGCCTCACCTGCCCGCAGGGGATCGATGTTGTTGAGGCGCAGCATCATCGAGGGATAGAGCGGGTGGCCATGCTCGTCCCCGACTTCGAAAGGCACACCGGCCCAGGCGGCGAGATCGCCGTCGCCGGAGCAATCGATAAAAATCCCGGCGCGCACGGCGCGGCGGCCCGCCTTGGTCTCGACCATTAGCGCGTCGATACGGCGCTCGTCGGTCATGACGACACCAGCACCGAGCGCATGGAAGAGAATGTCAACCTTGTGGGTCGCGAGCAGGTCGTCGGCCGCGATCTTGTAGGCCGCGGTGTCATAGGCCTGCGCAAAGACCTTGCCGAGGATGAGATGCGGCTTGTTCAAGCCATCGAGCCGGTCGATGCGCGCCAGCAGCTCGGACGCAATGCCCTGCACCAGCCGATGGTGCTCGCCGAAGACATTGCCGTGCAGCCCGCAAAAGTTGGTGACGCCAGCGGCCGTGCCCATGCCGCCGAGAAAGCCGTAGCGCTCGATCAGCAGCGTCCGCTTGCCGGCGCGTGCCGCGGTCGTCGCAGCAGCGATGCCCGCCGGCCCGCCGCCGAGCACGGCGACTTCATATTCGCCATAGAGCGGCACGTCGCGGGCTGGTTCCTGGACGGACTTTTGCGACACTATAACATTCCCGGCAATTGGCTGTCCGCTATCTCGTCAAAGGCCCCGGCAATGTAAAGCCCTCATCCGGCCCGTCTGCCATGACACGGCTGTTGATCGTGACAGGCGGACCTGCGAGAACGCTCGCGGATCGGACGACATGGGATCGACTCTTGAGGTGCATTTGGACCACTCTGGCTGCCTTGATCATCGCCACCGCGCCCGCCGCGGCGATCGAACAGAACTGCCGCTTCATCCAGGCCAAGGTTGAGCGCGAGGCCTGCTATAAGCGGCAGGAGGACGAGCTCACGGCCAAGCGCAAGCCGCAGCCGACCAGCGAAAGCAAGTCGATCGAGCAACTCCAGCAGTTGCGGCGCGACGACGAGGCGGTCTACCGCAGCATCAACGGCATCTGCCGCGGCTGCTGAACAGTTTTCGGCAGCGCAAGTCGCCACCTACCGCGGGTTCGTGCAACGCGCTATTTTTTCCGTCTATTAGGTTTCGCGCGACTCTTTGCCATCGGCGGCTTTGGGCCGTTCATGATGTCGATGATAATGGCTCGCCGCACCGCCCCCTCGAGCATTTCCGATGGCGGCGGCTTTTTGGCCTCTACGCACTTCGCCCAGAGCGCCACGGCCTTTTCCATCTTCTTTCTAGTGGCGACAGGCTTCGTCTTGACGGTCACACCAATCGTTTTGGCAATCGGCTTCGCTGCCGAGGGCAGCCTTCCTTGCTTCACGATCGACTTTATCACGCCGAGGACCTCCGGATGTTCCAGTAGCGCGCCATGTACCTTCGCTTGCTTTAGTTCATGCCGGTTATTCGAATGGCAGTATGCGTGCCACGCGGACCAAGCCGGCACCGTGCCATCTCCGCCGGGCTGACCTCCGACGCCGGTGAGAGGACTGGGGTCGGTTCCAGGCTTATAATTATCTCCGTCGATGCTATTCCAAGCGACTTCAACCGCTGTGTTCTTGTCTAACGATGAGCGAATGTTGAAGAATGCCGTTGCAATATTCGCGTTGATAGGTGAAGCAATATCGATCAGCTGTTGCTTCGCATCAAGAAGATACTGCAGGTGGTTCTTGACCTTCTTAGGCCAGCGTCTGATCACCGTCGCATCTGGACCGTATGGGTCGACCGGTATATTCCCGTTGGGATCGTATTCTGGATATTTGTTGAGCCCGAGTTTCGGCCCGTCTTGGTTGTAGACTTCTCTCGGCAGGAACATCAGCGTATAGGCGCCGGGCATCGATGCGATCAGCCCAGCCATGACCGGCGCCGTGTACAAGCCATTGAGGCTAGGCAGTCCAACATAGAAGGCGTTCTGAGCTGTCACCGAGCCGTAGAATGGCGTGCCAAAGGTCGCGACGGCATGAAAACCGAGCCCGCTGAAATTTTGATCTCTCAAAGCTGCCGTAGCAACCAACCCTCCCATGCTGTGACAAACGACAGTCAGACGCGGTAGCGGATCCCATTTTTGGCCGTAGATATCGATTACGCGTTGCCGGAAATCCCGCACGAATGTCTTAAAGTATTCGGCGCTCTCGCTGAGCGGGCGCCGCCAATCGAAGCCGAACACCGCATAGTTCCACTGCTCGTTTCGTGCTAGGTCTCGCAACTCATTGTACGGCGTCTCACTCCAGAAACTTAGCGCCCCGTAGGCCGCGACAACGTAAGAACCGGTATCCCGTCCGGCACCATCAATTTCCAGCTTGAGGGCATCTTTCTTTAGGGCGATCCCCACATCCATCCAGATGATATCGCTGATGACTGCAATGTCCGACGGGTAAGGATTGTTCGTTCGCTCCAGTTGAGATCCCATGATTCCCGGCAACAGGATGACGGTTGGTCGATCCTTGCGGTAGCCGCTCATAAGGGTTTCGAGTTGGTTCTGGTAAAAACCTTCAATCAATGCGGCCCGATATTCCTCGTACGTCATTCAATTCCTCCGACTGTAAAAATAATTGTTTGGCTATAAACTTACAACTAAAGGTTATTCCATGATGCTTATCGGAAAGCAATATCCGTAGCGTCGTGCCTTGCGCCAGATACCGCGCATCCATCACAGCTCTTTCCCGCCGCCCCACTTCGCCGCGCGTTTCTCGGCGAAGGACGCCAACCCTTCGGCCGCCTCCGCACTCTGGCGCTTCAGCGAATGCAGGCGGACGAGGCGCTCATAGGCGGCGTCATCGACGCTCATGCCGCCGAACGAGCTTTCCAGCGCGAGGCGCTTGGTCTCCGCCAGCGCTTCCGGCCCGTTGGCCAGCAACAGATCGACCGTCCTGGCACCGGCGGCCTCGAGCTCGGACAGCGGCACGACGTCATGCACGAGGCCGATGCGGCGCGCGTCTTCGGCGCCAAAGCGTTCCCCGGTCAGCGCGTAGCGGCGGACCTGGCGGATGCCGATGGCATCGACGAGCTGCGGAATGATGATCGCGGCCGTCAGGCCCCAGCGCACCTCTGTGATCGAGAACAGCGCGTTGTCGGCGGCGATCACGACGTCGCAGGCCGAGATCACGCCGGTGCCGCCGCCAAAGCAGCCGCCTTGAACCAGCGCCACGGTCGGAATGGAGAGCGTGTTGAGCCGCTGCACCGCCTCAAAAGTGGCGCGCGAGGCCGCTTCGTTCGCCTCCGCCGATTGCGGCCGCACCGAGTTGATCCATTTGAGGTCGGCGCCGGCCTGGAAATGCTTGCCGTTACCTCTGAGCACGACGACGCGGAGGTTCGGCTTGATGCCCAGCTCGTCCATCGCATTGAGCACGCCCGCGATCAGCGCGCCGTCATAGGCATTGTTGACCTCCGGACGATTCAACGTGACGGTCGCGACCCCGCGGTCGTCAAGGCTCCACAGGACGGGGTTGTCTGGCATGGCGTTCCTCTCGGGTGGTTCGTTCATTGGGCCGGCACTATGACCGAGAGGGCCAGAGTTGATCCATATCTTTCCGATGGGGACGGTCGCGTCCATCGCATGGCGGCTTGTGCCATGCTGTGACCGGGGAAAGCTGGCATTCATTTCGGACGGGACATCATTCATGCGCATTTGCATCTTTGGCGCGGGCGCCGTCGGCAGCCACCTAGCGGTCCGGCTGGCGCGCGCCGGCCATGACGTTTCCTGCGTGATGCGCGGGGCGCATCTGGAGGCGGTGCAGGCCAATGGGCTGAAGCTGCGGGTCGGCGACGCCGAGTGCGCCGCCAAGGTGCGCGCGTCGGGCGATCCCGCAAAGCTCGGCCCGCAGGACGTCGTGATCTCGACGCTGAAGGCGACGGGCCTTCAGGGTCTCGTCTCCGGCATCGCGCCACTGCTGAACGAAAATACCGGCATCGTGTTCGCCCAAAACGGCATTCCCTGGTGGTACAATATCGGCCTGCCGCAGCGGCATCCGGCGCCGCCGGACCTCGGCTTCCTCGATCCCGGCGGGCGCCTGCGCGCCGCGATCCCGCGCGGGCGGATCATCGGCGGTGTCATCTTCTCCTCCAACGAGATCGTCGAGCCCGGCGTGGTGCAGAACCTGTCGCCGGACCGCAACAAGATCCTGATCGGCGAATGCGACGACCGAGCCAGCGAGCGCATCAACGAGCTGCGCATCGCGCTCGGCGACGCCAGGCTCGAATCCCCGCCGATCTCGGACATTCGCGAGGCGATCTGGTCAAAGCTCCTGACCAACATGTCGCTGTCGGTGTTGTGCCTGCTGACCGGGCTGACCGCGCGCGCCGTGCGCGACGATGCCACCTTCGGTAACGTCATCCCGCGTTTGCTGGATGAGGCGAACGAGATCGCGCAGCATTACATTCCCGAGGTCAAACGTGTGACGCGCAGCGGTCCAGCGCCGAACCACAAGCCGTCGCTGCTGCAGGATTTTGAGCTCGGCCGCGCCATGGAGATCGACGTGCTGGTGAAGGCCCCGGCCGCCTTTGCCCGCGCCGCGCGCCTGTCGACGCCGACGCTCGACCTCATGGCCGCGCTCGCGATCCAGAAGGCGCGCGACAAGGGGCTTTATGCCGGCTGAGGCTGTGATCACTCAGTCGAGTTTGTCGATCCACGCGGTGAGCGTATCGAGCACCTCCTCCAGCGCCTCCTCATTGCTCCGACCGGATTTGCGCAAAACCGCGAAGGAATGATCGCCGCCGGCGATCACGTGCAGCTTGGCCTTCGGCCCGAGCCCCTCGACCACCGGCTTGAGCAGACTGAGGTCGGCGAGCTTGTCGCGGTCGCCCTGGATGAACAGTAGGGGGATGCCAACATCGGCCAGATGATCGGCGCGCTGGGTTGATGGCTTACCGTCCAGATGCAGGGGAAATCCGAGGAAGGCGAGGCCCCTCACGCCGGCTAGCTGCGCCTTGGCTTGTGCCTGCGAGGTCATGCGCCCACCGAACGATTTTCCGCCCGCGATCAGCTTCAGGCCGGAATTCCGTCGAGCCGCCTCCTCGACCGCCGCGCGCACGGCGGCGTGCGCGACTGCAGGCTGATCCGTTCGGCGCTCCTTCTTTTCCATATAGGGAAAATTGTAGCGCAGCGTCGCGATGCCCCGCGCCGCGAGACCCGCTGCCACGCTTTCCATGAACGCATGCCGCATCCCGGCACCGGCGCCATGCGCGAACACGTAGCAGGCGCGCGCATCGGCCGGCTTCGTCAGGATCGCGGAGACCGCACCGATACCTTCGATGTCGACCTTGAGCTCTGTCGTCGTGACGGTCAAAATCACTCACCTCGGGCCTTGTGAATCCGGTTGCTTTGGTAGCCTCACCGGCGCAGCCTGAAAACACAATAATTGCCGGCTCAAGCTGGCTTACCAACGAGACACACAGCAACGACCGGGGTTTCCATGCCTTATCGCTCCTCCTGGATGACCGAAGAGCTCGACGTCTTCCGCGACCAGTTCCGAAAATATCTCGCCAAGGACCTGGCACCCCATGCGGAGAAGTGGCGCGAGCAGAAGATGGTCGACCGCTTCGCCTGGCGCGGGCTCGGCGAGATGGGCGCGCTCTTGGCGAGCGTGCCGGAGGAATATGGCGGGCTCGGTGCGACCTTCGCCTATGATGCCGCGGTGCTGGAGGACCTCGAAAGCACGGTTCCGGAACTCACGACCGGCGTCTCCGTGCACAGTGCCATCGTCGCGCATTACATCCTCAACTACGGCTCGGAGGAACAGAAGAAGCGCTGGCTGCCGAAGATGGCATCGGGCGAGATGGTCGGCGCCATCGCCATGACCGAGCCCGGCACCGGCTCGGACCTGCAGAGCGTCAAGACCACGGCGAAGAAGCAGGGCAATTCCTACGTCATCAACGGCCAGAAGACCTTTATCACCAACGGCCAGGCCGCCGACCTCGTCATCGTGGTCGCGCGCACCGGTGATGCCGGCGCAAAGGGCATCTCGCTGATCGTGGTCGAGACCGCAGGCGCGGATGGCTACAAACGCGGGCGTAACCTCGACAAGATCGGCCTGCACGCCTCCGACACGTCGGAATTGTTCTTCGACAATGTCACGGTGCCGCCGGAAAACCTGCTCGGCAAGGAAGAGGGCCAGGGCTTTGTGCAGCTGATGCAGCAACTGCCGCAAGAGCGCCTCTCGCTCGCCGTCGGCGCCGTTGCCTCGATGGAGCGCGCCGTGAAGCTGACCTCCGACTACACCAAGGAGCGCAAGGCCTTTGGCAAGCCGCTGATGGACTTTCAGAACACCGCCTTCAAGCTCGCCGAGCGCAAGACGGAAGCGATGATCGCGCGCGTCTTCGTCGACTGGTGCATCGAGCGTCTGGTCGAAGGGGACCTCGACACCGTCACGGCGTCGATGGCAAAGTACTGGTGCTCGGAAAAGCAGGTCGAAACCGCCGACGAATGCCTCCAGCTCTTCGGCGGCTACGGCTACATGCAGGAGTACCCGATCTCGCGCATCTTCATCGATTCCCGCATCCAGAAGATCTATGGCGGGACCAACGAGATCATGAAGCTGCTGATTGCGAGATCGTTGTAGGGTCATTCGACGAAAGCGCGACGATCGCCACGAACTCAACTCGTCGTCCCGGACAAGCAAGCGGAGCGAGCGCCGATCCGGGACCCATACCCCCAGGGAGAAGTTTGGCGAAGACCCGTAGTTGGCAGCTTCGCACCACAACCACTCCCTGTGGTTATGCGTCCCGGCCTTCGCCGGGACGACCAGTGTGGCCCCGCCAATCCCGCGGCCGGCACCCAAAGCGCTGTTTGAACCGTCTTGTAAAATGCGACAGGTCGGAGAAGCCCCAGTCGAAGGCGATGGCGCCGATGGCCTGGTCCGTCTTGGCGGGATCGTTGAGGTCACGCGCGGCGCCGTCGAGGCGACGGTCCATGACATAGTCTGAGAACGTCGTGCCGGCGCGCTCGAACAGCTTGTGGACGTAGCGCTCGCTGATGCCGACCGCGCCTGCGACCGCCGCAACTGTCAGCCCCTGCTCGCAGAGACGCTCGTGCACCGTGCGGCGCAACGCCAGCGCGGTCGCATCGGCAAAGCCTGCGGCCTCCGCCGTCTGCGCGCGGCTGCGGCGGGACAGGCTGAGCGCGACGAGATCGAGCAACACGCCGAACAGGCCGACGGCCTCGGTCTCCGTCATCCGCAGCGCGCCGGCATTGAGCGAACGCGCCGTCTCGACGATGAGATGGCCGACAAAGGGATCGTCTGAGACGCGCTCGACCCCGAAATCGAACGACGGCGGCAGCCGGTCCCGCAGTGCGCGCGACGGCACCCAGAACGAGGCGACCTCGAGCGTCGGCCCGCGATCGTGCAGCAGCGTCACCTCGCGGTCGCTGTCGCAGATGCCGACCTGGCCACGCGACAGGCTGACCTCGCGCCCGCCCTGCACCATGCGGCAACGGCCGGCGAGCTTGAAGTTTAGATAGAAGCAGCTCTCTGATGAGGCCGAAATATCGGCGCGCGAGCGGTTGACCGTGTGCTCGGGAAACACCACGCGGTTGATCGCACCCTCGCCCAGCCGGATGGTCTCGACCTTGGCGGGGAAGCGCGACGTCGTCGCCGATTCCGGCGTCAGGTTCATGAACGCCTGGCAGATCGCCTCGCGATAGTAGGAGAACTGCTCGGCGGGGCGCGTCTCATCGGTATTCCAGATGAAGTGGCGCGGCCGGCTTCCGAGAGTGACCTGCTCCATCAGTGCGCTCCGAGACCAATCCGGTTCAGGGCCAGACAAGCGCTGAAACCGCCGATGGGTTCAATATGACCGGCAACAAGGACAACGACCGGCGCCCAGCCGGCAAGTCCGGCAAGTCCGGCAAGGCTCTTGCCGGATCGATCTAACCATTCCTCTGAGGGAGCTACAATATGTCGACCTACGTCCTCGTCCACGGCGCCTGGCATACCGGTGCCGAGATCGAGCCCGTTGCCGCGCCCATTCGCGCCGCCGGCCACCAGGTTTATACACCGACCATCAAGGGCAACCGGCCGGGCGATGCCAAGACAACCGGCCTGAAGGAGGCGATCCAGTCGATCGTCGATTATCTCGCCGAGAACAATCTGGCGGACGTGGTCCTGCTCGGCCATTCCTATGGCGGCATGGTGATCACGGGCGTTGCCGACCTCGTGCCCGAGCGCATCAGGCGCCTGGTCTACTGGAATGCCTTCGTGCCCAACAATGGCGAGTGCCTCAACGACATGGTGCCGCCGCAATATGTCGGGCTGTTCGACATGATCGCCGCCGAGCGTGGTGACGGCTCGGTGGTGCTGCCATTCCCGATCTGGCGCGAGGCTTTCATCAACGACGCCGATCTCGAACTGGCGCAGCGCGCCTACGACATCCTCAATCCGCATCCGCTGAAGACCTTCAGCGACAAGATCGCGCTGAAGACCAATCCAGCCGAGATGGGAATCGCAAAATCCTACATCAACTGCACCGAGGATACCGCGCTGCCGCATGGCTATCCCTGGCATCCGCGCCTCTCGGAAAAGCTCGGCTTGTTCCGCCTGGTGCAGGTCAGCGGCAGCCACGAGCTGTGTTTCTCCGATCCGGCACGGCTCGCCAAGGCCATCATGGAAGCAGGGCGCGACTGACGCCGCGTCCTCCTGCACTGACGAGACGATCTTTGGCAATTGCTCGTGCCGTCGGCTTCGGCGGCACGGCCCTTGCTTGATCGCAAACCACAGAGATCAGCGGAAACAACCCGTGCCAGTCGCGTGTGGCTCCGCGCCATACGCTGCCGGTCCTCGACAGCCCGCCTCCGGTCTCGTTTGCGTCAGGTCAGGAGAACAGCGAATGATTCACGTCTCGCGCCGGAAACTGCTTCAGCTTGCGACTGTCGTGCCATCGGCACTTCCCGTTGCCTGGACATCGCTTGCGAAAGCCGCAGGCGGCAAGAAGACGTTGACTGCGGTGATGCAGTCGGACCTCCGCATCATCGATCCCGGCTTCACGACCGCGATCATCACCCGCCATCATGCCTATATGGTCTACGATACGCTGCTCGGCATCGATTCCAGCTTCAAGGTTCGGCCACAGATGGCCGACTGGACGATCTCCGACGACAGACTGACCTACAGCTTCATCCTGCGCGACGGCTTGAAGTGGCATGACGGCGCGCCTGTGACGGCGGAGGATTGCGTTGCCTCTCTCAGGCGCTGGGGCTCGAGTGTCGACGGAATGGCCCGCAAACTGATGGATTTTACCGCGAGCATCGAAGCCGCAGATCCCAAGACGATCGTGCTCAAGCTGAAGGAGCCTTATGGGCTGGTGCTGGAGACGATCGCAAAACCGTCGTCGATCTGCGCCTTCATGATGCCGAAGCGCATCGCCGAGACCCCGATCAACAAGCAGATTCCCGAGCAGATCGGCTCCGGCCCGTTCAAATTCGCAGCGGCCGAATTCCAGCCCGGCGTGAAGGCCGTCTACGACAAAAACACCGACTATTTGCCGCGCAAGGAGCCCGCCGAATGGACGTCGGGCGGCAAGGTGGTGAAGGTCGACCGCGTCGAATGGATCACGATGCCGGACGCACAGACAGCGCTCAACGCGCTGCAATCGGGTGACGTCGATTTCGTCGAGACGCCGCCCTTCGACCTGCTGCCCATGCTGGAGTCCAATCCCGAAATCAACGTCTCCATCCTGAACAAGTTCGGCTTCCAGTCGTTCGGCCGGATGAACTTTTTGCATCCGCCGTTCGACAATGCGAAGATCCGCCGCGCCGCACTGCTCGCGATCAACCAGAAGGACGTGCTCGACGCGCAGATCGGCAATCCCAAATATTACAAGCTGTGCGGCGCGTTCTTCATCTGCGACACGCCGCTCGCCAGCGACGAGGGCGGCGAGACCCTGGTCAAGGGCAACGGCATGGCCCAGGCCAGGAAAGCGCTGGCCGAGGCCGGCTATGACGGCACGCCCGTGGTGATCCTGGCGCCGACCGATCAGATCCTCCTGAAAGCGCAGCCGGTCGTGGTTGCGCAGCTCCTGCGCGAGGCCGGCTTCAAGGTCGATCTTCAAGCCATGGACTGGCAGACCGTGGTCAGTCGCCGGGCGATCCAGAAGCCGCCCAAGGAAGGCGGCTGGAACATGTTCTTCACCTACCAGGGCGCCGCTGATTCGATGAACCCGCTGGTCAATGGCGCGATGGTCGGCAAGGGCACGAATGGCGGCTGGTTCGGCTGGTCGGAGGACCCGAAGCTCGAGGAGCTGCGCGACGCCTTTGCCCGCGCCACCTCACCGGAAGAGCGGAAGAAGATCGCCTTCGACGTGCAGAAGGAAGCCTACGACCAGGTGATCTACGTCCCGCTTGGCCAATTCCAGGCGCCGAGCGCATGGCGCAAATCGATCACCGCCGTGATCGACGGCCCCGCGGCGCCGATGTTCTGGAACGTGGAGAAGAAGGGGTAAGGTCCACACATTTGGTGTCATCCCGGACAAGCGCGCCAAGAGCGCGCGCCGATCCGGGATCCATACCCACAGGGAGAAGTTGGCGAAGGCTCGTGGTTGCCAGCTCGCGTCAAACTCAGTCTTGTGGTTATTGGTCCCGGATCTGCACGTCGCTTCGCTCCGCTTGTCCGGGACGACAGTTACTTCGGATGCCACCAGCGCCCGGCAATCACCACACCTTCGGAGGCAATCTTCTGATTGCCGATCAGGTGCTCGCCGACAACGTCGACATAATCGAACCGACCTTCCCTCACCGTGATCAGCGTTGCGTCGCCGACGCTGCCTGGCTTGAGGCTGCCGAGCTCCGGCCGCCGCAGCGCCATCGCCGCGTTGACGGTCGAGGCGGCGACGACGTCGGAGAGCGGCATGCCCATGCACAAGAACTTCGACATCGTCGTCACCTGATCGAAGGCGGGCCCGTCGATGCACAATAAATGGATGTCCGAGGAGATCGTGTCGGGATAGAAACCGTTGGCGAGCATCGCGCGCGCGGTCTTGAAGGCGAACGAGCCCTTGCCGTGACCGATGTCGAAGATGACGCCGCGCTCGCGTGCTTCCAGCACCACCTTCTTCACCGTGCCTTGCGCCGTCGCCGGCGTGTTGGGGAACGGCCGGAACGCGTGCGTCAGCACGTCGCCGGGACGCAGCTTCGCGAGCACCTCCTCGTAGCTCGGCGGCGGATGGTCGATATGCGCCATCAGGGGCATGCCAACCTCATTGGCGACTTCGAGCGCGATGTCGAGCGGCACGATGCCCGACGTGCCCGAGGCATGCAGGCCGACCCGTACCTTGATGCCGACGATGAGATCGCGATTGGCGTCAGCCACCGCAGCCGCGTCGATCGGGTTCATAAGCCGCAGTTCCTCGCTCTCGCCGACCATGACGCGGTTTGAGAAACCGAAGATGCCGGCATGCGAGACGTGCAGATAGGCGAGGATGCGCACCTGGCTCGGCTCGATCACATGCTTGCGGAAGCCGGCGAAGTTGCCGGGACCGGCGCTGCCGGTGTCAACCGCCGTGGTGACGCCGGAGGTACGGCAAAACTCCTCGGCATCGATGCCGAGCGAGGTGCCGCCCCAATAGACGTGGGTGTGTAGGTCGATCAGCCCGGGCGTCACGATGTACTTCGAAACGTCGCGCACCTCGGTGCCCGGATCCGCCTTGAGCCCGTTGCCGACCGCGGCCACTTTGCCGCCGGAGAAGGCGACATCGGTTACCGCGTCGAGCTTTTGCGAGGGGTCGACGACGCGGCCCCCGCGCAGAATCAAATCGAAAGGCATCATCGTCTCCGGACATGGCAGTGGGACGTGACCGGCGCCTCCGCTGGGTCACCCGATGCCTGTAGCAAGTTTTGCGCCGGACAGGCAAATTGCCGGTCGCAGACCGGCGCGATGGCGCTCCTACGACCCGACGGTGGCCATCAGCGCCGAGAGCTCTCCCGTGAGGCGATCGCATTCGACCAGGAGTTGCTCTGATGCGGCCAGAACACCGCCCGAGGCCTGGTCCGTTTCAGCGGTGCTCTGGTCGACCTGAAGGATGTCGGTCGTCACATCTCGCGTACGGCCGGCAACGGACTGGATGTTCCGCGAAATCTCCTGCGTCACGAGATTCTGCTGTTCGACCGCCGAGATGATTGCCTCGGCTGCAGTCGAAATCTCCTCGATGGTGCGGCTGATCTCGCGAATCGCGTCAACCGACTCATCCGTGGCGCTCTGCATGACCAGGATCTGCGCCGATATCCGGTCGGTTGCCTGCGAGGTCTGGCTTGCCAGAGTCTTGACTTCGGCTGCGACGACGCTGAACCCCTTGCCTGCGTCTCCCGCACGGGCCGCCTCGATCGTCGCATTGAGGGCCAGCATGTTGGTCTGGTCGGCGATCGACGTAATGAGTCCGACGACCTCGCCGACCTCTCTTGCGGCATCCGACAGCCGCTGCATCCGCGTGTTCGTCACGTCGGCTTGACCGACGGCCGTCCCTGCAATCGAACGCGAGCGGCCGACGAGCCTTTCCACCTCACCGACCGACGCCGAGAGCTCTTCGGTCGCCGACGCGACGGAGCCGACATCGGCGGACGTTTCCTGCGACGAATTGGCGACACGGCCCGTCAGTTCCCGGGTCCTTGCAGCCGTCTGCGCCAGCAGGCTTGCCGAGGCCTGAAGCTGCGTCGCCGAGGAGGAAACATGGGCGACGATACCGCCGACCCTGGCGTTGAAGCCGGCTGCGAACTCACCGATCTGCTTGCGCCGAGCGACCTCCACCGCTTCCCGTTCCTGCTCGCGATTCGATGCCTCGAGATTGGCCCTCGCCGTGGCAGTCTCCTTGAATTGCTCGACCGCGGCCGCCATGGCGCCGATTTCGTCCTGCCGCGCGAGCCCCGGCAAAACAACATCGAAAGCACCGGAGGCAAGCTGCCGCATCGCGGCCGAGAGATGCACCATCGGACGCGTGATGCCGCGACCGAGGATGACGGCCAGGACGACACCGACGAGCACCGTTCCCAATGCCAGCGCCAGGGCTACCGCCTTCGTCCTCGCGATGAGGGCGGTCATTTCCCGTTCGCTTCTCTCTTGATCCGCCTTGACCGCTTCGACCAGCTTCCTCAAGGAGTCGGCGCTTTGACGGATGAGTCCATCGACCTCGATCAACAGACCATCGATGTCCGATTTGGCAGCAAGAGCGGTTTCCAGCACCTTTGCAAAAGCCGCGCTTTGCTCATTGGCCGCGGCCAGGCGGCGGTTCACCATGTTGCTCGTCGTCGTCAGCTCTCGCAGCGACGCAGCCAGGCTGCCGGCCGACGCCTTGACCTCGCTTGCGAGTGCGCCGTCATAGCGATTGAGGACGCGATCCGCCTTTTCAGACAGCACCGCCAATTTGGCGAGGGCGTCGCGGGCGCCGATCTGGATGCTTGAAATATCGGAGAGCGTGGCGGATTCGGCGAGTGCCTCGATCTTGGTGCGCAACGCCGCGGAAAGACGGGCGAAATCGTCCTTCGACGGTCTCAGGCGTTTCGCGGTCAGTTCGAGCACGCCGCCAAACGCGACGGTCATCTTGCCGAACTGATCCGACAGCGCCTTGAGGTCCGCGCGCCGATCGCCGCGTTGGGTCGTTTGCAGCGCCTTCTCGACCGCGGCGCCCAAGCTCGACTCTGCATCGCGCGCGAGAGCCGCATCATCATCCGCCGCGGTAAGCACGAATTTGGCGATCGCAAACTGGAAGCGCGTGCTGGCCTGGTCGATGCTCTCGACCTGGGACCAGTCCGATACCGCTTCCCGGTAGGTCGTGTAGCCGTCGAGCACGCGATCATACCCGACATATTCCACGGCCACGGCCCCCATGGCGATGGTCAGGACGCCGATAAAGCCGACGATCGTCTTGGTTTGAAAGGAACGCCAGAACGGAATCCGTCCAAGCTTATCCGCAGCCGTTGCCCCCACGTAAGCCCACCCGATTGCTGACGCGTATCCGCCGGCGCGACATGGGAGCAGTCGCGCCTTGCGCCGATCTCCCGACTCACGCTTGCACGCGCTTCCTCGCCCTCGGAGAGGAGGCGATAACCGTCTCCTGTCGTCAAATACCAATTCGGCGCGGGGAGATAACGTCATGTTAATTAACATGTTAGGCGGACGATTTGATCCCGCGCAATCCCGACCAGATGGTGAAGGCGATATCCTGCCAGTCGCCGCAACGAAGCACGACGATCGATGCCGTGCTGACCAGGCGCGATTGAAAGCCTATGAAGCACATCGTCCTTGCCCTTGCGCTTGCACTCGTCGTTACGGCGGCGCCGATCCCCGCTAAGGGCAAGCCGGGCGACATCAAGGGCACCACGCTCGATGCAACGCCCGACAATCTGGCCGCCACTTGGAGCAGGGCCCATCTCGTGCTGCCCGCAGCGCTGGCCGGGGGCCAGCGGTGGCAGGGCGTCGCGGCGGAGGCTCCCGCCGTTGCCGGCAAGGCGCCGCTCGTCATTCTGCTCCATGGATCGAGCGGCATCGCACCCGCCGTGAAGGAGTTTCAGGTCTGGCTGGCCGACACGTTCAACCTGGCTTCGATCGCACCCGACAGTTTTGCGATCGACGGGCGGCTGACCTACGACTCGCCGGTCTCGATCGACATTTACGAGCGCGTTCACGCGCTCCGGCTCGCGGAGCTCGAATACGCGCTCACGGCGTCGAATGCATGGGCGTGGGTGGATCGCACCCGCATCGTGCTCGCCGGAACCAGCGAGGGCGCCGTCGCGGTCAGCCGTTATGCCGGCACGCAAAGCGCCGCGCGGCTGATCTTTTCGTGGTCCTGCGAGGCCAATTATTTCGTCAATGGTCCGCGCCCGGGCTTCGGCGGTAAGGAGCCAGTGTTCAACGCCATCTCGGCGCGCGATCCCTATTTCTCGCCCCAAAATCCCTGGAACAAGGACTACGCCATCACCGGCAATTGCGCGGGCGCGCTGAAGGGCAATCCCAATGCTTCCGTGTTCGTCGTGGATGCCGACATCCACACCATCCTCAACAGAGCGGACGTGCACCAGGCAACATCGGACTTTCTCAGAAACGTCCTGAAGCCGTAAAGGGCGATCCCGGCCGCGGAGCGCAGGCTACTCGCGCCATGTCTCGTAGTCCTCGACCACGGCGGCTGCGGCTTTCCTGGCCGCATCATGCAGCCAGGTGCCGTCGCGCTTCTCGAGGTCCGCGGTGATCCTGTCCTGCGCGCCGGCGGTTGCGGCGTGAATTGCGCCGATGTCGAAGCCCATAGCTTCGAGCAGATCGGCCTTCAGTTCTCCTTCGGGGAGCTTTTCAAGGTCGATCTTGCGGGCGTCGGGGGCGATGCGCCGGATGACGAAGCTTGCGTTGAGCGCAAGATGCGGATCGGGCACGCGGTATTGCCCGCGCGCGAGGTCGAGAAAGCGCGGCTTGCCGGCCTTGTCATGCGCCCAGTCCCAGGCGGAAGGTACCAGCGCCTTGGCTTCGCGGACGACCTGGCCACCGCGCCATTCGGCGATCGCGACATAGCGGGGCCGGCCGAGCCCGCCGCCGCCTTTGACGCGCGTGGCGAAGCGGACGAAAGTCGCACCCGGCGGCAGGTTCTTGCGTAGCGCTGCGGCAACGGCCGGCGGCGGCGCCGGCTTCGCCGTTGGATAGTCCTCTACCTCGTCCCAGAATTCTTCGCGCTCCTTGTCGGTACAAGCCACATAGGAGCGCATCCAACTCGCCTGCTCGTCGAGAAGCGAAGGACGCGGGTGCCTGAGCCCCTTCCGATAGCCCTTGAGAATAGCCGCAGCAACTGCGGCGTTTCCGACTCTCGCCTTTGGCGCCAGGCGCGCACTGGTCACAAGCCGCACCAAATCGAACGGATAGGCGATGACCGCGGCCTCGTCGAAATCATTGACGCCCCAGACGAGCCGCCCCTCCCTATCGCGCCATGTCCCGAAGTTCTCGGTATGGGTATCGCCCACCGACAGCACGCGCGTAGCGCGCGCAAGCTCGGGACATAGCGACTCGATCTGTTTCGCCCAGCGGAAGAAGGTGGCGCGCAGGAAGACGAACGCATCCTTCTTCATGCGCTCGTGCTTGTGCTCGAGGTCTTTCCTGACCACGCTGCAATTCCGGCGCAGCCATTTTTCGAATGCGGCGTTGTCCTGCTTGAAGGTCATGTGCTTCAACCCTGCAATTTGATTGAGCCAATCGGACAGCGGCCGCGGCGCAGATCGACACAAACCGCGCCGTCCGGGCCAATACCGGGAAAATGGTATGAGCAAACACGGCGTGATGCAAACAGAGATTGTATCCGCGACGATCGAACGCTTTGCGTGAGCAGTTTACCGGCCGAACAACACAGCTAGTTCCTGCCGCGGTCCGATGGCGGACAGGTGCTGTCACGCAAGACCAGCGCGGCCGGAAGCTCGATATCCTTGCGCGCCGCCGTCCTCTCCGTCGTCATCAGCGCAATCAACTCGGCAGCGGCGCCGGCGCCGAGCTCGCGACGCGGCTGGACGATGGTGGTCAAGGTCGGCTCGCAATAATCGGCATAGGGAATGCCATCGAAGCCAACGACGGAGAGATCGCGCGGAACCCGCAGTCCTCCCGCGTGCACGGTCTTGATCAGGCCGATCGCCATCTCGTCATTGGCGGCAAACAGTGCGGTCGGACGCACTTCCGGCGCAAGCGCAAGCAGCGCCCGGCCGGCCTCGACACCGGTTCGGAAGGTGAAATCGCCGGACATCATCAGGCTGTCGACGGCAGCAATCCCGGCTTCTTTCAGGGCCTTCCTGTAGCCTTCGAGGCGTTGCCTTTCGAGGATCGTCGATTGCGGACCCGACAGATAGGCGATGCTTGTGTGTCCGAGTTCGATCAGATGCCGCACTGCCGCGCGTGCAGCACCGACATTGTCTATGCAAATCTGCGGAAAGGTCGCACCGGGAATATACTCGCAGGCAGCCACCAGCGGCACGTGCGCATCGTACAAGTCGCGGTCGCGACTTCGGATGACGTGACCGCACAGCAGCAGCACGCCGTCGGCCTGACCGGCGCAGACCAGGTCGACATAGCGGGCCTCCTTCTCGGGCGGACCGGCCAGATTGGCAATGACGAGACCGTAACCAGCAGCCGACAGCGTATCGTCGATTCCCTGCAATATCTCGGCGAAGAACGGGTTGGCGATGTCAGGCACCGCCACCAGCACCACCATGGTCTTGCGGACGCGCAGATTCCTGGCCGAGATGTTCGGCGTATAGGACGTGTCGCGTACCGCGGCGAGCACGCGGGTGCGGGTTTCCTCGCTCACGACCTCGGGCCGCGCCAGCGTCCGGCTCACGGTCGCGACCGACACACCGGCAAGGCGCGCAACATCCGCGATCTTTGCCGGCGGCCGGCGTGTCTCCTTGGGGCGCTTGGTCATTTGCTGATCCAGATCCTGGCGGCTTGAACGCGCTTGCAAAATCCTAGGGTTGTGATACGATCATATGTAATCGATTACATAAGCCTGTAAAGGGATAATTCGCCCCGCAGATGGGCATACACGGGAGGGAAGTCATGAAGCGCATATTGTTCGCTGCGGTGGCCGTTGCCACCACGGCGCTTGCCTCGTTACCCGCCAACGCCCAGGAGATGAAGGCGGAGGTGATCCACTGGTGGACCTCCGGCGGCGAGGCGGCCGCCGTGAAAGTGTTTGCCGACCAGTTCACCAAGGCGGGCGGCACCTGGATCGATAGCGCGGTCGCTGGTGCTGCGAATGCACGAAACGCCGCGATTACCCGCACCGTCTCCGGCAATCCGCCGACCGCCATGCAGCTCAACACCGGCAAGCAGTTCGACGAATTGGTGGAGGGCGATCTGCTCGCCGATATCGATGCGATCGCAACCGAAGGCAACTGGAAAGGCGTGATGCCCGCCGCGATCATTGCCGCGGCAACCCGCAAGGGCAAGATGTATGCGGTGCCGATCAACATCCACGGTCAAAACTGGCTCTGGTACAACAAGGCCGTGCTCGCCTCCGTCGGAGCCGACGAGCCGAAGACCTGGAATGACGCGCTCGCCATTCTCGACAAGCTCAAGGCTGAGGGCAAGGTGATCCCGCTGGCCTTCTCGGGCCAGAAGAACTGGGAGCAAAATCTGTTCAACGCGGTCATGATCGGCGTCGGCGGCGCGCAGATGTGGACCGGCATCCTCGGCAAGCGCGACGTGGCGCTGGCGCAGAGCGCCGAGTTCAAGGCGGTCGCCGTCACCTACAAGAAGCTCAAGGACTATGTCGATGCCGGCGCGCCCGGCCGCAACTGGAATGACGCGACCAACATGGTCATCCAGGGCAAGGCCGGAATGCAGATCATGGGCGACTGGGCCAAAGGCGAGTTCGTCGCCGCCGGCAAGGTCCCCGAGAAGGACTATGGCTGCACCGTACTGTCCAATGGCAGCGGCGGTTACGTGATGGGCGGCGACGTGTTCGTCTTCCCGAAGGCGAAGGACCCGGCCACCACGAAGGCGCAAATGACCCTGGCGAGATTGATGCTGACGCCGGAGACCCAGATCCAGTTCGCGCTGAGGAAGGGCTCGATCCCGGTACGTAACGATGTCGACACGTCCGCACTGGACGCTTGCGCCCAGAAGGGCATGCGCTATGTCGCAGACAAGGCCCAGCAAATGCCGTCCGGCGACATGCTGGCGCCGCCCGCGCTGATCGGCGCGCTGCAGGATGCCATCTCGCAATATTGGAACACCAGTATGAGCGCCGATGAATTCTCGGCCAAGGTTGCTGCGGTGCTGAAATCCGCGGAGTGATGCATCGAAAAGGCGGCCGAGGAATTGTCGGCCGCCTTTCCTGACCCCCTATCCCTCTCCTCAGTCCGGCGACACGATGCGTCTTTCGCTGACCTCTCGACTTTCCGTGATCTCGGCGCTGCTGCCGGCGCTGATGGTGATGCTGGTCGTCTATATCGGCGCCACGAGCTGGACGGCGTGGATGTCGCTGACCAATTCGCGGATGCTGCCGAACAACAACTTCGTGGGCTTTCGGCAGTATGAACTGCTGCTCACCAACGATCGCTGGCTCACCTCGGTCCACAATGTCATCATCTACGGCGTGCTGTTCGTCTCGCTGGCGCTGCTGATCGGGTTCCTGCTGGCGGTCGCGATCGACCAACGGGTGCGGGCCGAGGACACCATTCGCTCGATCTACCTCTATCCCTATGCGATGTCCTTCGTGGTCACGGGGCTGGTGTGGCAGTGGCTTCTGAACCCGACGCTCGGCATTCAGCATGTGCTGCGGAGCTGGGGATTTGCGGGCGCGACCTTCGACTGGATCGTGCGGCCGGAGACCGCGATCTACTGCCTGGTCATCGCGGGCGTCTGGCAGGCCTCTGGCCTGGTGATGGCGATCATGCTGGCAGGCCTTCGCGGCGTGGACGATGAAATCTGGAAGGCGGCGAGGGTCGACGGCCTGCCGAAATGGCGGGTCTACATCTCCATTGTCATCCCGATGATGGGCGCGAGCTTCGCAACCGCCGCGGTGCTGCTCTCGACGGCTGTCGTGCGCCTCTACGACCTGTCGGTCTCGATGACCAATGGCGGCCCCGGCATCGCCTCCGAAGTGCCCGCCAAATTCGTCATGGACCATCTGTTCGAGCGGGCCAATATCGGGCTCGCAACCGCGGCCGCCACCACCATGCTGATCACCGTGATCGCGGTGGTCGCACCCTATCTTTATTGGCGTGCGCGCAAGGGAGAGGTGCGATGAGCGCGACCGCTCTCAGCTCCGGCCGGCCGAGACGCATCAGCCCAGCGCGCTGGGGCCTCTATGCGTTCATCCTGATCACCGCACTGTATTTTCTGCTGCCGCTCTACGTCATGATCGTCACGTCGCTGAAGCCGATGGCCGAGATCCGGCAGGGCAATCTGCTCGCCCTGCCCGCCTCGCCGAGCCTCGCGGCTTGGGTCAAGGCCTGGACTTCGGCCTGCACCGGGCTCACCTGCGAGGGCATCAGGATCGGCTTCTTCAATTCGCTGCGGATACTGGTGCCATCGGTGGTGATCTCGATCCTGGTCGGATCGTTGACCGGCTACGCGCTATCGCTATGGCGCGTGCGTGGAGCAAACATTCTGTTCGGCGCGATGATGGTCGTCGCCTTCATCCCCTATCAAGTGTTCATCTATCCGCTGGTGCGGGTGTTCTCCTTTACCGGGCTCGGCCAGTCGCTTGCCACCATCGTGACCATTCACACGATCTTTGGGCTTCCGACCATGACGCTGCTGTTCCGCAACTATTTCACCTCACTCCCGGTCGAACTGTTCAAGGCCGCCCGCATCGATGGCGCCGGCTTCTACCAGATCTATGCCCGCATCATGATGCCGATGGCGACGCCGATGATCGTCGTCGCGGTGATCCTGCAAACCACCGGCATCTGGAATGATTTCATCCTCGGGCTGGTGTTCGCCGGCCGCGACAATCTGCCGATGACCGTGCAGCTCAACAACATCGTCAACTCGACGCAAGGCGAGCGCGCCTACAATGTCGACATGGCGGCCACGCTTCTCACCGCGCTGTTGCCGCTGGTGGTCTATTTCGGCTCCGGCCGCTGGTTCGTTCGCGGCATCGCCGCAGGCGCTGTGAAGGGCTGAGGCGACATGCAACGCTCCAACGTCGATATCACGAACCTTCAGATAGGCTTTGGCGGACTGAAGGTTCTGGAGAATCTCAACCTTCATGTCGACGCCTCCGAATTCCTCGTCCTGCTCGGCCCCTCCGGTTGCGGAAAGTCGACGCTTCTGAACGCCATCGCCGGACTGATCGACGTCAAGGGCGGCGAGATTCGGATCGGCGACCGCGACGTGACCTGGGCCGAGCCGAAGGATCGCGGCATCGCCATGGTGTTCCAGAGCTACGCGCTCTATCCACGCATGAGTGTGCGCAAGAATCTGTCCTTCGGACTGAAAGTCGCCCGCACGCCCCAGGACGAGATCGACAGCCGCGTCGGCGAGGCCGCAAAGATGCTGCGGCTGACCGAGCTGCTCGACCGTCGTCCGTCCGAACTGTCAGGCGGGCAGCGCCAGCGCGTCGCGATCGGCCGCGCGCTGGTACGTCATGCCGGCGTCTATCTGTTCGACGAGCCGCTCTCCAATCTCGACGCCCAGTTGCGTGCCGAACTCAGGGTCGAGATCAAGCGCCTACATGCGCGGCTGGGCGCGACCATGATCTACGTGACCCACGACCAGATCGAGGCGCTCACCCTTGCCGACCGTATCGCCGTCATGCAGGGCGGCGTCATCCAGCAACTCGATACGCCGAAAAAGATCTATCGCGAGCCGGCCAACCGCTTCGTCGCCTCCTTCGTCGGTTCGCCCGCGATGAACTTCATTCGTGGCCGGATCGCCCGTGATGGCGGTCTGGCGTTCATCGCCGGAGATGCCCGGTTCGACCTGAACGGCTATGCATTCCGCACGCCGCCGTCAGATGCACCGGCCGTCCTCGGCATCCGCCCTGAACATATCGAGGTCATCGGCTCCGATCATCCGTCCGCTGTGCCGGCGCGTGTCGAGATGGTGGAACCGATGGGCGCCGACGCGCTGATCTGGTGTCGCCTTGCCGACGGGACGGCGTTCTCCTTCCGCAGCGATGCCGATGCGCAGGCGCGCGCGGGTGACACCCTCGCCTTGCGGTTTCCAGCCGAAGCTTTCTCCCTGTTCGATGACCAGAGCGGACAGCGTCTTTAACTCCGTACCCACCTCGCACGAGAATCCAGCATGACCACGCCGATAGATCGACTGTCCTTCCAACTCTATTCCGCCCGTACGATCGAACCGCTCGAGGCGCAGTTCGAGCTGCTCGCCGGCCTCGGCTACAAGATGGTCGAGCCTTGGGGCGCGCTGTTCAACGATACCGATACGCTGAAACGACTACTCGAACGCTACGGCATGACCGCGCCGAGCGCTCATGTCGGTCTCGACCGGTTGCGCGCGGATGCGGCGGGCACCACCAAGCTCTGCAAGGGCTTGGGTATCGATACGATCTTTGCACCGGCGCCACCGCCTGGCGAACGCGAGGGTGGCGAGAAGGAGTGGCGCGGCATCGGGCGCGAGCTTGCCGCGATCGGCAAGGCGGTGACCGGCGAAGGGCTGCGCTTCGGCTGGCACAATCACCACTGGGAATATGGCCGCGGCGCGAGCGGCGGGACCTATCTCGAATGCCTGTTCGAGGAAGCACCCGAACTGGTCTGGGAGGCGGACCTCGCCTGGATCGTGCGCGGCAACGGCGACCCCGTCGCTGAAATCAAAAAGCACGCCAAGCGCCTGGTCGCCTGCCACATCAAGGACCTCGCGCCAGCGGGACAATGCGCGGACGAGGACGGCTGGGCCGATCCCGGCCACGGCACCATGGACTGGTCGGCGCTGCGGGCCGCGATGAAACAGGCGAACGTGTCGCTGTTCGTCGCCGAACATGACAAGCCGAACGACGTCGCTCGCTTCGCGAGCCGGGCGCGCGAGACAGTGGCCGCCTGGACTTGAAGGGCTTGGACTAGAAGGGCTTGGAGCTGAAGGAATGAGTGACATGAGCAAGCTCGGCGTCGGCGTCGTTGGATGCGGGAACATCTCGACGATTTACCTGCGGAACATGCCGAACTTCCGCGATCTCAAACTGATCGCCTGCGCCGACCTGCGCCCTGAGGTCGCACGCGACCAGGCCGGACAATTCGGCATCGAGGCCTTGACGATCGACGCGCTGCTGGCGCGTCCCGACATCCAGATCGTCGTCAATCTCACGACACCCAACGCACATTTCGCCGTGAGCCACGCCGCGCTGACCGCCGGCAAGCATGTATTCGGCGAGAAGCCGATCACGGTAGAGGCCGCCGATGCCGCAGCACTGGTCGGCGAAGCGACGCGGCGCGGTCTCAAGCTCGGTTGCGCACCCGACACGTTCCTCGGTGGTGGCGGACGGACCGCACGCGAGATCATCGACGCGGGTCGGATCGGCAAGGTGCTCTACGGTACCTGCTTTCTGATGTCGCACGGGATGGAGCACTGGCACCCCGACCCCACCTTCTTCTTCAAGCCGGGCGGCGGACCGATCCTCGACATGGGACCCTATTACCTTGCGGCCCTGATCAATCTCCTGGGACCCGTGACGCACGTGCAGGGACGCGCGAGTTCCGGCTTCGCCACGCGGCTTGTCTCCGCGAAGGGACCGATGAACGGCAAGTCGATCACGGTGGAGACGCCGACGACCGTGATGGCGCTTCTTCACTTCGAAACCGGCGCTGACATCGTCTTCACGATGAGCTGGGATGTGTGGAAGCACGGGCATGCACCGATCGAACTGTACGGCACCGAGGGGTCGCTGCGCGTGCCGGATCCGAACTTTTTCGGCGGCGCGGTGCAATACACCGAGAGGGGTGGCGACTGGATTTCGGTCGCGGCCGACGACCGTCCGTTCGGCAAGCCCAATTGGCGCTCGCCGAACTGGGCCGATCACATGCCGAGCCAGGCCAATTATCGCTGCCTCGGCATCGCCGAACTCGCAAGCGCGGTGTTGCACGGCACGCCGCACCGCGCCTCCGGAGCGCTGGCGAGCCATGCGCTCGAGGTGATGCACGCCACGCTGAAGGCCGGTGTCGAGGGCGGCGAAATCGCCGTACATTCGCGCGTCGATCGGCCGGCAGCAATGTCCGAGGCCGATGCGATGGCACTGTGGGCGGCGGAGACGTTCTGAAGCACGGCCAACGTCGCGACTTCGCCGTACCGTCCGAAGCCGCCGCGTGAAACTAGGCGAGAAGGAAGCATTCGATGAAGATGATCAAGGGACCGGCGATTTTCCTCGCGCAGTTCGCATCCGACACGGCACCGTTCAATTCCTTCGATACGATCTGCAAATGGGCCGCCTCTCTCGGCTACAAGGGCGTCCAGATACCGAGCTGGGATGGACGGCTGTTCGACCTCAAGAAGGCGGCGGAGTCGCAGGATTACGCCGACGAGGTTAAGGGTGTCGCCATCGGTCACGGCCTGGCAATAACGGAGCTTTCGACCCACCTCCAGGGCCAGCTCGTCGCCGTTCATCCCGCTTATGATGCCGTGTTCGACGGCTTCGCCGCCCCGCAAGTGCGAGGCAATCCGAAAGCGCGCACCGAGTGGGCCGTTGACCAGGTCAAGTGCGCCATTCGCGCCTCAAAGCGCCTTGGACTCACGGCGCACGCGACCTTCTCGGGCGCGCTCGCCTGGCCCTATATCTATCCGTGGCCGCAACGCCCACCCGGCCTCGTCGAAGAGGCCTTCGACGAACTCGCCAGGCGTTGGCGGCCGATCCTCGACGAGGCGGACGAGCACGGCGTCGATCTTGCCTATGAGATTCACCCCGGCGAAGACCTCCACGACGGCGTCTCCTACGAGATGTTCCTCGAGAGGGTGAACAACCATCGGCGAGCGAACCTGCTCTACGACCCCTCGCACTTCGTGTTGCAGCAGCTCGACTATCTCGACTACATCGACATCTACCACGATCGCATCAAGGCCTTCCACGTCAAGGACGCCGAGTTCAACCCGACCGGCCGACAAGGTGTTTATGGCGGATTCCAGGGCTGGGTGAATCGGGCCGGCCGCTTCCGCTCGCCGGGTGACGGGCAGATCGATTTCGGCGCCATATTCTCGAAGCTGACGCAGTATGACTATGACAGCTGGGCGGTGCTCGAATGGGAATGCGCGTTGAAGCATCCCGAGGACGGTGCGCGCGAGGGCGCCGAGTTCATCAGGAACCATATCATCCGCGTCACCGAAAAGGCCTTCGACGATTTCGCCGGCGCCGGCACCGACGTCAAGATGAACCGCAAGATGCTGGGCATCTCCTGAGCGAGGCAATACATGGCAATCGAAGCAGGCAACGAGACCGGAGGTCACCGCCGTATCCGGCTCGGCATGGTCGGCGGCGGTCAGGGGGCGTTCATCGGTGCGGTCCACCGCATCGCAGCCCGGATCGATGACCAGTTCGAGCTCGTCGCCGGTGCGCTTGCTTCGGAGCCTGCCCGCGCCAAGGCTTCGGCAAAGGAGCTCGGAATCGCTGCGGACCGCGCCTATGGCAGCTACGACGAGATGGCAAGAGCGGAAGCCGCCCGCGCCGACGGCATTGAGGCGGTCTCGATCGTCACCCCCAATCACATGCATGGCCCGGTGGCAAAGGCCTTCCTCGAAGCCGGCATTCACGTGATCTGTGACAAGCCGCTGACGACGACTGTCGCTGAAGCCGAGGAACTGGCGGCACTCGTCAAAAAGACCGGCAAGGTCTTCGTGGTCACGCATAATTATGCGGGCTATCCGATGATCCGTCAGGCCCGCGCCATGGTGGCAAACGGCGATCTCGGCGCGATCCGGCTGGTCCAGGCCGAATATCTACAGGACTGGCTGACGGAGCGGCTGGAGGCATCCGGCCAAAAGCAGGCGGCATGGCGTACCGATCCGGCCCGGTCCGGCGCCGGTGGCTGCATCGGCGACATCGGGACCCATGCCTATCATCTCGCCTGCTTCGTCAGCGGGCTCGAACTCGACGAGCTGCTCGCTCAGCTCTCGACTTTCGTGACGGGTCGACTGCTCGACGACGACGTCCAGATCCTTCTGAGATGGAAGGGCGGCGCCAAGGGCATGCTCTGGGCGAGCCAGGTCGCGGTTGGCAATGAGAATGGATTGAAGCTGCGCGTCCACGGCACCAAGGGCGGCCTCGAATGGGCTCAGTCCGATCCAAACTATCTCTGGTACACGCCCTACGGCCAGCCGAAGCAACTGCTGACCCGCGGCGGCGCCGGCGCCTTGCCGGAAGCTGGCCGCGTCACCCGCGTCCCATCAGGTCACCCCGAAGGCTACCTCGAAGGTTTTGCAACGATCTATGCCGAAGCAGCACGCGCGATTCGCGCCGCCCTAGCCGGCGCCAAGCCGGATCCAGCGGTGATCTATCCGACGGTGAATGATGGGCTCGCCGGCATGAAGTTCATCGACGCCGCGGTGAAATCATCCTCAGCCAACGGCGTTTGGGTTCGGATCGAATGATGAGCTGCGGAGGTTGCCGAATTCTTCGATCAGCGTGCCCCGAAAAAACTGGCGATCCCGGCATGACTCGAACATGCGACCTACGGTTTAGGAAACCGTCGCTCTATCCGGCTGAGCTACGGGACCGCGGAACCCGCGCGTGAGCGGGTTGCTGGTGCCGTTCATATCAAAGCGGGCGGCGGATCGGAAGCCCCTTCCACCTCTGCGGCATCGCCGTTTTCGCTGCCGGCCGGGATTGCCTGCCAAGAGCTAATGCGGATCGCGCCTTCTTCGACCTTTCGGCTCAACGCCACGAGGGGTGATGCGGACGACCTCGGCAATCAGCGACTCCGGATCGGCCTCGGATATCGGTTCCTCGGGTGTGAAGCCGTCCCGATTGACGAAACGGGTGAACCCGATGAAAACGGCATCTGCCGGCCTTACATCCTTCATCTCCTCGATGATTTGATTTTCCGCCCGCTTCACGTGCTTGAAATCCTGGATATCGCCCTGACGGAAGCTGATATTGACCGTCGTCGACAATGGCTGCACGTCTTCGCCGTCGAGTGTCAAAGTGATGGGAATGCGAAAGACGACCTTGCCGCTAACTTTTCCTGGCTTTGCATCCCTTAGCGGCAGATCAATATCGAACGGCGCGATCGTCGATTCCTTGGCGAAGATAAAGTCATTGATGAGAACGCCCGCACCGGGAGGCACATGCGGGATTCTAAAGAGCGCCCTCGCGATATGTTTCGTCCTTCCCTGGTCTGTGATCAGACGGATGTCACGGGCCTCTGCAAAGGAGTCGAGCTTGCGAACGAGCTTATGCTGATAATGGGTGTCCGAGATTTCAAGATGCACGAAGACATTCTTAATGCTCGCTTGAATTGCCGACTGGACGGCAAATTCGATCGGGATCGCGAACACCGTCTTGCCGTCGAACGGAAGAACGACGTAGAAATCCCGGATAACTTCCTCGCCATAGACGGCAAGAGACAACCGGTGAGATTGTAGTGACAAGGGTGGGCGAACCGTACGCTTCCCTTCCACGGACTTGAGCAGATCGGAGAGACGCCCGATTATGCTAAGATAGACGAGACCATGCCGGTTCGCGGGTTTGCAAATAGAAACATGATCCGCATCAACCGGAATCAACTCCGTCTCAGCGACGCCGGGATCGGCGGAAAGCTTATCCACGATCAAAGCTGATCGCTTAGTTCTGTGCATCTCATAGAACGGCACGGTCCTAATCCCGAGTTGCGGCGCCAACTTGCGGTAGGTGGCGTTGAGCTGATCCAGCTCGCTGTCTCCCGAGCGAAGCAGGTTAACGTGCTTCGAGCTTAGCCTCGGAAGACAGAATGTCAGCGCCGAAGCGACACTGGACCCCGTGTGAGGCGTAGCAAGAAAGACGATCAAACGTATGTTCTCAGCGATCTTTCGCCATCTGGCGTCGACGGACTCCGAGCCCGTCTTCAAAAGCTGCTTCACGAGAAGCCCGCCTAGGCTGTGAGCTACAAATGCTAGAGGCCGATCTCCGAAGCTGTAGGACGCAAGATATTCGAGTGTTGCCTTCGCGCGCTCATACAGAGACATTTCGCGCATAGTCCACTTCTCGAACAGGCTTGCCGGATAGCCCAGTGCGTAAACATTCACATCTGGCAGATCCTCAGACACCCATTTTGGCCAGTAGTCGCCGCTCGACTCCCCGGACCTGGGCGACATCCATGTCTGCGTCAGATCCCCCGTCAATCCGTGAATGAAGATGAGGTCGAGAACACCCGAACTCGGACCAACCTTTGCCAGCACAAAATCGTCGATCAAGGCCAAATCGCTTTCGACCAGGAGGAGCCGAGACGAGAATACTCAACCTTTATTGAGTGTACCCCCCATCGAGGGCCTGGCAATGATTATTCAACGCAATAGACAGCGAGCCCGATTTCCATCTCGGTGACGAGCCCATCTTCACATGGCCGGCCAAAACGCCGCTCACGCCCTGATATTGTTCTCGCGCACGACCTGGCCCCAATAGGCGACCTGCTTGTCGAAGAAGGTCTTGAAGGGGGCGGCGTCTTCGAGCAGTAGCGTCATTTGCTGGGTCTCCTTGAGCTGGGCCGCGATCGCGGGCTCGCTCAGGATGTCCTTCACCGACTTCGCCATGGCGGAGGTGATGTCCGCCGGCGTGCCTGCGGGCGCAAAGATGCCCCACCAGGCCAGCGTCTCGAAATCGGGGAAGCCGGCTTCGATCGCGGTCTGCGTGTCCGGAAGGTTCGGCAGCCGCTCGCGGCCCAATTGCAGGATCGGGCGCAGCAAGCCAGTGCCGAGTTGCGCCGCAACCAGCGCCGCCGAGCCCGCGATGAGATCGACATGGCCGCCGAGGACGTCGTTCATGGCGGGACCGCCGCCGCGATAGGGCACGTGCATGATCTCGACGCCGGCCTTCTTGCCGAGCACGGTCATGGCGAGATGGCCGAGCGTGCCGATGCCGACGGACGCGTATTTCACCGCGCCCGGGCTCTGCCTGCAGGCCGCAATCACGTCGGCAAAATTCTTGTAGGGCCGGCTGGCATTCGCCGCGATCACATAGGGCGCGGTGCCGACGAGGAAGACCGGCACCAGCTCGCGCTCGACATCGACCGGCGGCTTGTCGAGGATGGTCGGGATCACCGCATGGGAATCGAAGGTCACCAGGAACGAGGTGCCGTCCGCCGGACTCTTGGCGACCTGCGCCGCGCCAAGCGCACCGGCAGCGCCCGCCTTGTTCTCGACGATCACGACGCGGCCGAGCTTGCTCTGCAAGTTCGTCTGGATTAGCCGCGCCAGCGCGTCGGTCGAGCCACCCGGCGGGAATGGCACCACCAGCGTGATCTTCGATGCCTGTGCGAAGGCCGGCCCAATCGCCAGCACGGCCGGCGCGGCCAGCAGGGTTCGTCGCGTGATCGCCATGTCGTCCCTCCCCTTGATTGCTGCCTGTTGTTTTTGTCGTGCAGCGATTTAAGTCGTACCGAAGCCAGAGCCCGCCTTCTTGTATTCAGGCCGTGGCGGACTGAAAATGTCGAGCACGCGCGCACCCTCAGGACCTGCGCGCATCGTGTGCGGCACGTTGCCGGGCGTGCGCCAGAAATCGCCTTTCTTCACCGGGATCTCCTCGCTGCCCTGGACGCGGATCGCCGAACCCTCGAGCAGCACGCCCCATTGCTCCTCGGGATGATGATGCAGCGTGCCTTCCGCATGCGGCGCCAGCGTCACCACCGAGAGCATCGCCTGCTCGCCGGAGAAGATGCGCGTCGTGAGCCCGGGCGCGAGATCGCGGAACAGGCCATCACTGGGATTATCGAGATTGTGGAATTCGTCCTTCTGGCTCAACGCGCCCTCCCCTGATCACGATTTTCCATACGAGCCCTGATAGCGACCCTCGCGGATCGCCTTCAGCGTCTCCTCCTCGCGCGCGACCTGCGCACGTACCGCCTCTAACAGCCCTGCGGCAATGCTTTGCGGGAACGACACCACGCCATCCTCATCGCCCACGATGATGTCGCCGGGCGCGATCACGCAACCGCCGACCGAGACCGGCACGTTGATCTCGCCGGGCCCGCTCTTGTAAGGCCCGCGATGGATCGCCGCGCGCGCATAGACGGGAAAGTCGGATGCCGCGAGCGCGCCGGCATCGCGGATCGCGCCGTCAATGACGTAGCCCGCCGCGCCCCGGTAGAGCGCGATATTGGTCATGATCTCGCCGACCAGCGCGCGGGACTCGTCGCCGCCGCCATCGACGACGATGACGTCGTCGGGCCCGACCATCTCCAGCGCCTTGTGGATCGCGAGATTGTCACCAGGGCGCGTACGCACCGTGAAGGCAACGCCAAGCAGCGGCCCGCCGCGGTGGAACGGGCGCAAGCCCACGCAACCGGGCAGCCGCGCGAGATTGTCCGAAATGACCGAGGTTGGCGCGCCCTTGAAGCCCTCGAGCAGATCCTTGCGCGGCTTTGCGACGCTCGTGGCCGCGATGGTGATGGTCATGCTGGCTCTTCCCCCAGGGTTAAACGTTCACCGATCCGCAGTGCAGCTCGGCAAGTCAAAAAGTGCAGCGAGCCCGCATTTCGAGGTCAGCATCTTGTCGGCGTCGTGTCCGACTCCGGCGACATCCCACACCTTGTGATTGGGCGTGCCCTTGTCGCGCTTGGCCATGGCTTCGGCGTAGGCGTGGCCGCGCGCGTATCGATAGGGGCCTTGCGCCTTCGCCATGCAGCTCTTGTCGAGCGCGGGATGCTCCGGATTGGTGTCGAGCGTGCCGAGCAGATAGATCACCTCGCGCTCGACATAGCGCGCTTCGAGCGCGGCCGGCGTGGCGTCGGCGAGATAGGGCGGCCGCTCGTCCATGCCGTATTTCCAGTTGTTGTAGCCGGGGCAGGAGGCGGCGACCGCGGCCTCCGGCCGCTCCTTGCTGAAATAGGCGTAGGACGACGGGTTGGAGACGACGTAGCGAACGTCGATATGCTGGCGTGTCAGCATCGCCTCGCCGCGGCCGGCGATGGCGTAGCGTTGCGCGACCTGGCCGCCGCCAGAATGGCCGGCGACCACGACCTGCTTGAGGTTCGGGAAGATGCGGCGGTCGGAGAGTTTTGCCAGGACCGCATCGAGCGCCTCGAACGACGACACGGGATTGGGCGCGAGCGCGGTATCGCCGCCTTCCCATCCTTCGAGCGACCAGCGCAATGTCTCGGCCGGCAGCTTGTGCGCCTCGATGTCGATCTCCGCGAGAAACTGCGGCACGATCATCAGCGTCGCCTTGCCCTCATCGCCTGCGGCAAATTGTGCCGTCGTGGCCGACTGATAATAGACGTCGGCGTTCCGCAGGCGGCCATGCAGCACGATCACCGCGCGCGAGATCGCAGGCAGCGGCAGCGTCCAGTCGCTGGACAGGTAAAGCGGCAGAATTCCCTGGCTGCCGACCGCAAGGCGCGCATCCGCTATCACTTTCACGGGCTTGCGGTTGGGCGCGTCCTCATCGGCAGCGTGCGCGTGGCAGGACAACAGTACCAGCGCGATTCCTGCGAGATATGCCGGCCACCTCATTCCCAAAAATCCCCGCCGCTTCGAGCCTTTCCAAACTCTATGCGCATCATGGCGGTTGCGGCTGTGACCTTGCGGCCACGTCAAGCAAAAAATGTCAGCACTGCAGCCACGAAAAAGACGGGTTCCATGGGTGACAAGTTGCCGGGAAACAGGCAAAAATTTGCCTGATTCAGTTCCAGTTGAGTTCCATATCATTTGCATCTGGTGAATGTCGTCCGTGATCGCATCGCGTAGCACTGCGTTGGCTGTTGGCTTGGTGGCAGGATTCGTCCTGCTGCCCGTGCACGCCCATGCGCAATGGTGGAAGCGCGCGCCGGTCGATTTCGAGGACTGCGCCGATCGCGCCGAGAAATCCGCGACCAAGGCGGAGACGACCGCCGCGCTCGCCGAATGCAACGCAAAATATGCCGGCCGTCGCAAGCCCGGTGGCGGCTACACCTATTACGACTTCCTGCAGGACCGCACCTTCGACATCGCCGGCCCCAATCCGACGCCGGAGGAGCAGAAGAAGATCGACGAATCCTACACCTCCTATCTCGGCAACCAGCGCCGCAGCCATCTGGCGGCCGAAGCCGCCGCCAAGCAGCAGCAACAGCAGGAACAGATCCAGCAGGTCGCGCTGCGCAGCACGGAGACGGAGCGCGTGCCGGTGCCGGTCGAACGGCCAAGGCAGCAGCAATTACAGCAGCAGCCCGCCGCAAGCACCGACGTACGCCCGCGGCCGAAGAATTGCGCAAAGGGCTCGTTCTCCTGCGAATGGCCGCGGCTGTCTGAAGGGCTGAACGATTTGAAGAAGCTGTTCACGACGCCGTCGGGCAAGAAGAAGAGCTGAGGCACGCTGCCGTAGGGTGGGTTAGCCGAAGGCGTAACCCACCACGTCTGTCTCCGCGGAGAGTAAAGAGGTGGGTTACGCCCAGCGAACTGCGCTTCGCGCAGTCGCAAGGCTAACCCACCCTACGGCACCGATCGATCGGCACGCGCAACGCTTCAGCTTGCAGGCTTCTTCTTCGACTTCCGCACCGTGGTCGGCGGATTGACCGGCGCAGGTGAGCTGGTCGTTGCCGAGCGGCTCTCCTGCAGCCGCCTGTCGTAGCCGGGCGACGGCGTCACAGTCGGCGGCGCGGCGAGCACCAACGCAGGCGCGCTCACGAGCGCCACCACCAAGATCGACGCGATCAGGCAAACCTTCATCGCAAATCTCCTCGTCACTCACCGCCCCTGATCTCTTGCGGCGTCAGCTTCGGCGGGCCTTTGCCCGCCTCCTCAGCCTCTCTGATCAGCGCAACAATGCGGCGCGACAGCGGCACGCTGACACCGTGCTTCTCCGCGAGCGCGATGATCGCGCCCTGGAGATAGTCGATCTCGGTCTTGCGGCCCTGCTTCAAATCCTGCCACATCGAGGAGCGTGCCTCTGGATCGATCTTCATCGTGCGCCCCAGAATGGCGTTGAAGATCGGATCGGGCAGCCTGAGCAGGAATGGCGTCCAGGCCGGCGGGATCGGCGTCGACGACACCGGCTTGATGCCGGCCGCTGTCATCACGGCCAGGCCCTCGGCCATCTGGTCGGCGAACAATCTTCGCCATTCGCGGCTCGCGAGCTGCGCGCGCAACGGCATATCCGAGAGCGCGCTGAGCGCATTGTTCAGATTAATGAGCAGCTTGCCATGCTGCACGCCGACCATGTTCTGGCTCGCGCGCATCGCCAGGCTCGGCACCGAGAGCTGCGCCGCCGTGCCCTTGGCATCCGCCTCGATAGTGATGTCGCCGGACGTCGAGCGGTGAAAGCGTCCCTCGCCCATCGCAATCACGTTGAACGGCACCATGCCCGCCAGCACCGTCCGGCCCGGCAGGCGCTCGCGCAGCACGCCGACATTGCCGATGCCGTTTTGCAAGGAAACGATCACGGCATCCTGCGGCGCATGCTTTGCGATGAGGTCGGCGACCTCAGCGGTGTCGGCGCTTTTCACGGTGACCAGCACCGCGCCAACACTGTGAAAAATTGAGGCATCTTCCGACATCGCAAGCTGTCCGGCGGAGAGACGCTGCTCGGAGCCGTCGAAATCGGTCAGCCGGAGCCCGAACCGCTCGATCTCGGTCTTCAGCCGCGGCCGCACCAGCAGCGCCACGCGATACCCGCGCGCCGCCAGCATGCCGCCGACGAAACAGCCGATGGCGCCCGCGCCGGCCACCGCGATCGGTCGATCCGTCACCACCTGTCGTGCTCCCGAAAGATCCTGCTGCATGGCTCTGGCTGCATCGATAGCAAAGGTCGTGCCTGCTGCCCATCGTCCGGTTGCGCCGCGTCTGCCTTGTAACCGTCATGGGAGCCCCATATGTTTTCGCCCGGGGCATGTTCAGCGGCAGGAGAGCACCATGGGTCTACTCGACGTCCTCAACGGCATGCAGAACGGCCCGCGCGGGCCGAGCACACCGAGCCCGAAAGGTTCTGGCGAATCCGGCGGCATGTCGCCGATGACCATGGCGCTGCTCGGCCTGCTCGCCTGGAAAGCCTTCAAGCATCTGACCGCCGGTCAGCCTGGTGCCGCACCGCAGCCGCGCTCGCCGCTGCCGCCGCCGACACCGGCGAATGCGGGCGGCGGAACTGTCGCGGCTGGCGGCCAGGACGGCGGTGGCCTTAGCGATATTCTCAAGGGCGGTCTCGGCGGCCTGCTCGCAGGCGGCGCGGCCGGCAGCGTGCTCTCCGGCGGCCTCGGCGATCTCCTCAACCAGTTGCAGCAGGGCGGACATGGTGACACCGCCAGCACCTGGGTGGGCAAGGGCGAGAACAAGGCGATCTCGCCCGGCGATCTCGCCAGCGCGCTCGGTGCCGACCAGATCCAGAGCCTGTCGGCGCAGAGCGGCCTCTCGCGCGACGAGTTGCTTTCCGGTCTCAGCCAGTATCTGCCGCAGGTGATCGATCATCTGACGCCGGACGGACGGCTGCCGACCGAGAACGAACTCTCGGGCCGGATCTGATCAGAGCAAGGGGAGCACGGACATGGGCGGAATCATCTGGGTCATCATCGTCGGCTTCATCGCCGGCCTCATCGCGCGCTGGCTGATGCCGGGACCGAAAAATCCGCAAGGCTTCATCCTCACCACCGTCCTCGGCATCGCCGGCGCATTCCTCGCGACCTGGGTCGGCCAGGCCATCGGCCATTACAGCCTGGACCAGGGCGCCGGCTTCATCACCGCCACCATCGGCGCGGTGGTGGTGCTGTTCATCTGGCACCGGCTGGTGGCGAGTGGGGTGATCAAGGGGTGACCCTCGTCGTCCCGGACAAGCGAGCGTAGCGAGCGCTGATCCGGGACCATAACCCCAGGGAGTAGTTTGGCGAAGACTCGTAGTCACCAGTCTCGCGCCGCAACTCCTCCCTGGGGTTACGGGTCCCGGCCCCCGTGCGCAATTGCGCACTAGGCCGGGACGACACCTGCTTTGCCGCACCGACGACGCGCTCACGTCACCAGATGCAGCCCCGCATCCATGCGCACGATCTCGCCCGTCATGTTGCTGGACGCGGGCGTCGCCAGGAAGCAGACGAGCTGCGCGATGTCATCAGCGCTTGAGGCAACCCTGAGCGGCACCTTCGCCACCACGCCATCGCGCACCTGCTTGGCCCCGTCCTCGCCGCGCCCCTTGGTGAACCATGGCGTATCGATATAGCCGGGGCACACCGTGTTGACGCGGATCAGCGGCGCGAGCGCGCGCGCCAGCGACAGCGTGATGGTGTTGAGCGCGCCCTTGCTCGCCGCATACGCAATCGACGAGCCGACGCCGCTGATGCCGGCAACCGACGACACGTTGACGACGGCCGACGGACGGCCCGAAGCTTTCGCGCCCGCTTCCAAAAGGCTGCGCGCCGCGCGCACCATCTGGAACGGACCGATGGTGTTGACGCCATAGAGCCGCTGGAAATCTTCCGACGAAAGCCCGTCGAGATTGGCGTGTGCGACATGCTTGGTGGTGCCGGCATTGTTGACGAGCACGTCGAGCCGGCCCCAGGCGGCGGCCGCCGCGACGATCCTGCGGCAATCCTCGTCCTTCGAGACGTCGCCCTGCGCGATCAGCACCTCTGCCGCGCCCGCCTTGCGACAGGCTTCTGCGGTCGCCTCCGCCTCGTTCTTGCTCGACGAATAGTTGATGACGAGCCGCGCGCCACCCTTGCTGAGAATCTCTGCGGTCGCTGCTCCAAGACCGGATGCGGACCCCGTCACGATTGCGCACAAGCCGTCCTTAGCCATCCGGATTTCCTCTCTTGTTTTCAAGTTGCAGGCGCCTGTTTAGCGAGTTTGGCGAGCCCTGCAAATCGACCATACTCCGCTAAGCGGAATTAGTCCTGTCCCATGCCGCCGCCGCAGATGGGCTTGCGAACAGCGCTTGTCAGGACCATGGCTTTTTCCGATCATCGGGCGCAAGAAGAGACCGCGCCTCTGTCCGCAAGACGGACGCGCCAATGGCAAAATACGGGGAACGCTGTGGCGGAGAGTGACAACATCATCGTCGAGACCGCGGAGAAAATCTTCGCCGATCTCGCCGATCCGCAAACCATCAATCACGACAAGAAGGACGCCTGGAAAGCGCCACTGTGGCAGGCGCTGAGCGATGCCGGCCTGCCCCTCTCATGGGTACCGGAAGATTGCGGCGGTTCGGGCGCGGACCTCGCCGACGGCTTTGCGCTGCTGAACGCCGCCGGCCGCTTCGCGGTCGCGGTTCCCCTGGCCGAAACCATGCTTGCGGGCTGGCTGCTCGCGCAAGCCAAGATTTCCTCGCCCGGCGGCGAGATGACGGTGCTGCCGGCGAGCCCGAAGGACAAGATCACGCTGAACGCCGACGGCTCGCTCTCCGGTCGTGCGCGCAGTGTGCCTTTCGGCAAGGCCGCAAAGCATTTTGCGGTGCTGGCCCACGGCAGCGGCGGCGTGTCGATCGCGCTGGTCGACGCAAGCAAGGCACGCATCGAGGGCGGCCTCAATGTCGGCTACGACAACAGCGATATCGTGACGCTGGACAAGGCTCACGCCATCACGATCAAGCCGGCGCCAAAAGGCTTCGACCAGGCGCAACTGATGCTGATGGGTGGCGTCGCCCGCAGCCTGCAGATCGCCGGCGCGCTGGAATCGATGCTCGACATCACCGTACGCTACTCCAACGAGCGCGTCGCCTTCGAGAAGAAGATCTCGAAATTCCAGGCCGTGCAGCACAACCTCGCACGCCTTGCCGGCGAATCCGCCGCAGCGCTTGCGGCTGCGACATCAGCGGCCGACGCGATCGCGAACGCCTCCGCCTTCAACGACGAAGTGTTCCTCGAAGCAGCCTCGGCAAAGATCCGCTGCGCCGAAGCGGCCGAGAAGGGCGGCGCCATCGCCCACCAGGTGCATGGCGCCATCGGCTTCACCAGCGAGCACATTCTGCACCGCTACTCGCTGCGCGCGCTCGCCTGGCGCGACGATTTTGGCTCCGAGAGCCATTGGGCCGTCGAGCTCGGCAGACTGGTCGCAAATCGCGGCGCCGACGAATTGTGGCCGCTGGTCGCTTCGCGCTGAGAAGGACGAGACAACAATGACCGCTGCCCTCCGTTTCGATCCGATCCGCCTGCCGGAAAAGTGCGAGCAATTGCGCAAGGAAGTGCGTGCCTTCCTCGCCGAAGAGATCGCCGCCGGCACCTTCGATCCGCACAAGCCCAACCGCGAGGACACCGACGCGCCGGAATTTTCGCGTCGCGTCGGCGCAAAAGGCTGGCTCGGCATGACCTGGCCGAAGAAATATGGCGGCCAGGAGCGCTCGTTCCTCGAGCGTTATGTGGTGACCGAGGAGATGCGCGTGGCGAACGCGCCGACGCGGCGCTTCTTCGTCGCCGATCGCCAGAGCGGGCCGGTGCTGATCAAATACGCGCCCGAGCACATCAAGATGGACATCCTGCCGCGGATCTGCCGCGGGGAGATCTGCTTTGCCATCGGCATGAGCGAGCCGAACTCCGGCTCCGACCTGTTCGCCGCCAAGACGCGCGCAACCAAGACCGACGGCGGCTATCTCATCAATGGCACGAAGATCTGGACTTCATCGGCGCATATCGCCGATTACATGATCGCGATCTTCCGGACCTCGCCGCCGACCAAGGAAAACCGCCGTCACGGCCTGACGCAGTTCTTGGTCAAGATGAAACAGCCGGGCATTCAGGTGAATCCGATCGGCCAGATCACCGGCCAGTACGAGTTCAACGAGGTCGTATTCACCGACTTCTTCGTGCCTGAAGACCACGTGCTCGGCGAGGTCGACGGCGCCTGGAAGCAGGCAACATCGGAGCTCGCCTATGAGCGTTCGGGCCCCGAACGCTTCCTGGAGACCTATTACGTGCTGACCGAGCTCGTCCGTGCGGTCGGTCCAAATCCTGACACCCGCAGCGCCGAAGGCATCGGCCGCCTCGTCGCGCAGCTCCACACCATGCGGCGTATGTCGGTGTCGGTTGCCGGCATGCTCCAGGCTGGCAAGGAGCCGGTGGTGGAAGCGTCCATCGTCAAGGACATCGGCACGGTGTGGGAGCAGCAATTGCCCCATCGCGTGCGCGATCTCGCCGCTTTCGTCGAGGAGACCGCGACCAATCGCGAGACGCTGGAGCGGCAGCTCGATTTCGCCATCAAGACCGCGCCGAAACTCACCATCCAGGGCGGTACGACAGAAGTGCTCCGCGGCATCATCGCCCGCGGACTGGGCCTGCGCTAAAGTTTCGAGGATCATCATGAGCACTTACAAAGATATCGGCGTCGAGAAGGTCGGGCATGTCGGCACCATCGAGATCCGCAGGCCCCCGCTCAACTTCTTCGACATCTCCCTGATCAACCAGATCGCCGATGCGCTCGACGAGTTCGATCGCGACATCGAGATCCGCGCCTCCGTGCTGTCAGCACAAGGCAAGGCGTTCTGTGCCGGCGCCAACTTTGGCGATCCCGCACGGCAGGCGCAGGAAGCCCAGGAGGCCGAAAAGAAGGCCAAGGGCGATCCGGCCGACAGCCTCGGCCCGATCAACCATCTCTACATCCAGGCCGTGCGCATCTTCCGCGCCAAGAAACCGATCGTCGCCGCCGTGCAGGGCGCAGCCATCGGCGGCGGGCTCGGGCTTGCGGTGTCGGCGGATTTCCGCGTTACCTGCCCCGAAGCGCGCTTCTCCGCGAATTTCACGAAGCTCGGCTTCCATCCAGGCTTTGGTCTGACGACGACGCTCCCCGAACTGATCGGCAAGAACAATGCCGAGCTGATGTTCTACACCAGCCGCCGCGTCACCGGCGAAGAAGCCTATAAATGGGGCCTCGCCAACGAGCTGGTGCCGCAGGACCAGGTGAAATCAACCGCGATGAAGCTCGCCGGCGAAATCGCCGAATGCTCCCCGCTCGGCCTGTTGTCGACGCGCGCCACGATGCGCGCGGGACTGGCCGATCGCGTGATGGCGGCAACCAACCACGAGCTCGCCGAGCAGACCCGGCTGCGCGCCACGGAAGATTTCAAGGAAGGCGTGAAGGCCACGGAAGAGCGGCGGGCGGCGAACTTTAAGGGGCGGTGAGGCCCGCTGCTACCTCGCACTCGCTGGTCGTCCTGGCGAAAGCCAGGACCCATTACCCCAGGGAGAGGTTGCGGCGCGACTCTGGTAACCACGAGTCGTCGCCAAACTACTCCCTTGGGTAATGGGTCCTGGATCGGCGCTCGCTCTGCTCGCTTGTCCAGGACGACAGCGGTGATGATGGCCGCTACTTCCTTCCCACCACCAGCGCATCGACGATCGTCACACCCTGCCCTTCGCCATGCACGAGCACCGGGTTGAGCTCGATCTCCGCGATCTCCCTTGCATGCCGCGCCGCCAGCACTGACACATCCGCAATCAATCGCGCCAGCGCGCAAACATCCGCCTTCGCCGCCCCGCGAAACCCGTTGAGCAACGGCGCGGCCTTCAACCCCGACAGCATCGCGCCCGCCTCCTCTGCGCTCACCGGCGCGGGCCGGTAGACGACGTCGCGAAACAGCTCTGTGGTGATGCCGCCGAGGCCCACCATCACCATCGGCCCGAACGTTGCGTCCGTCATCGTGCCGACGATGATCTCGACGCCCTTCTTCGCCATCGGCGCGAGCAGCACGCCCTGGATGCTGGCATCCGGCCGATGCTTGCGCGCATTGTTCAGGAGCGATTCGAACGCCAGGAATACTTCGCCCTTGGTCGTGACGTTGACGCGCACGCCGCCGACCTCACTCTTGTGCGCGATGTCAGGCGACTGGACCTTCATCGCGAGAGGAAAGCTGACGCGGGCAATCGCCTCATCGAGACCGCTCTTATCCATGACCAGCACTTCGTCCGGCAACGCAATGCCGGCGGCGCGAAGCAGCGCCTTGCTGTCGGCCTCCGACAGAGCCGGCGACTTCAGATGCGTCGACAGATCGCGCGGCGGCAGCCGCGTATCGTGGGCGGGTCTTGGCAGTTCGAACCGCGCATAGTCGACGAGCTGACGCAGGGCGACACCGACATGAGTGAGGCCTGAGAGCACGACGACGCCGGACTTGGCAAGCTCGCGCCGCGCGAAATCCGAGGGCACCGTGTAGGAGTAGAACACCACCGGCATGCGCTGCGCCGACAGCACCGGCTTGAGCTCCGCCTCCTTGAAGGGCATCCGCACCTCGCTCGACAGCGACAGTACGACCAGGATCGCATCGACATCGTCAGAGGCCGTGAGAAGGTCGACGCTCTTCTGCAGCCCACCCGAGGTCACGCCCTGCGCGGTGACATCGATGGGGTTGCGCGCCGAGCCATAGGACGGCATCAGCGCCTTGATCCCGGCCTGGATTGGCTCGGACAGCTCCGGAACCTGCAAACCGCGCAGCGCCACGGCGTCCGCGCCCCAGATGCCCGCACCGCCGGACACGGTGACCACAGCGACGCGATCGCCCTTTGGCAGCGGATTGCTGGCGAGCACCGCGGCGACGGTCAGGGCTTCGTCGAGATCGTTGGAGACGATAAAGCCATATTTTGCGAAGACCGCGTCATAGGCCGCCGACCAGCCGGCCATGCTCGCGGTGTGCGAGGCCGCGGCGCGCTCGCCAGCGCCGGAGCGGCCGACCTTTGTGACGATGATGGGCTTCTTCAACTCGGCCGCGCGGCGCGCGGCGGCAAGAAATTTCTCGACGTCGCGGATGCCCTCGATGAACAGCAGGATCACGTCGGTCGAGGCGTCCTGCACCATGTAGTCCAGGAATTCACCGGCGCCGAGATCGGACTCGTTGCCGGCGCTGACCACGTAGCTCACGGCGACGCCGAGCGCCTTGGCGCGATGGTAATAGGCAAAACCGATGCCGCCGCTCTGCGCGACGATGCCGATCCTTCTTTTGGTCGCGACCAGCGGCACCACGCCCGGCTTGACGTCCACCGCCGGGCTGAACGTTGCCGCCACTCGCTGCATCTGGCTGAAAAAGCCTTCGGCGTTGGGGCCGGAGATGCGCATGCCCGTGCGTTTGGCGAGACCGGCGATCGCATCCTGCATCGCCGCGCTGTCGCCGCCCTCCTCCGCAAAGCCGGAGGAGATGATGACGGCGTTCTTGACGCCGGCCGCAGCGCATTGCTCGAGTGCTGACAGCACCGCACGGGCCGGGATGATGATGACGGCAAGATCGATCGGCGCGCCGATCTCGGCGACTGATTTGTAGCAGGCGATACCGTCGATATCGCTGTAGTTCGGGTTCACCGGGTAGATGTGTCCGGGATACTCGTTCTTCCGCAGCATCGACAGCAGCCGCCCCGGAATCTTCTCGTGATCGCGCGAGGCGCCGATCAATGCGATGCTGGCGGGTGCGAAGAAGCTGTCGAGCGGATGCGGCATGCTGAACCCTTGCTCTTATCTCAATCCGTCACCCTGAGGCGGCCGCTTCTTCAGCGGCCCTCGAAGGGCGACAGCCCGGCTGTGGCAATACCCCGGCCGCTCATCCTTCGAGGCTCTCCACGCGACGCGTTGCGTCGCATGGTTCGCACCTCAGGATGACGGATTGAGAGCGACCAAGGCAAGAAGTTAAGCAACAAGCCGGAACGTCACGCCACCCAGCAGAAACTCGTTGCCCGCCACCGCATGCCCCCTGGCCTTCGCCGCGTGCAGCACACGCGCCGTATCGGTCACCCGAAACTCCAGCCCGCTCATGATCTCGCTTCCGCCCTTCACGAAGCGGAAGGTGGCGTTCGGGAGCTTCAGTTCCGCGCCATCGCCGACCCTCGTTGCAGCCGTACCGACGATCTTGCCCCAATGCTCGGCCAACCCTTGCGGGTCCGGGCTCTGCATCTCGACCGCAGTCAGAGCCTGGGTCGTCTCCTTGGTGATGAACTTTTGCCAGTCCGGCCCCGCGGGCGGATAAGGGCCCAAAATGTCGTCGCTGCCGTCGGTGTGGTTGAACTCGATGAAGGCGGCGCGGCAGTCGCGCGGATGGAGCTGGACGCCGTGATAGGGCGCGTGGTCGATCACGTTCGCGGTGCGCACACCCATCGCGTTGGCATTGCGGCCGCGCTCGTCGGGATCGTTACAGCAGAAAATCGCCATATAGCCGCCGCGACCGCCGGTCTTTTCGATGAAGCGGCCGGCCGTGGTGCCGTCCTTGAAGGGGGCCACCACCTCCAGCAAGATCGTGTCCACCGGGAGCAGTGCGTTCTCCAGGCCGTATTTTGCGACATTGCCGTCGCGATAGCAGACGGCGAGCCCCATGATTGCGGCGATGTCGGAGATCACAGGCTCGAGCTGCGGCGCGACCAGGCAGATCTGCCGCAAGCGCATATACGAGGCCATGATCATTCGCCTCTGAAGGCCGGCTTGCGCTTCTCGACGAAGGCTTTTGCCGCTTCCTTGTGGTCGGCGGTATCGCCGCAGCGGGTGTGATGGATCGCCTCGCCGTCAAAACAATCTTCGAGCGCGAGATGCTCGGCATTGTTGATGTTGCGCTTGATGAAGCCAAGCGCGATCGACGGGCCCTGCGCCAGTGACAGCGCGAGCTCGTGCGCGGCGGTATCGATCTCGGCATCGGGCACGACTTTTGTCACCATGCCGATCGCGTGCGCCTCCTTCGCCGTCAGCACCGGCGACATCAGATAGAGCTCGCGTGCCCGCGCGCTGCCGAGGAGCTGGGTGAGGAAATAGGTGCCGCCATAGTCGCCGGAGAAGCCGACTTTTGCGAAAGCAGTGGTGATCTTGCAGGACTCGCTGGCGATGCGGAGATCGCAGGACAGCGCCATCGAGAGGCCGGCGCCGGCCGCCGCACCGTCGAGCTGCGCCACCACGGGCTTTGGCATCTGGTGCAGGATGCGCGAGACCTCCATGCCGCGACGCAGATTTGCGAGCTTCTGCTCGAACGGCAGCGGCGCGCGGCCCTCGGCCATCGACTTAACGTCGCCGCCGACGCAGAACGAGCCGCCCGCCCCCTTGAACAGCACGGCGCGCACCTCCGGATCATCAGCCGCGCGCCGCGCCGCCTCGACCAGCCCGCGCACCATATCCGGGTTCAGCGCGTTCTTCCGCTCCGGCCGGTTCATGGTGATGGTGAGCAGCCCGCCTTCGAGCTTTTGCAGGACCATTTCGTTGCTCATGGGGTGTGTTCCTCGGTTTTGGTCTCGATCTCTCACATCGTCATTCCGGGGCGCGCCTCTTGGCGCGAGCCCGGAATCCATTTCTCAACAGTCACTGCGGCCCGATGGATCCCACAATGCGCAATTGCGCATTGGGGTTCGCGACTTGCGTCGCGTCCCGGGATGACGACCGGTTGTTGGGCCGGCGTGTCGCCACGACGGCTCACGCCGTCACTTCTTCACCAGCGGGCAGCGCGACTGCTCCAGCGACTGGAACGCCTCGTTGCCGGCCACAGTCGCCAGCAGCTTGTAGTCGTCCCAGCGGCCTTTCGATTCCGACGGCTTCTTCACCTCGAACAGATACATGTCGTGGATCATGCGGCCGTCCTCGCGGATCTTGCCATTCTTGGCGAAAAAGTCGTTGATCGGCGTTTCCTTCATCACCTTCATGACCGCGGCGGCATCGGTCGTGCCGGCCGCCTTCACCGCTTTCAGGTAGTGCGTGACGGAAGAATAGACGCCGGCCTGCGCCGAGGTCGGCGGCCGCTTCATGCGCTCCTGGAAGCGTTTTGCGAACGCGCGCGTGTCGTCATTGAGATCCCAGTAGAAGGCTTCGGCCAGTAGCAATCCCTGCGCGGTCTCGAGCCCGATCGAATCGATGTCGGTGACGAAGGCGAGCAGCGGCGAGATCTTTTGACCGCCTTTCATGATGCCGAACTCGGCCGACTGCTTGATGGCGTTGACGGTGTCGCCGCCGGCATTGGCAAGCCCGATCACCTTGGCCTTGGAGGCCTGCGCCTGGAGCAGGAAGGACGAGAAGTCCGACGTGTTGAGGGGATGACGGACGTTGCCGAGCACCTTGCCGCCGGTCTTGGTCACGACGTTGCTGGTGTCCTTCTCCAGATCCTGGCCGAAGGCGTAGTCGGCGGTCAGGAAGAACCAGGTGTCGAGACCCGACTTCACCGCAGCAAGGCCCGTCACGTTGGCCTGCGCAAAAGTATCGAACACGTAGTGCACGGTCAGGGGACCGCAGGCCTCGTTGGTGAGGCGGATCGAGCCGGGGCCGTTGAAGATGACGATCTTGTTGCGCGCCTTGGCAATCTCACCGCCCGCCAGCGCGGTGGCGGAGGCCGCGATGTCGAACAGCATCTCGACACCCTGATTGTCGAACATGTCGCGAGCGATGTTCGCCGCATTGTCGGCCTTGTTGAGATGATCGGCCGCGATGATCTGGATCTTGCGCCCCAGCACCTCGCCGCCAAAGTCTTCCGCTGCCATCTTGGCCGCAGTCTCGCTGCCGGCGCCGGTGATGTCGGCATAGAGGCTCGACATGTCCAGAATGCCGCCGAGCTTCAGCGGCGGCTTGTCCTGCGCCTGCGCGGCGCTTGCACCGAGCGCAAACGCGGCGGCGACCATGCCGGACAAAATTCTTTTCATCGTAAAAACTCCCTTATCGCGCCGTGCTCTGATGGCGGCTTGGTTATTGGTCTTGCCGCGATCATGCCGCATGCGCGAGAGCGCAGCAAGTCAGGCACGCGCGCAGCGTCTGCGCGCATGTTTTCCGCAAAGCGGAATGATTTGTCCAAACCGTCATTGCGAGCGAAGCGAAGCAATCCAGAAATGCATCCGCGGAGGGACTCTGGATTGCTTCGTCGCAAGGGCTCCTCGCAATGACGGAGTGTGTGACGACGCGCTACGCCAGCAATCCCTTGCCCGGCACGTGATTGAGCTCGAGCCGGATGCCATCGGGGTCTTCGAACAGCAGCGAATAATAGCCCGGCGCCCATTTGTCCTCGCGCGGCGCGCGAATGACGTTTGCACCGAGAGTGGTGACGAAGCGATGCAGCTCGTCGACATCGGTGCGCTCGCGTGCGCGGAAGCAGAGATGATGCAGCCCGACGCGCTTTTGCTCGAAGGCCGCACCCGCATGCTCCGGCGCCGGCGCGGAGATGCCGACTGCCGTGCGGCCACCGACGCAGTAGAAGGTCGTCTCGATGTCGATGACGGGTGTCAGCCCGAGGAACGGCAGCAGCTTGCGGTAGAACTCGCGCGACCGCTCGAAATTGGACGCGGTCAGGAAAATATGCGCGATGCCGTTGATCTCGATCCCCATCTCGATCCCCTCCTCGTTTCCCTTGCCCTTTGCTCGTGAAGCCGGTTTCCTCTTGGGGTTGAGCATAGCGCAAGTTTTGCGGGGAACGTGAAGCAGCCGGTTACCCTCCTCGTCGCGGCGTCGCTGCTGTTCGCGTCTCACGGCGCGGCACGCGCGGGCGCGTGCCAGTTCGAGACGCAGGGCGAAGGACGCGTGGCGGCCGTCACCGACGCGCGCAGCTTGCGTCTCGACGACGGCCGCGAGGTGCGGCTGAGCGGGATCGAGCCGGTCGCGACGACGAAGCAGGCGCTTACCGCGTTGCTGGTGGGTCGCGACGTCACGCTGAGCGGAAAGGACGACACGCCGGACCGCTACGGCCGGCAGGTCGCGCTGGTCTTCGTCGCCGGCAACGACACGCCGGCGCAGGCCCTGCTGCTCGCCCGGGGCGAGGCGCTGGTGTCAGGCGAAATCGCCGACAAGGAGTGCGCGGCCGCCCTCTTGGGCGCCGAGGCCGAGGCGCGGCGGTCAAAAAAGGGAAATTGGGCTGACCCATCGGCCATAAAAAACGCGGAAAGTCCGGACGATATTTTGGCCGGGATGGGGCGCTTTGTGGTGGTGGAGGGGAAAGTCCTGTCCGTCCGGCAAGCCGGGGCAACGACTTATCTCAATTTCGGGCGGAACTGGACACGCGGCTTCGCGGTGACTATTTCAAGGCGCATGGTCACAGCGTTCGAGGGCGCTGGTATAGCCCCTAAGTCACTGGAGAATCGGCGGATTCGAGTGCGGGGTTGGGTCGAAGGGAATGCCGGGCCGCGGATCGACGTGCTCCGGGTGGGACAAGTTGAGTTACTGGGCGCGAATTAGCCGGCCATGAGCCGCGGCTAGGCACGACGAGTAAGCGACGTGAATGGGGAACTAGGACGTCAGACGGGTCACCCCCGCGGCCTTCGGGCTGCGCCGGCCGTGCTGTGCCTGTTGCTGGGGGCCACCCTCGCCGGCTGTGGCGACATGGGCCGGTTCCAGACCTCGGCACCGTCAGTCATCATGCCCAAGCCGAAGCCGGCGGTGGCGCAGACGCCTGCGACCGAACGCGAGCACGAGCGAATCCTCGCCAATTACGGCGGCGCCTATGACGACCCGCGTCTGGAGGCGCTGGTCTCCAAAACCGTCGACCGCCTGGTCGCGGCGTCCGACCGTCCAGATCAGGGCTACAAGGTCACCATCCTCAATTCCGGTGCGGTCAACGCCTTCGCGCTGCCGAACGGCCAGCTCTATGTCACGCGCGGCTTGCTGGCGCTGGCGAGCGACACCTCCGAATTGTCTTCCGTGCTCAGCCACGAGATGGCGCATGTGATCTCAAAACACGCCGCGATGCGCGAGGACCAGGCGCGCCAGGCCGCAATCGTCACCCGCGTGGTGACAGACATGAGCAACGACCCCGATCTCACCGCGCTCGCGCTCGCCAAGACAAAACTCACCATGGCGAGCTTCTCGCGCAAGCAGGAGTTCGAGGCCGACGGCATCGGCGTCGGCATTGCCGCGCGTGCGCATTTCGATCCTTATGGCGCGTCGCGCTTCCTTTCTGCGATGGAGCGCAATGCGGCGCTCAAGGCCGGCAAGGCCTCGCTCGATCCCCGCGCGCAGGATTTCACCTCGTCGCATCCGGCAACGCCCGAGCGCGTGCAGAACGCACAGACGATTGCGCGGCAATATGCGGCGCCCGAAGGCGCCGAGCGTGACCGCGAGACGTACCTGACGGCGATCGACAACATCGTGTTCGGCGAGGATCCCAGCGAAGGTTTTGTGCGCGGGCGCCGGTTCCTGCATCCAAAGCTGGGCTTCACCTTCCAGGCGCCGGACAATTTTACGCTCGACAACACCGCGCAGGCGGTGATCGGCGTGCGCGAAGGCGGCTCGCAGGCGATGCGCTTCGACGTGGTGCGCGTGCCGGCGGAGCAGTCGCTCGGCGACTATCTCAATTCGGGCTGGATGGAAGGTGTCGACAAGGCCTCGACCGAGGACATCACCATCAACGGTTTCCCGGCGGCGTCAGTCACAGCCAAGGGCGACCAGTGGCAATTCAAGGTCTATGCGCTGCGCTTCGGCAGCGACGTCTACCGTTTCATCTTCGCGAGCCGCCAGAAGAGCACCGAGAGCGAGCGCAATGCGCGCGAGACGGTCGGCTCGTTCCGCCGCCTGACGCTGGAAGAAATCCAGGCCGCGCGCCCGCTGCGCATCAAGGTGATCACCGTGCAGCCCGGCGACACCGTGGAATCGCTGGCCCACCGCATGGCCGGCGTCGACCATCCGGCCGAGCGCTTTCGCGTGCTGAACGGGCTGGATGCGAAGGGCCAGGTGAAGGTCCGCGACCGCGTCAAGATCGTGGTGGACTGATCTTGTAGGGTGGGCAAAGCCACCGAGCGCGCGAAGCGCGACCGCTGGCGTGCCCACCACTTCTGCCGAGATCGGGGAAAGACGGTGGGCACGGCGCTCCGCGCCTTTGCCCACCCTACAAGAGCGGAGCCCGTTGCTACTCCACGCTCTCGCGCAGCCCGCTCAGCCACAGCGCAAAGATCGTCCAGATCGCACCCGAGAGCAGATAGGCGCCAGAGGCGATGACGCCGAGGTTCGTTGCTAGCAAAAGCGCGGCGAGCGGTGCGAAGCCGGCGCCGAACAGCCACGCCATGTCTGAGGTCAGCGCGGAGGCCGTGTAGCGATAGACCTGCTTGAAATTGGAGGCAATCGCGCCTGACGACTGGCCGAAGGACAGGCCGAGCAGGATAAAGCCGATGACCATGTAGATGGTTTCGCCGAACTCGCCGGCATCGAGCAGTTGCGGGGCAAAACCGCTGTAGATCGCGATCGCGATCGCCGATCCCATCAACAGCGACTTTCGCCCGACGCGGTCGGCGATCATGCCGGAGGCGACGATCGCCGCGACACCGAAGACAGCACCGACCATCTCGATGATCAGAAATTTCACCGGGCTCTCGCGGGTGAACAAAAACACCCAGGACAGCGGGAACACCGTCACCATGTGGAACAGCGCAAAGCTCGCCAGCGGCGCGAAGGCACCGAGCAGGATGTTGTGGCCTTCATGGGCGACGGTGGTGGAGATACGCGCCGGTTGCAGATCGCGGCTCTCGAACAGCGAGGCATATTCCGGCGTCGCCACCATGCGCAGCCGCGCGAACAGCGCCACGACGTTGATGGCGAAGGCGACGAAGAACGGATAGCGCCAGCCCCAGTCGAAGAAGTCTTCGGCCGAGAGATTGCCGGCGAAATAGGCGAACAGCGCACTCGCCACGATCAGGCCGAGCGGTGCACCGAGCTGCGGCACCATCGCGTACCAGCCGCGCTTTTCCGGCGGGGCATTGAGCGCGAGCAGCGAGGCGAGCCCGTCCCAGGCGCCACCCCAGGCGAGACCTTGCGCAGCGCGTGCCAGCGCCAGCAGCCAGATCGCGGCGGCGCCGATCTCGGCGTAGCCGGGCAAGAAGGCGAGCGCGACGGTCGCGGTGCCCAGCAGGAACAACGCCAGAATCAGCTTTGCGCTTTTGCCGTAGCGGCGGTCGATGGTCATGAACAGCACGGTGCCGACCGGACGTGCGATGAAGGCGAGCGCGAAGACCGCGAAGGAATAGAGCGTGCCGGTCAGTTCGCTGGCGAACGGGAAGACCAGCCGCGGGAACACGATCACGGACGCGATCGCATAGACGAAGAAGTCGAAGAATTCCGACGTGCGCCCGATGATGACGCCGATGGCGATATCGCCCGGATTGGCCTGGTCGTGACCAAGCTGGCCTGAATTCATGCCCACTGCCGGGGTCTGTGCCATCGCCATTTTGCGCTCTTCAAGTCCCTGAAATTGCACCGCGACTGCCCGGACAGTGACCCGGCAGCCTGCCCTCTGTGACCTACGATGCCGCACTGCAACATTGGACAAATTGTCCAATGTCCGGATTGCTGCGCCGCAGCTAGGCCTTGGTCCTGCAATAGAAACTCATTCTCAAAGAGCCTGCCCTTGTCCCGTCTCAAGATCCTGGCGCTGCTACCTTTGGCGGTTGCCCTCAGCGGCTGCAACTTCATCGTGCTGGCGCCGGCCGGCGATATCGCGGCCCAGCAGCGCGACCTCGTCATCATCTCCACCGTCCTGATGCTGCTGATCGTGGTGCCGGTCATGGTGCTCACGGCCGTGTTCGCCTGGCGCTACCGCCAGTCCAACACGGCGGCGCGCTACGAGCCGGAATGGGATCACTCGACCAAGCTCGAGCTGGTGATCTGGTCGGCGCCGCTTCTCATCATCGTTTGCCTGGGCGCGCTGACCTGGATGGGCACGCATCTGCTCGATCCCTACCGATCGCTCGGCCGCATCGCCGCCGAACGTCCCGTGGACAAGGGGCGCGCACCGCTCGAGGTCGACGTCGTCGCGCTCGATTGGAAGTGGCTCTTCATCTATCCCGATTACGGCATCGCCACCGTCAACGAGCTCGCAGCGCCCGTCGACCGCCCGATCAACTTCCGCATCACGGCGTCCACCGTGATGAACTCGTTCTACATCCCCGCGCTCGCCGGCCAGATCTATGCGATGCCGGGCATGGAGACCAAGCTGCACGCCGTGGTCAACCACGCCGGCACCTACAAGGGCTTTTCGGCAAATTACAGCGGCGCCGGCTTCTCCGGCATGCACTTCGCCTTCCACGGTTTGGACGACAAAAATTTCGACGACTGGGTCGCGCGCGCCAAGTCCACCGGCGGCTCGCTCGGTCGCGGCGAATATCTGCAGCTTGAAAAGCCGAGCCAGAACGAGCCGGTGCGCCGCTATGGCAATGTCGATGTCGATCTCTACCGCGCCATCCTCAACATGTGCGTCGAAGCCGGCAAGATGTGCATGAGCGAGATGATGGCGATCGACGCCAAGGGCGGCCTCGGCCACGAAGGCCTCAACAACACGCTGCCGCTCGCCTACGACAAATATGCCCGCCGCGGCACCGCGCTCGGCCCCGAGCCCGCCTTCGTCGTCGGCACCTGCACACCCGACGCGCCGCAGGGACAGACCACCGCGGCCATCAAGGCGCCGCTCGACGCCGCGCCGCTCACCGGCGCCGGCCTGAAGCGGCCGACCTTCGCGCCGCTGAAATCCTCGACATCCTTCTTCCTCGGACAGCGTCCGAAGTCAGACTCCTAAAGAGAGCTCGCAAGAGAACACACATGCCCAGTCCTGATCTCATCAAGCTCATCTTCGGCCGGCTCACGCTGGAATCGCTGCCGCTGCACGAGCCGATCGTCGTCGGCACCTTCGCCGTGGTCGCAACCGGCGGCCTCGCGCTGTTCGGCGCGCTGACTTATTTCCGCCTCTGGGGCTACCTCTGGCGCGAATGGTTCACCACCGTCGACCACAAGCGCATCGGCATCATGTACATGATCCTCGGCATCGTGATGCTGCTGCGTGGCTTTGCCGACGCCATCATGATGCGCGCGCAGCAGGCGATCGCCTTCGGCGGCTCAGAGGGTTATCTCAACGCCCACCACTACGACCAGATCTTTACCGCCCACGGCGTGATCATGATCTTCTTCGTGGCGATGCCGCTGGTCACCGGCCTCATGAACTACGTCGTGCCGCTGCAGATCGGCGCCCGCGACGTTTCGTTCCCGTTCCTCAACAATTTCAGCTTCTGGATGACGGTCGGTGGCGCCGTGCTGGTCATGGCCTCGCTGTTCATCGGCGAGTTCGCCCGCACCGGCTGGCTCGCTTATCCGCCGCTCTCCAATATCGGCTACAGTCCCGATGTCGGCGTCGACTATTACATCTGGGGCCTGCAGGTCGCGGGCGTCGGCACCACGCTCTCGGGCATCAATCTGATCTGCACCATCGTCAAGCTGCGCGCGCCCGGCATGACCATGATGCGGATGCCGGTGTTCACCTGGACCTCGCTGTGCACGAACGTGCTGATCGTCGCCTCGTTCCCGGTGCTGACCGTCGTGCTCGCGCTGCTCTCGCTCGACCGCTACGTCGGCACCAATTTCTTCACGAACGATTTTGGCGGCAGCCCGATGATGTACGTGAACCTGATCTGGATCTGGGGTCATCCCGAGGTCTACATCCTGGTTCTGCCGGCCTTCGGCATCTTCTCGGAGGTGACCTCGACCTTCTCCGGCAAGCGCCTGTTCGGCTACACCTCGATGGTCTACGCTACCGTCGTCATCACCATCCTGTCGTACCTGGTCTGGCTGCATCACTTTTTCACGATGGGCTCGGGCGCCAGCGTCAACTCGTTCTTCGGCATCACCACGATGATCATCTCGATCCCGACGGGCGCGAAGATGTTCAACTGGCTGTTCACGATGTATCGGGGCCGCATCCGCTTCGAGCTACCGATGATGTGGACCATCGCCTTCATGCTGACCTTCGTGGTCGGCGGCATGACCGGCGTGTTGCTCGCGGTGCCGCCGGCCGACTTCGTGCTGCACAACAGCCTGTTCCTGGTCGCGCACTTCCACAACGTCATCATCGGCGGCGTGTTGTTCGGCCTGTTCGCCGGCATGGGCTACTGGTTCCCGAAAGCGTTCGGATTCAGGCTCGAGCCGTTCTGGGGCAAGGTGTCGTTCTGGTGCTGGGTCTCCGGCTTCTTCTTCGCCTTCATGCCGCTCTATGTGCTCGGCTTGATGGGCGTCACCCGCCGCCTGCGCGTGTTCGACGATGCGTCGCTGCAGATCTGGTTCATCATCGCCGGCTTCGGCGCGTTCCTGATCCTGCTCGGCATCGGCGCCTTCCTCGTGCAGATCGCGGTCAGCGTGCTCCGCCGCGAGCAGCTCCGCGACGTCACCGGCGATCCCTGGAACGCCCGCACGCTGGAATGGGCGACCTCCTCGCCGCCGCCGGACTACAATTTTGCCTTCACCCCCGTCGTGCATGACAACGACGCCTGGTGGGACATGAAGCGCCGCGGCTATCAGCGTCCGCTCACCGGCTTCAAGCCGATCCACATGCCCCAAAATACCGGCACCGGCATCATCCTCGCCGGGCTCTCGACCGCGATGGCGTTCGGCCTGATCTGGTACATGTGGTTGCTTGCCGCCGTCTCCTTCATCGCGCTGCTCGTCGTCGCGATCGGCCACACCTTCAACTATCACCGCGACTTCGACATTCCGGCCGATCAGGTCGTCCGGACCGAGGACGCGCGCACCAACCTGCTCGCCGGAGCCAAGTGATGACCATCTCAGTCAAGCCCCAGCAGATCGGCGAGCCGCTGTTCTACCTCGCCGACGAGCATCCGCACCCCGAAGGCTGGAGCACGTCGCTCGGCTTCTGGATCTATCTGATGAGCGACTGCCTCATCTTCGCGATCCTGTTTGCGACCTATGGCGTGCTCGGCGCCAACTACGCCGCCGGCCCCGCGCCAAAGGATCTATTCGACCTCAAGCTGGTCGCGATCAACACCTCGATGCTGCTGATGTCGTCGATCACTTACGGTTTTGCGATGCTGACGATGCAGCAGAACCGCATCGCCCAGACGCAGATGTGGCTCACGATCACCGGCCTGTTCGGCCTCGCCTTCATCGGCATCGAGCTCACCGAGTTCGCCCACATGATCCACGAGGGCGCCACGCCCCAGCGCAGCGCCTTCCTGTCGTCGTTCTTCACCCTCGTCGGCACCCACGGCCTGCACGTCTCCTTCGGCCTGGTCTGGCTGGTGACGCTGATGGTGCAGGTCTGGCGCTTCGGCCTGATCGAGGCCAACCAACGCCGCCTGATGTGCCTGTCGATGTTCTGGCACTTCCTCGACGTGGTCTGGATCGGCGTCTTCACCTTTGTCTATCTGATGGGAATGCTGCGATGAAAACGGAAGCTCACTCGGCTATCACGGCGGATCATCACCCGGACCAGCACGCCCACGGCTCGCTGTCGACCTATCTGCTCGGCTTCATCCTGTCGGTCGTGCTGACCGCCATTCCGTTCTGGCTGGTGATGAGCGGCGAGCTCGGCAACAAGCAGGTCACGGCGCTCGTGATCATGGGCTTCGCGATCGTGCAGATCGTGGTGCACATGATCTACTTCCTGCACATGAACACGAGCTCCGAGAACGGCTGGACCATGATGGCGCTGATCTTCACCATCGTCATGGTGGTGATCGCATTGTCCGGCTCGCTGTGGGTCATGCACCACCTCACGACCAACATGATGCCGGTCCACGAGATGAGCGGGATGAAGTGAGCGCGATCGAGCTTGCGAGCCTTGAGGACAGCGGAACGCGCGGCCGAATAACGGCTGCGCGATCGCCCTCGCTTTGGCTCATCGCCCTCGCACTGACCGCCATCGCCATCCTGACTGCGCTTGGCGTCTGGCAGATCGAGCGCCGCGCCTGGAAGCTGGCACTGATCGACCGCGTCGAGCATCGTGTTCATGCGAAGGCGATGCCGCTGCCGGCAGCCTCGTCGTGGCCCGGGATATCGGTGGCCGGCGAGGAATACAGGCACGTCGCCGTGCGCGGCCGGTTCCTGCATGACCGGGAGACACTGGTCAAAGCGGTGACGGAGGAAGGCGGTGGCTATTGGGTCCTCACGCCGCTGCTGCGCGATGACGGCAGCACGGTCCTGATCAATCGCGGCTTCGTTCCGACGGAGCGACGTGACGCCTCCACGCGGCGAGACGGCAATCCCGAAGGCGAGGTCGCGCTGTCAGGGCTGCTGCGCGTCACCGAGCCCAAGGGTGGCTTCCTCAGGACCAATGATCCCGCGCATGAGCGCTGGTACTCGCGCGACGTCGCGGCAATTGCGGCGGCGCGTGGCCTCGGTGATGTCGCACCTTTCTTTATCGACGCAGACCCTGTGGCCAATGCGGGCAATGCGCCGGCCGGTGGCCTGACTGTGATCCGCTTTCCCAACAACCACCTGATTTATGCGCTGACATGGTTTGCGCTCGCCTTTATGCTGGCCGGGAAACTCTTGGTCACTTTTGGCGGCGGGCTGTTCCGCCGCCCACGCTTCGCCCGCGCGAGGAGTGACGGAGCCCGCGCCGCCCGCGGGACGGGATCAGATGCTGGAACGATCGTCGAGCCGACCTGACGACGCGGGACGCCTGTCCCGCGACGACAACGCCGCAGCCCCGGGCGTCCGCACCGAGCTCGCCGGCTTCTCGCCGCCGTCATCCACTGACGATGCGACCAACCGCAAAAACATGGCGCTGCTGATCCAGTTGCGCTGGACTGCCGTGGTCGGCCAGATCGTGACTATCGGCGCGGTGTATCTGTGGCTCGGCATCCCGCTGCCGCTGGTGCCGATGGGCGCGGTGATCACTGCGCTGGTCGTGCTCAACATCGCGAGCCTGGCCTGGGTGCGGCGGCACGCCGAAATCACCAATCATGAACTGCTGATCGCCCTGATGCTCGACGTGGCCGCACTGACCGCGCAGCTCTATCTCAGTGGCGGCGCCACCAATCCCTTCACCTCGCTGTTCCTGCTGCAGGTGACGCTCGGCGCCGTGCTGCTCGATGCGCGCTCGACCTGGTCGCTGGTCGCGCTGACCTGTGCAAGCTTCGTCTGGCTGACGCTTGCCTATCGACCGCTGGACCTGCCGCAAAACCCATTGAGCGATACCTACAGCCTGACGGTCGTCGGCATGCTGGTCGGCTTTGCGCTCAATGCCGTGCTGCTGGTCGTGTTCGTTACCCGCATCAATCGCAACTTAAGGGAACGCGACGCCCATCTGGCCGCGCTGCGCCAGCACGCGGCCGAGCAGGACCACATCGTCCGGATGGGCCTGCTCGCTTCGGGCGCGGCGCATGAGCTCGGCACGCCGCTCGCCTCGCTCTCGGTCATCCTGAGCGACTGGCGCCGCATGCCCGACCTTACCGCCGACCATGAGCTCGCCGAGGACCTCTCCGAGATGGAGACGTCGCTGCAGCGCTGCAAATCGATCGTTACAGGGATTCTGGTCTCGGCCGGCGAGGCGCGCGGCGAAGGCTCATCGCCGACCACGGTGGCAGCCTTCCTCACGGCGTTGGTCGAGGAATGGCGCAACGCGCGCTCGGCGCACACGCTCTACTTCACCAACGCCTTTGGCGAGGACGTCGCGATCGCCTCCGACGTCGCGCTGAAGCAGGTGATCTTCAACGTGCTCGACAATGCCTACGAGGTCTCACGTGAATGGGTCGAGCTGATCGCCGAACGCGAGGGCGACAATCTCGTGTTGTCGATCAGCGACCGCGGCCCCGGCTTCGCGCCGGAAATGCTGGCGCAGCTCGGAAAGCCCTATCAGTCGAGCAAGGGGCGCGCAGGCGGCGGGCTGGGCCTGTTCCTGGTCGTCAACGTCGTGCGCAAGCTCGGCGGCACCGTCACCGCGGAGAACCACCGCAAGCGCGGCGCCACAGTGCGCCTCGTGCTGCCGCTGTCGACGCTCGCGATCGGAGGCGGCTTTGACGCTTGACCGTTCGCTCATCGTCGTCGAGGACGATGCGGGCTTTGCCCGCACGCTGAAGCGCTCCTTCGAGCGTCGCGGGTACGACGTCGTACTTGCCGCCTCAATCGAGGAGGTCAAGAAGGTTCTGGAAGAAAAGTCGTTCGGCTATGCCGTCGTCGATCTCAAGCTCGGCGGTGCCTCGGGCCTTGCCTGCGTCGAACTGCTGCATGCCCATGATCCGGAAACACTCATCGTCGTCCTGACCGGCTTTGCCAGCATCGCGACCGCCGTCGAGGCGATCAAGCTGGGCGCCTGCCACTATCTCGCAAAACCGTCCAACACCGACGACATCGAAGCCGCCTTTCAGAAGGCGGAAGGCAACGCCGAGGTCGCGCTCGACGTCCGCCCCACCTCGATCAAGACGCTGGAATGGGAGCGCATTCATCAGACCTTGATCGAGACCGATTTCAACATTTCGGAGGCGGCACGACGGCTCGGTATGCACCGCAGGACGCTGGCGCGGAAGCTCGAGAAGCGGCCGGTGAAGTGAGCGCCAGTCTTACCGCACGCACGGAATCGTAGGGTGGGTTAGCGGAACGGATTGCGCGAAGCGCAAGCCGCTCAGCGTAACCCACCTCTTTACCCTCCGCGGGAACAGAAGCGGTGGGTTACGCCCGCGGACCGCGCTTGCGCGCAGCCGCGCGGCTAACCCACCCTACGAAGCGCTTACTTCACTCGAACCAATACCCTCTTCGCCCCAAAACCTTCTACACTCATCACCGACCGCACCCGCCCACCGCGAGGAGACCGCCCCGTGACAATGCTCGTCGAGCGCCTCGACTTGCCTGCCGCATCGTCAAGCGCGCGCAGCCAGCGCGAGACCGAAACCGTGGAGTTCGCGCAGGCAGCCCTTGCGGCCGCCAAGCGGGAGGGCCTGCAACTGGCCGTACGGGCGCGCTATGTCGCGCTCGCCATCATCGCGGTGCTGCTGCCGGCCATCAACCCGGCATGGGAGCAGCTCTACTACGTGGCGCTGCTCGGCCTGTTTGCGCTGATCGGCTGGGCCCAGGTCAGAGTTGGACGGGTCGGCGTGTCGCGCGCGGAACTGGCGCTTTTGTTCTGCGACCTGGCCCTGCTCACACTGATCACCGTCGTCCCGAATCCGTTCGGCGCCGCGCACTGGCCGGTCGCGATGCAGTACCACTTTGGCAATTTCATCTACTTCTTCGTGCTGCTCGCGGGCGCGACGCTCGCCTATTCCTGGCGCACCGTGGTTGCGATGGGAACATGGACCGCCGTGCTCTGGATGATCGGCATGGCCTGGGTGTGGTGGCAGCCCGATCGCGATCCCGCCCTGACCGCCCGCATCGCGGACGCCATCGGCAGCGATCACCGGCTGTTCGCGCTACTCTCGCCGAACGCGGTCGGATTCGGTCTTCGCATCCAGGAAATCGTCGTCTTCATGATCGTTGCCGTAACGCTGGCGCTCGCGGTTCGCCGCAGCAACGATCTCTTGATCCGCCACGCCGCGGTGGAACGGGAACGCGGCAATCTCGCGCGCTACTTCTCGCCCAACGTCGTCACCGAATTGTCGAAGCACGATGAGCCACTGAAGCAAGTCCGCACGCAGGACGTCGCGGTGCTGTTCGTCGACATCGTCGGCTTCACGGCCTTTGCCGATGCGCGCACGCCGGAGGAGGTGGTGCGGACCTTGCGCGAATTCCACGGCCTGATGGAGCATGAAGTTTTCCGTCACGAGGGCACGCTCGACAAATATCTCGGCGACGGATTGATGGCGACGTTCGGCACGCCGTTTGCCGGCCCGCGCGACGCCAGCAACGCGCTGCGCTGTGCCCAGGCCATGATCGCGGCGGCGGAGCGGTGGAACGCGCAGCGACAGGCGTCCGGCGAGCCGCCGATGCGCGTCGGCTTCGGCCTGCATTACGGGCCGGTGGTGCTCGGCGACATCGGACACACCTGTCTCGAGTTCGCCGTGATCGGCGCGACCGTCAACGCTGCGAGCCGTCTCGAGGCGATGACGCGCCCGCTCGATTGCGCATTGGTGGCCAGCAACGATCTCGTCAGCCGCGCCAAGGCCGAGCTCGGTGGAGCAGCCGAAACATTTCAACCACTGACCGCCCGGGACCCGCAGCCCGTCCGCGGGCTCGAGCGGCCGATCGCGATCTGGACCCAGGCGCGCGCAGTGTAGGACATCTACGGCTACACACCGCCCAAACAAAAAGCCCGGCCATTCGGCCGGGCTTTTGATTTCTTGCCTCGACGGACCGCTCAGGCGGCTTCGTCGGCGACCGTGGTGTCGTCGCCATCCGTATCGTCGGCCTCGCCCTCGGCATCGGCCTCGCCTTCCGCTCCGGCTTCCGCCTTGGCGTTGCGGCGCGGGCTCTTGGCGAGCTGGGCTTCGATCTCCTTGACCGCTTCGGTCTCGGTCGAGTGCTGCACGACCGCGATCTCGCGGGACAGGCGATCGAGCGCCGCTTCGTAGAGCTGGCGTTCACTGTAGGACTGCTCGGGCTGCGACTCGGAGCGATAGAGGTCGCGCACGACTTCCGCGATCGCGACGATGTCGCCCGAGTTGATCTTTGCTTCGTACTCCTGCGCGCGGCGCGACCACATGGTGCGCTTGACGCGGGCACGGCCCTTCAGGGTCTCCAGCGCCTTCTTCACCAGGGTCGGCTCGGACAGCTTGCGCATGCCGACATTGGCGACCTTGGCGGTCGGAACGCGCAGCGTCATCTTGTCCTTGATGAAGTTGATGACGAAGAGTTCCAGCTTGGCACCGGCAATCTCCTGCTCCTCGATGGCCAGGATCTGGCCGACGCCGTGAGCGGGATAGACCACGAATTCATTGGCCTTGAACCCCTGGCGCTGAGTCACGACCTTCTTCTCCTCGACCTTCGGCGCGGCGGCAGCCGGCTTCACGGCGGGCTTGGCAGCGGCGACGGGCGCCTTCACAGCCGGAGCCTTGGCAACCGGGGCCTTGGCGGCGGGAGCGGCAACGGGGGCTTTCGGGGCAGGCTTCACAGCAGCCTTCGGCGCGGCCGGCTTGGCCGCAGCAGGCTTAGAAACGGTCGCCTTCGCGGCCGGTTTGGCAGTCTTATTAGGCATTGCGCTTCTTTTGTTCTTCGAGGACTTTGCGGCCGTAGCCTTGGTCGCGGCACGGCCCTTGGATGCGCTACGGCTCGCCGCGGCGGCTTTTTTGGCTTCCTTATGGGAAGCCTTGGCAGAAGTACTCTTTTTACGCGTTTTCTGTGACACAGCCTGCGCGCGGAAACTGCCACGCCCCTGTTCGACATTTGGTTTCACGGGAACCCAGAGGGGCCAACGGGGCTGACGGGGTTCGGCTTAATGTGCCCAATATAACACATTTCCCGCAAAAATCAATGATTTAGGGGTCTTCCGCCTTGGTTTTCGGCGGTTTCGGCGCGATTAGGGTTAAGTTTGGGCGCGGATCAGTCCCCAGAGCCGGGGTTCGGAGAAAAATATTTCTCGAACTTGCCTTCCATCCCGTCGAATTCCTTGGCGTCGTCGGGTGATTCTTTCTTCTGGGTGATGTTCGGCCAGCTCTTGGCGTACTGGGTATTCACTTCCAGCCACTTTTCGAGCCCGGGCTCGGTGTCCGGCTTGATGGCGTCGGCGGGGCATTCCGGCTCGCACACGCCGCAGTCGATGCACTCGTCCGGATGGATGACCAGCATGTTCTCGCCCTCGTAGAAACAGTCGACGGGGCAAACCTCGACGCAGTCGGTGTACTTGCACTTGATGCAGGCTTCAGTGACGACGTAAGTCATCCAACGCTCCGAAAAGCTCTTCTAGAAAGTCGCGGCTTGCCTAGCGCGGATAGACCAGCGCCGCAAGATCGGGAACGACCCATCATGGCTGGTTTCCGCGTTTGGACGGCCAAGAAATGAATGCAACGGGCAATTAATTACGATTGCCGCTGTTGCAACTCCTCATACAGCACGCGCGCCGCATCAGCATCGCCGCGCCGCTCGGCGAATGCGATCACCTTCATCACGCGGACGGTACGATCGAGCGCGATGGTCAGGACGTCGCCGATCTTGATCGCATGTCCTGGCGAGGTCTCGCGCACGCCGTTGATGCGGACATGGCCACGCTCGACGAGCTCGGCCGCCGACGTGCGCGCCTTCACCACCCGCGCATGCCACAGCCATTTGTCGAGGCGCTGGCGCTCGGTCGTGGGCTACTCCTTGCGCCCCGCGAGCTGCTCTTTCAGCGCGGCGAGTTTTGCGAAGGGCGAGTTCGGATCGATGGGACGATCGCGCTCGCGCGGATTGGCGCTCGAGGCGTAGGGACGCAGCGACGGACCGCCCTCGCGGTCGCGCCGGTCACGGCCCTTGTCGCGATCGCGGCCACGATTGTCGCGAACCTTGTCGCGATCGCCACCGCCGCCGAACTTACCCTTGTTGCGATCGCGGTCCTGGTTGCGATCCTTGCCTTCGAAGCGGCGGTTCTTGTCGTCGCCGCGCGGCTCTCTGCGCTCGCCGCCTTCACCGCCCTGCTCGCGGCCCTTGCGAAAGTCCTTGCGCGGTCCGCCGTGACGATGACGCTCATGGCGTTTCTCGCCATCTGCCGCCGGTGTCGCCTCGCCGCCTTCCGCGGGAGCAGCACCCGCCTGCGCACTCTCTTGCGGACGCGGCTGATGACGATGGCGCTGATGCTGGTGACGGTTGCGATCGTGACGCGGCTTGCGATCCTCGTGACGGCCGCCGGGACGCCAGACTTCGACGAGCTGCGGCTCGGCGGGTGCTTCTGACGCAGCGGTTTCAGTGCTTGCGGCCTCGACGGGCGCAGCCGCATCTGGTGATGCAGCGGCTTCCGTGGCCGCGGTGATCGCAGCCGAATCTTCGGCAGAGGCTTCAACAGGCGCAGGCTCTTCAGCCGGCGGCGCGATGCCGGGGGCATCCTCGGGAGTAACGGGCGTTTCAGGCGTAGCTTCGAGCGCGGGCGCCGCGTGCGGCTCCGCGTCCTGCTCCATGCCCGGCGCGTCTTCGACGGTGACGGGCTCGGCGGCCGCTTCGATTCCCGTATCCGTCGCGGGCGTCTCGGCAGCAGCGGCTTCAGCAACAGCCTCGCCTTCGGCGGGCGCAGCAGCCGGCGTCTCCGCGACAACAGGCTTCGGCGGCAGCGGGGCGCGCTTCTCCATGCGATAACCGAGCGCGCGCAGGATCGAGGCAAAATCTTCGCCGGCCGATCCCGTGAGCGAGGTCATCGCCTGCGTCACCACGAAGCTGCGGCCGTCGAACGCACCGGCGGGCTTTTCGCCGGGCGAGGTCTCGCGCCAGGCGAGCGCCGGACGGATCAGATCGGCGAGGCGCTCCAGAATGTCGACGCGCACCGCGCGTTCGCCGGCCTGCTTGTAGCCGAGCACGCGATAGGCATCGCGCGGCAGCGTCTTGTCGACGGGGAACGAGGTGCGGCCCGAGCTCGCGAGGTGCTGCGCGCCCGACAGTGCCGAGAGATCGACATTGTCCTGCTTCAGCGCCCACAGCAGTGCGGCGAGCGCACGCGCGGCGGGCTTGAGCAGCTGCGGGAAGTAGAGGTGGTAGGCGCCGAACCGCACGCCGTATTTCCGCAAGGTGGCACGCGAGGCCTGGTCGAGATCCTTCAGCTCGTTGGCGATCTTCTGCCGCTCGAGCACGCCGAGCGCTTCGACGAGCTGATAGGCGATGCCGCGCGCGATGCCGGTGACGTCCTCGGCCTTGGAGAGCTCGAACATCGGCCCGAGCAGCTTTTCGATATGCGTTTTAAGCCAGAGGTCGAGCCGCGCCTGCACTTTTTCGCGCGGGCTGCCCGTCAACCGCTCGTCCGAGATGATGCGGACGCGCGGCGTCAGCGCCTCGTCTGCGGCAGAAAGGCGCGCCACGGCGTCGCCGGTCCAGCGGATGGTGCCGTCGGAGGTGAGCACGAACTGCTCGTCGGGCGCTGCGCCCAGTTTTTCGGCACGCGCATTGATCTCGCCGGCGAGCACCGCTTGAGCGGCAGCCTGCAAGGCTTTCGCATCCGAGCCTGCTTCCGCGGCATCTGGCGCAAAGGTAAATCCATCAAGACGGCCGATGACGTGGCCTTCGACGATGACTTCGCCGGTCTTGCCGATTTCAGTATTCAAGCTCGTGTTCTCCCGCAGGCGGCGCATCAATACACTGGTACGACGATCAACGAAACGCTCTGTAAGCCGTTCATGGAGCGCATCCGATAATTTATTTTCCAGCTCCCGCGTAATCCCCTGCCAGTGTTCGGGGTCGGCGAGCCAATCGGGGCGGTTCGCCACGAAGGTCCAGGTGCGGATCTGCGCGATCCGGCCCGACAGCGTGTCGATGTCGCCATCGGTGCGGTCGGCCTGGTTCACCTGGGCGCCGAACCAGGCATCGGGAATGCGGCCCTTTTGCATCAAAAAGCCGTACAGCGTGGTGACGAGCTCGGCGTGGGCCGCCGGCGACAGCTTTCGGTAATCGGGGACCTGGCAGGCCTCCCAGAGACGTTCCACGGCCGCCTTGCCATGCGCCATGTCGCGCACCTCGCCGTCGCGGGCGGCGTGGTCGAGCACGCGCATGTCCTCGGCGATCGGCGCGCGCGTCAGCGCCTCGTGGCCGGGGGCAAGGTTGAGCGAGACCTGGAGCGCGCCGAGCGAGGCGAAATCAAGTTTCGAATTCCGCCATTGCAGCACCTTCACGCTGTCGAAGGTGTGGTTCTGCAGCGCATTGACGAGCTCGGGCTCGAACGGCGCGCAGCGGCCCGTTGTGCCGAACGTTCCATTCCGCGTGGCGCGGCCGGCGCGGCCGGCGATCTGCGCGAACTCGGACGGTGTGAGCCTGCGGAACTGATAGCCGTCGAACTTGCGGTCGGAGGCAAAGGCGACGTGGTCGACGTCGAGATTGAGCCCCATGCCGACGGCGTCTGTCGCGACGAGATAATCGACGTCGCCGTTCTGGAACATCGCCACTTGTGCATTTCGTGTGCGCGGCGAGAGCGAGCCGAGCACGACGGCCGCGCCGCCATGCTGGCGGCGGATCAATTCGGCAATGGCGTAGACTTCGTCAGCCGAGAACGCGACGATCGCGGTGCGCCGCGGCTGCCGCGTGATCTTGCGATCGCCCGCGAATTCAAGGGTCGACAGGCGCGGGCGCGTGATGATGGAGGCGCCCGGCAACAGCCGCTCGACGATCGGGCGCATCGTGGCGGCACCCAGGAGCAGCGTCTCGTCGCGGCCGCGGCGGTTGAGGATGCGGTCGGTGAAGACGTGGCCGCGCTCCAAATCAGACGCGATCTGCACCTCGTCCACGGCGAGGAACGACAGATCGAGATCGCGCGGCATCGCCTCGACGGTCGAGACCCAGTAGCGCGGGTTTTTCGGCTTGATCTTCTCTTCGCCGGTGACGAGCGCCACCGCCTCGCTGCCCACGCGATCGGCGATCTTGTTGTAGACCTCGCGCGCGAGCAGGCGCAGCGGCAGCCCGATCATGCCCGACGAATGCGCCAGCATGCGCTCGATGGCGAGATGGGTCTTGCCGGTGTTGGTCGGCCCGAGCACCGCAGTGACGCCGGAACCGGGCGCGCGCTCGGAATGCACGCGCTCGGAGGCAGAGGAAAAGGAAGAGAAGGCCATTTGCGCCTGTAGCTAGTTCTTCTTGGGGCGGATTGTCAGTGCTGTTTTTTGCAGGGGCCCGGAGCTTCACCTCGCCCCGCTTGCGGGGAGAGGTCGGCGCGAAGCGCCGGGTGAGGGGGAGCCTCCGCGGGTCCAGCTCTCACCGAATATGCGGCAGCAGCCCCTCACCCCAACCCTCTCCCCGTAAGAACGGGGAGAGGGGGAAGGGAGACCGCCCCAAATCCCGCGCAACTGTTTCAATTTGCGACGCTTTCTTCTCTGCGCTTAAGCTTCGGAACGACTCTAGAACGAATCGCGGCCGAATCGCTGACTCCCCTTCGCTTCCCGTTACGTTCACGCAACATGTCGCGGGAGCCGTCCCAGGCGCGCACTAGATGGAGTTTTGGCTGATGGCACAAGCGGTGATTTCGGGGCGAAATCCTTAAAGTTGGGGAGGGCTTGGAGTCGAATCAGAATCGGGTGGGAGTCAAATGGATTCGGCTGGAGGGGGTGGGGCGGCATTTGGGGGTGAAAACAACCCCATGCACAGTAGGAGGGGTGTTGGATTCGTTGGGGTTTTCCGGAACGCATATAGCCCGGAAGAGTGCAGCGACATGCGGAAAGTGGCTGCTAGGCCCCGGATATCGCTTCGCTCATCCGGGCTACGGGAGCGAGACGATTATTGCGTCTTCGCGACGCGGGGCGGCTGGGGGGCGGTGATGAAGCTGGTGGCTTCCAGCATCGCGGGGCCGAGCGGCGTCGGGATCTTGACCCAGAAGGGCACCAGCACGCGCGTGCCCGCCACGGGCGCGAACGCGATCTCGATATTGCGCTGGGTGGCGAGGTACTTGATCACGGGGCGATCGGGGATGTAGCCGGCGATCGGCGAGAAATAGAGCGCGCAGACCACGACGGGGCCGTGATAGCCCTTTTCGGCCTTCACGTTCTCCATGCGCTTGAAATCGAGCTTGAGGTCGTAGCGCATGCGGCCGTCGAACACGGCCGCACCGGTGCGGCAGGAGTCCGGCGACAGCACCTCGCCGGTGCCGGGCACGCGCAGCAGCGAGGCCGTCATCGGATCCCAGACGCCGCGGCGATGCGCCTCGGTGACGGGAATGCGCTCGGCATCGACCGGCGGCTCCGGCACGATGCCAAATTCCTTCACATTGCCCTTGTCGATGACGATGTGGATCTCCTCGGTCTTCTTCGAGGTAGTCGTGGAGGCCTGGTAGCCGGTCGCCACCAGCGCGCCGTTGACGACGCGCCCCTGCGAGGCACCCGTGCCGGACCCGCCCGCAAACGACTTCAGCAGCCCCGTGGTGCCGCCCGAGGCCGCCGCCGAAAACACGTCGTCGCCGATATCGATATTCCAGCCGCCACGCCCGACGGGGATGCCCGACAGCGTCGCCTCATACTGCGCCTCGAGCTTGCCCTGGGCGGCCGCCGGCACAATCCCCCATCCAGCCCCGAGCCCGCACAGGGCCAACAGGGCCAGCCGGCGCAGAGGGCGCCGCCGGGGATATCGGGTGTCAGGCAGGGTCACGTTCAGTCGCAATCCAAGGGGTGCGCTAGATGATTGTTACTTAAGCCAAATACAGCGGCAGACAATGAGCCGGGACGCAATTGCACAAAGGGGCTGTGGTTCAGGGCCATTTTTCGGGAACCGGATGCGTTTTCGGACCGGAATACGCCGTTTATGTGATGGTTTTTGCGCTCTCTCCGCCCGCTCCGCTGCCCCTTCCCCCTCGCCCCGCTTGCGGGGCCGAGACGAGCTGCGCTCGCTCTGAGAGGGTCGGGGTGAGGGGGAGCCTCCCCGGGGACGGTGAGAGTTGGACTCGCGGAGGCTCCCCCTCACCCGGATCGCTGCGGACGATGCTTCGCATCGCTCGGCGCGCTCCGGCCTCTCCCCCAAGCGGGGCGAGGCGAAGAAGCCGGCCAAAAACCCCTGAATTTGCTGCTCGAGTTTCCGGGTTCGGGCGTGCCGCCCGCCCCGGAACTACGGGCCGAAACCGGCCCTTCGCCTTGACTACCCGCCCCTTCCCCCCTATACGTCCGCCGCTCCCACAAGGACACAGATTTAGCACCCCCGTGGCGCCCCGATGGCCGCCGCAATCCTATGGGGGAAGGACAAGGATTTTCGAGATGTCTCGCCGCTGCGAACTGACGGCCAAGGGCCCCCTCGTCGGCCACAAGGTCAGCCACTCCAACATCAAGACCAAGCGCCGCTTCCTGCCGAACCTCGTCAACGTGACGTTCATCTCGGAAGCGCTCGGCCGCAACGTGCGCCTGCGCGTCTCCACCAACGCGGTGAAGAGCGTCGACCACAATGGCGGCCTCGATGCTTATCTGCTTAAAGCGCCCGCCGACGCCCTGTCGCCGCGCGCGCTGGAATTGAAGCGCGCCGTCCAGAAGAAGGTCGGCCCGACGCCGCGGCCTGAGAAGAAGGCGAGCTAAGAGTTTTCAAGAGCTGGGCCGGGGGCACGCGTAAGCGTCGCGTGGCGTAGGCTTAAGAGTATCAGAGTTTGCGTGACGGCCGGGTCGGAAGACCTGGCCGTTTTTGTTTGCGGCGCACAATGACGCGTGCTTCGAAGGTCGCAAGGCCCTCTACTGGACGTTGCAGATACTCGGGCTTAGGATTCTGCCGCTGAGGGGGAGACGTGCCGCAGCTTCAATTGATAAGAGTGACCGACGTCACTCGACCAAACACAACCACTGACATCATTTTTGTTCATGGCTTGGGCGGCACTGGAAAAGAGACGTGGACCGCCGGGCCCAATGCTTTTTGGCCACTTTGGATATTTGAAGACCTAACCTCAGTGGACGTCTGGTCACTCGAATATCCAGCTTCAATATTTGGCAGCGCTAACGGATCACTCGTTATTAGCGATCAAGCCAAACAAATCTTAGACCTTCTCTCCTCACATGGAATCGGAACACGCCCAGTTGTCTTTGTAGTGCATAGCCTCGGCGGATTGCTGATCAAGCAAATGCTGCGAACCGCCGTAGAACTACACAAGCCAGCTTGGAAGCTCATCGCAACTAACACGCGCGGCGTACTCTTTCTCGCGACCCCGCACGCGGGATCAGCGATCGCTACTATCGCCTCAAAATTCCCATTAGTATCGCAAGCCACCGGTCAAATTGCAGCGAACGACCCCAATCTGCTTGCTCTTCGAGATTGGTATCGTGAGAACGCTACGTCATTGGGCCTAAAGACCCACGCCTACTGCGAGACAAAGCCTTACAAGGGCATTCTCTTCGTCGACAAGGCGAGTTCTGATCCAGGCGTTCTGGGATGCATTACCGTCGAGTGCGACGGTGATCATGTAAGCATCTGCAAGCCAACGACGCGGCAATCGCCGATATATCTCGGAGCACGCAGTTTCATTAGCGATTTGATCGGACTGCAACCGAAATCATTCTCGAACGTTCCACCTGGAACTCCTCCCTACGCCGTATCGCAAGAGCTCACCCAAGATGACGTCTACGACGCGCTCGCAAGTGAATTTGAGAATTACACCAAATCCAAAGATGACCCTCGCCTTGATCTCGCAGAGAAATTGAAACTAGGCGGGAGAGCCCATGAGATTCCTCGGGCACTACGCCTTAAGGAGGAGTTTGCTAAAGCGTTCACGCGGAACCAACTACAATCCTCTGCGACACAAAGATACATCAAATTGCTTGCCGAGGTTGATGCGCGGTTCAATTCAGACGTCTATCCCGCCATTGTAGACGGAGCTTCTATCCCGAAAACCGCAGCTCTAATTAAAACGCACATAAGTGATCCGATCATTGAAGCTCACAAGAGCGACCCACTTGTAAATCACGTCGTCCTCGATCGAATGATCTACTACCTGACCGGACTCTGCCACATTCGGTGGACGCCATGACGCAAGCAACACCTATTCGTCTTTGGCATCCTTCGTTTGACGCATATCATTGCACTTTTCGCTTCTTGCGCCTGCTATCTTTCGAAAAGAACAGAAACCTTTCGGTCGAGACGCTGAACATTTTAGATTTCTACCTATTGTATCCATTCTTGTTACATAGAGCATCGATGCCGCAGGAAATTAGGCGTGTTTTTCGATCCCTGCATATCGAGCGTCCTACCGACCAATTCGTCCAACTTCCAAGTGAAAAGAGTCTCTTCCGAGATATCGCGGTCTTTCAGAAAGTAGCGGGCACCAACTTGGTAGCGAAGGGCCTACTATCACGGGAACAATACCTCTCCGGAACAGCCTGCCTTCAGATTGATGAAATGCCCGATTCGTTGCACGCAACCTTGCGGGAAACCAACTCGCGCGAGGGGGCTTTCATGAGTTTTCTTGTCGATGAGTTCGGCACTATCGAATTGGAGGGATCACGGGGTTTGCGCGCGCTCACAGGTCTCGTGCGGAGACAACCATGAGCGAAGTCCAGCAGGTCCAATTCAACCCTCGACTATCGCTGATACGCCTAGTGGTGTTTCGTAGGGGAAGGACGGTCTACGACCAGAAGTTTCACCGCGGCGTCAACATCATCCGCGGAACGAATGGGTCCGGAAAATCCACCGTAATGGACTTCATCTTCCACATCCTTGGAGGGGAAGTTCTCGGACCAACGATCCAAGAATGGAAAGAGTATGCCGCACTTTGCGACACTGTTGTCGCCGAAGTGGCGCTAAATGACGCGGTCGTAACCCTTAGGCGCGAGATCTCTCCGGAGCGATCTAGGCCGCTACACATCTTCTTCGGCTCAATAGAAGCTGCCGCGAGATCCGTTGCGGAGGGCTGGAAAATCTTCCCGTACGCTAGACAGGGAGCTAAAGAATCTTTCTCGCAAATCCTCTTTAAAGCCCTCGACATGCCGGAAGCATCCACAACGGAGGGCAGCAACATAACGATGCATCAAATCCTTCGGCTGCTGTATTCCGACCAAATGACGCCAGTGCAGCGCATCTTCCGTTTTGAGAACTTTGATCCTCCAATCCTTAAACAGGCGGTCGGAGACTTCTTATGTGGCGTCGCTGAATTCAACCTGTACGAAAAGCAGGTCGAACTACGTGGCCTGCAGAATAGATTCAACGAAATAGATGCAGAATTGAAGAGCATCTTCTCGCTGATCGGCGGCGATCTAGATACGCCACTAGCAAGAGAAGCGACGGAGAAAGAACTCGATGCTCTTACGAACGAGCGAAACGAACAGTATGTGGCGCTTGAACAGATAGCCAAGTCTGATTTTGGGAGCACAGACAGCACAAAATCTCGTGAAGCTGAACGCAGGAAGGCCCTTGAAGAAGTCGGTGCACTATCCGGAAGGATACAGTCGCTAGAACTCGAGACTTCAACGCTGGACTTTGAAATCTCCGACAGCCGGAATTTCATTCGCCATCTCGAAAAGATGCTGGTTGATATCAACCAAGCGACCCTCACGTACGAACAACTGGGTGGAATTCATTTCAAATATTGCCCAGCTTGCTTTTCTCCAACCGTCGAGGACGCCGATCATTCGATTGAGTGCCATCTTTGCAAAACACCCCTTCAAGACTCCGATCGAGCCACTCGAAGCTTAGCCGTAAAGATCGACCTTCAAATGCAACTTCGAGAATCCATACAATTGCAAGAGCAGCGAGAAGAGGCCCTTGCTTCAAACGAAAAACAGCTTCGTTCGCTTCGGCGAGAATACTCGGCGAAGACAGCTACCTATGACGCCCTATCGAAGGCCCCCATTAGCTCTCGCGACAATGCGATCGCAAACATCAATCGCCGCATCGGATACATCGATTCCAGGATCGAAACAATTGGTCAGCGACTCGAGCTAGTCGCTCGAGTGACCGAGATGTCCAGTGAGAAGCAACGCTTGAATGAACGCATCACGATACTCAAGGATGAAATAGGAGCAATCATCGCCACTCAAGACAAACGCAAGAGGACTGCCTATACGCTCATTGCAACAAGCGTAGTCAACCTTCTGCACAGTGACACTGGTGACCAAGATGCCTTTGTTGACGCAACTAGCTTCAATTTTTCATTCGGCAACGATGCAATGTCCGTCGACGGAAAGTCGAATTTTGCAGCTAGCAGCTTGGTCATCCTCAAGAACAGCTTTCATCTCGGCTTGCTTATCGCATCCCTTCGCGATAGCCAATTTCTACTTCCGAGATTCATGATGTTTGACAACATAGAGGACAAAGGAATGGTTCCGCAGCGAAGCTGGAACTTCCAACGAATGATTTGTGCAGCCAGCAATTCTTCGCCAGTTGACCATCAGATCATACTGACAACATCGATGCTCGATCCAGCGTTGGAGGATTCGCCCTATCTCGTCGGACCCGCCTACTCGCAGCAAAATAGAACGCTCCAAATACAATCACCGGCTACCTAACCGGAGTGGTTGCAGTGCTGCGCGAAGCGCGTAGCCCGGCACCACGGAGGCAGCCGTTTATGCCGTCAGCAACCGCTGCCCGCGTCTGCAATCGCATATGCCGATCACTTTCTTTCGGGACGCTTGCACCTCAAGCTCGTCATGCCCGGG
>NZ_PPPT01000059.1 GCF_006483445.1 Bradyrhizobium guangdongense | reverse complement strand
GCACAAAGAACGTGGATGCCCGGGACAAGCCCGGGCATGACGGTCGTGGCTACAATCGCGCGCTACTTCGCGACCCCGATCTCGCGAAAATACTTCATCACGCCCGGATGAATCAGCTCCGGCCGCGGCGCGGCCGCGATCGTGTTGGCGGCGGTGGTCTCGCAGGCCTGCGCGAGGGTCTTGCAGAACGTTGGCTCGACACCGTGCAGTGTCTTCGCCAAGCGGTAGGCGATGTCGTCGGGCAGATCCTCGCGCGTCAGCACAAAGCTCCATGAGCCGAGCGAGGCGATGGCTTCGCTCTGCCTGGGATAGCTGCCGGCCGGCACGGTGAGCGGCTTCAGGAACGAATGCTTTGCGCGGATGCGCGCGATCTCGTCCGCGCTGGGCGCGATGAAGCGTGCGCCGCTCGCGCTGGAAGCGACTGCGGCGAATCCGGGCCAGCCGATGCCGGCGCCCCAGAGTGCTGCGACACGGCCATCCTCGACCATCGCGGGGCCGTCGCCGGCGCGGTCGAGATAGATGGCCTTGAAGTCCTCGTCCTGCTTCAGACCGAGCCCGTCGAGCACATAGCGCGCAAGGATCGGCAGGCCAGAACCCTTTGCGCCGAACGCGACCGGCTGTCCCACGAGATCGCGGATGGTCTTGTAGGGGCTGTCCGCGCGCACCACGAACATGCCGGGGTTGGAGTAGATCGCGGTGAGAATCTTCAGCTGCACGGGCGCGCGGCCGATGCCGGCAAAGGCCTCATAGGCCGGCTCGCCCGCGACCAGCGCCAGATCGAGCTCGCCCTTCTCCAGCAGCGGAATGTTCTCGTTGCTGCCCTTGGTGTTGCGCGGCGCGATCGCAAGCGACGGGTCGGCCGCGTTCATGACTTGCGCGAAGGCGTTGCCATAGAGCGGAAAGCCGCCGCCGGGCGTGGCGGTGCCAAGACTGATGGTGATCGGTGAAATGGGCTTGTCTCCGGTTTGGGCCGTGGCGGGGCCTGCAAGCGTCATCGCGGCCAGCGTGATCAACAATCCGAGTTTCATCGCAAGCGCTCCGGCGCCGCATCCGCGGCGTCAACATGCCGGGCTGACTGTAGGCAGCCGTCGAATTTTATGAAAGCATGGCGGCAACGACAACAAGACTATTTGGAGGTTTCATGTTCCGCAGTTTGCGTCACGGTGTTTTTGCGCTCGCGCTCTGTTTCGGCCTGACAAGCATTGCCCCTCCCGCCTCTGCCGCCTACCCCGACCGCCCCGTGCACTGGATGATCGGCTTTGCCGCTGGCGGCCCCGTCGACATCGTCGCGCGCATCATGGCGCAATGGCTGTCGGAGCATTTTGGCCAGCAGTTCATCGTCGAGAACCGCACCGGCTCGGGCGGCAACATCGCGGCTGCGGCTGCGATCAACGCGCCGCCCGACGGCTACACGCTGCTGTTCGTCGCGCCCAACAACGCGATCTCGACCTCGCTCTACAAGAAGCTGCCCTTCGACTTCCTGCGCGACACCGTGCCCGTCGCGAGCATCATGCAGCTCACCAATTTGCTGGTCGTCTCCAACGCGTTTCCGCCAAAAACCGTCCAGGAGTTCATCGACTATTGCAAGGCCAACCCCGGAAAAATCTCCTATGCGTCGTCCGGCAACGGCACCTCGGTGCACATGTCGGCCGAGCTGTTCAAGGTGATGACCAAGTGCGACATGGTGCACGTACCCTATCGGGGATCGGCGATCGCCTTCCCCGACATCATCTCCAACAAGGTGCAGCTCATCTTCGACAACCTCCCCTCCGCGCTGGAGCAGGTGAAGGGCGGCACCGTGCGCGCGCTCGGCGTCACCTCGCCGAAGCGCTGGCCGGCCGTGCCTGACCTGCCGGCGATCGCCGAGACCGTGCCGGGCTTCGAGTCGGTCGGCTTCTACGGCATCTCCGCGCCGAAGGGCACGCCGCAGGAGATCGTCGACACGCTGAACAAGGCGATCGGCGAAGCGCTGAAGGACCCGAAGATCATCGCAAAACTCGGCGAGACCGGCGGCATCCCGCGGCCGATGACGCCGGCCGAGTTCGGCAAGCTGGTTGCCGACGAGACCGAAAAATGGCGCAAGGTGGTGGAGTTCGCAGGGGTTTCGGTCGACTAGCGGGGCAGCGTCGCGGCGCCGGCCGGAACCGAACCGGCGCCGGTCCCCTCGAACGAGAAACCGAAAACAACCCCATGCACAGTAGAAATTCGGCGCCGGCCGAGGTTTGCTGATTTTACGAAATTCTACTTGACCCGTCGGGCAAATCAGGTGTATATTGCCATCATCGCAAGAGTTGTCGGCCACCCGCGCCAGGCGCCGCTGCTCTTGTACTGAGGTCAGCCGGACCCGGCATTGCACCCCCGCTTCAAGCCCTGTAAATGGACCGCGCACCGTTGCCGTCCGCACATTTGCGGCCGTCCCGCGGCGGGGCCTGTAGCTCAATGGTTAGAGCCGGCCGCTCATAACGGTCTGGTTGCAGGTTCGAGTCCTGCCGGGCCCACCACAGCTCGACGGCAGCATGATTCATCCGGAGCGATGAGAGTGAGACGAAACTCGATTGGCTCGGTAGTGCTGCCAGCGACGCTTTAACGCAGATTTCATGGGAACGTGGTCCGATAGCCGCCGTTTTAGCGAGATGACTATGGATCGACATTCATACCAAAAGATGATCCTCGAGAGAATGACGGGCCTGCCTGCCAAGTCCGCCAATTCTTCTCGAGAAGATCCGCGCGATCCGAATGTTATCCCACACTGCGGTGATGAACATTCAGCGGAGGATTCCATCGCTGGATTAGATCCCGCTCTTCAGCCTCGCGGGCAGATGCTCCGTTTGGTGTGGTGTGCGTCATCACGTCAGTCGCGCCGGCGCGCATAGCATCTGTCCAACGCTCGTGGAACGGGATTCGTGCACTGAGATCATCCGCGATACCGAAGTAAAGCGGAACATACAGTCCTGTCGGAAGCCGCTTCACGAATGCGTAATTGCCCGCCTCGCTCTTGATCGCCGACGGCGACCGCGGGTTTGCGAGAAACCAGTATCGATAAAGCTTACCGGATAAACCTGGCCAGTCGATGATATCTGACATCTTGTCCTCCTACACCGTTACCCGCCGCCATGGGAGGCGCGAAGCAGGTACTGACGCGAGCCAGTTGACGATGTCATGGCGACCGTAGGTACGGTGATGATGCGCGCCTATGAGCGCCACCGGACAACCTAGGCGCGCCATCCATGATCCACAGATCTGGTCCCGCTTGAGGCTGTCATCGAGCACGTGGTCTTGGACTACGACTACGCCGAAGTTGACGCCCTGTTCTCTGACGAGGGCAATTTGCCATGCTGACATGACTCTTTCCTGTCTGAGAGCCATGTTGACCGCAGGCATCGAACCGCTACATTTGGTTCGCTGTAAAGCGCCTGTCCCAAAGGGGCTCTCGAGCCCGAGGGGCGGTTTAGGCTGCCGGAAGTTCCAGTTCCGGCAGCCTTTTTATTTTGGAACGACGATCATCCCGATCTGTTGAACCTGTATGTCCAACGTATATACGTAATTGTATTGACGTTGTCAATACAACGTTATACGTTTGCGTATAAAGCAAAAAAGCAATCCAACATAGGAGGTTACGATGTCCACCGCCGTGATGGAGACGCCTCGGGAGAGCAAGAAGGATGCAGTGATCAATGTGCGTCTGCCGACCAAGCTGCGTGATCTCATCGATAGCGCAGCCGCCGTGGTGGGAAAGACGCGGACTGATTTCATTCTGGAGAGCGCAAGGAAGCATGCCGTCGACGTCCTTCTGGACCAACGCCTGTTTTCGTTAGAGACCTCGCAATACGAGGAATTTTTGAAAGCTCTAGATGCACCTGTTCAGCCTAATGCCCGGCTGAAGCAGCTTCTCGCGAGTAAAGCTCCATGGCAGAAATAACGCCCCTACAAGAGGCGCTGGGTCCCCTCGTTGCCCCAGCGCCTCTTTCGTCTTCGCACGACGTTGCTCGTTTCGACTGCGGCAAGATCCCTCTCAATGATTGGCTGAAGCACACGGCACTCAAAGCCGAAGGGCGCTCGGCGCGCTGCTACGTTGCAACGCGTCGACAATCTGTCGTCGGATATTATTGCCTTGCAGCTGGCGCGGTAGAGCACCAAGGCGCACCGCGGAAATTGCGTCGGAATCTGCCCAACCCCACGCCGGTCGTCATAATCGGCAGGCTCGCGGTCGATAAAGAATATCAGGGAAAGGGCCTTGGGCGAGCATTGCTTCAGGATGCGCTGCTTCGTGTTACCAAGGCATCGGAACTAGTTGGAGCGCGCGCTATTCTGGTCCACGCCGTCGATCAGGAATCCGTCCCATTTTATGCCCGCTACGGCTTCAAGTCGTTTCCTGTCGGCAATCGGACGCTCTACTTGTCAATCGAAGAAATCGTTCAGTCACTTTAGTTATCGATCTGCTGGTTGAGCAGCGACGGCTCTCACATGGTCGTTGCGCACGCCAATCTATCATTCCTACCTCAGCACATCTCCGTTGCCTGATTTAACGGGAAAGTCGCATGCAGGAATTATCCCACCTACTTGCTGAGGCCACAGCGGCTATTGAACGAGACTATTTCCTCCTGAGCATTCATGGTGGGCTTCCGGTCTATCGCGAGCGGGTCTATTGCTACGAACTGTATCATCAGATGCGCAAACGCTGGCCGGGCGGCTGCCCCTTCTGGCTCAACGGCGAAGTGGACAAGGCGGCACATCCCAAGCTGATGGAATTGGGCGCCGACGGGTTCAAGCCTGATCTGCTCGTGCACCGCCCAGGCGACATGGGCGGAAACCATGCGGTGCTCGAAGTCAAGCCGGCGCGTTCGGCGCGCCAAGGCGCACCCAAGGATTTGAACACGCTTTCCGTTTTCCGGCGCGTCGTGGGCTATGAACGCGCGATCTATCTAATCTATGGCGGGGATATCTCGGGGAAGCTTGTCGAGCACATCGAGCACCATGCGGAGCGGTCAGATATGCCGTTGCCGGTTGAGCTTTGGGTGCATACCGCGCCCGGCCAAGCCGCCGTGCACGTCAAAACGCTTCAAAGTTCAGCGGCCGCACGATAACTATGTTGTGGAAGTTGCGGGGCTGCAGTTTCGGTCGCGCAGCGGCGCGCGTCTGCGCCAGTTCAGTTCGGCATGGGGTGTCTTCTGCGTCTTCTTGATGAAGGCGTGGAGCAAAATCATCCGACCTTCGTGAACACAGAACTGTACCCGCGCGATACGATTGCCTTCGAGCTCGCTCCGGACTTCGTATTGGGCTTAACTGGAGCGCAACGGAAGCGGAGAAAGACTGGGGCCGGAAGCGCCCCCTCACTCCTCCACCCGCCACAATCGCCACCGCTCCGGCACCCTCTTGAGCTGGTGCATCCCGAGATCCTCGAGGCGGACCCCGGACTGGGTCTTCGGCAGATCCTTCACGCTCGACACCAGCACCTAGCTGGCGCGCGCCTCGCGGCGACGCGGGTACCGATGTGGAAGGCGAGACCGACAATCTCGCCGCCGTCGCTCACCTCACCGGCTTGGCTGACAGTTGGAGCGGATGCGGTTGTTGGCGTGATGCCGGTGGTCGCACGTGCGGCGCACGCAATGACGCGTCAGGGGCTGCGACTTAATCGTCATGGCCTCTCATGGACGTCGCGGTCTCAGGAAGCTATTTTTGAGCAGCCGGACGTCTGAGGTCCTTGTGGACGGAAGCATACGGGTGTCGGTGGTGCCGAAGCCGTGCCGGCTTTGCACACGCCGCTTGGCTGTTCCGCTAAGCGAGCGCAACCCATACAAGGCGCCAATCGACCGCTCTCTCGCAGCAGGAGAATTTCATGGCCAGCGAAAAAGGCCCGAACATCAAGAAGAAGCAGAAATGCAAGAATTGCGAGGGCAAGGGTTTGGTCAAGAAGGGCGACAAGGTGGTGAAGTGCCAGCGCTGCAAGGGCACCGGGGTGCGGTGAGGCTCCCGCGAGAGGCCATTGAACATGCGCGGCCCCTGACTCGCGGGACGATCCCGGACAACGATCACAACAACGTCGCGAGCTCGTAAGCCAGGACGGCTCCGCCAAGGCAACGCCGCCAGGGGTTCACCCCGCGAAAAATCTCGTCGAGCGACCACAGGACGAGGCCGCCTTTGAACGCGATGTCCAGGGCAATGGCGGCGGTGCCCGGCGGATGCCAGAGCCAGCGAAGGACGCCGGCCACGATCACGACCCAGAGCAGGAGGTTGGGAGCCTGGGCAACCGTGATGTCACCGGTTTTTCGATTCCGAAAGAACCATTGCAGGAATCTGGACATGGGCTCCCTTGCCTCTCCGGTGGCGAAGCTATTCGATTGGCCCGATCGCCGCGGTCTCCATGTCTGAACGACCAAGGGGGACCAATGTTTCAGCGCGCGAGCGCTTGCAGGCGGAGAGACCAAATCGCGGACACGCCACGCCAATTTGCGGCGCCGGCGATCATCCCCGGCACGCAGCGCTGACCGCATCTTGTCAGAAAGGCCCGCAATCTGCGGAGCCTTGGCTTTCGTGATTGCAGTCCAGTGCATTCAATTGCTCTGGTCGCTTTCGCAGGTTCGAGAGCATAACTAAATGCACTTACACCGTTGTACCGCTTTCGCAGGAATGAGGGGCACCGGGCCGCACTGTCCCCGCGACAAGGGCCTGGCGCTCACTCGCTCAAGCTGTTCCTGGTCGCGCGAAGAAGGTCATCCGACAGCTTGGGATCGTTCACGGCCCGTGCGAGCACCAGTGCCCCGACCAGGGATGCGGTGGCCGCGAGCGCCTTCTCCTCGCGCTGCTTCGGCTTCAGCCCGTAACCCATTCGGCCGCTCAAAAGCGCGACCATGCCGCGCACGCCGGCCGTGAAACGCTCTCTCACGCCAGCGCTTTGGCGTGACACCTCGCAAGCCAGCGCCGCGAACGGGCAGCCGCTTCCCGGCTCGTCGCGATGCGCCGCCGATAGATATTCTGAAACGTAGTCGCTGAGAGCAAAGACCTCTGGCACGTCTCGCCCCTTGGCGGCGATCGCGTGGGCCACCGCTTCTTCGACGAGCCGTTCCTTGGATCCGAACTGACTGTACAGGCTGCCATGGGTC
>NZ_PPPT01000058.1 GCF_006483445.1 Bradyrhizobium guangdongense | reverse complement strand
GCATGCCGATATCGGCGGCGGCTATGCGGAGACGGAATCGGGGCTGTCGAAATATCCGCTGCTGTGGATGATCGACGAGGCCGCCAAGGCCGGGCTCAACTTCAACCCGCGCACGGTGAACCAGCTCGCCTGGGGCAAGGCGCGCAAGAACTCGCCGTTCCGATATGTCGCGCCCGACGTAAAGGGCATGCTGCACAAATCGCTGACGGGGGCGTGGTGGCTGCTGGAGTTCGTGCCGAAGCGCGCAAAGTACAAGGAGTGGCCGGCGCGGGAGGTGCATTTCGGGTTCTATATTCCGGACGCCGAGCCGCGATTGATCCCCGAGGGCGCGCTTGTGCATGAGAGCGTGGTGAAGCGGATGGAAGAGGTGGCGGAGTATTGGCCGGTGAACTTGCCGGTGAGGTATGAGACGGTGGCGATGCCGGTGGGGCCGCATGGGGCGGAGGGTTTACCGTCACCCTGAGGTGGCCGCTTCTTCAGCGGCCCTCGAAGGGTGACGGCCCGGCTGTGGCAGCATCTCGGCCGTTCATCCTTCGAGGCTCCTCCTGCGGTGCCTTGCACCGCAGGCCTCGCACCTCAGGATGACGGGAACAGAAAGCGCTCTGCGAAAGCACGGTTAATGCAACCTGAATCGCTGCAAACAATCCCTAAAATGCTGCTGCCGGGGTTAGTCCCGATGGAATGACCTCCATTCCATTATTTCCCGAACGTGCCTGACGAAGCGGAGGAGACGCGACATGTTTCAGCGCAGATTTGCCCGGGTGAAGCCCGCGGGACTGGTGTCGCGCCAGGCCAAGATCATTACGGATGCGAAGACGCCCGCGATCAACTGCACGCTGGTCGATTATTCGCCGGGCGGCGCCTGTGTCGATCTCGGCGGCCAGGTCGCGCTGCCCGAACGATTCGAGCTGCTGCATGTGAATACGAAGAAGCGCTGCCGCATCGCGTGGAAGCGCGGGTCGAAGATCGGGGTGGTGTTTTGAGGGGCGTCCCGTAGCCCGGATGCAGCGATAGCGAAATCCGGGGTCGCACAAACCCGCATTCCGCGGAGCTGCATGCGGGCTACAAGCCCGGTACGCGCACCGCGCACCAACGATAGATCACGCGGTATGGGTCCCGGATCGGCCCGCCCCTGGCGGCGCGAAGCGCCGTCCAGTAGCACGGCGCTGGTCCGGGACGACGAGCGGAATTTGTCGGCGCGCCGTCGCTACGATCTCCGCCGCCACCGCGCCGTCGCGCCGGCGGTGATCTGCATCGCGACGCCGGCGACCCAGCCGAGCAGCACCAGCCAGGTCCACACCGCGTGCGGCTCGAGGCGCAGCACGATGACGGCGACGGAGGCAAACGCCGTGAGCGTGGCGCAGAAGGTGCCGGCGGCGCTGAGAAACTCGGCGGTATCGACCTCGGGGTTCTTGGGATCGAGATGCAGTTGCGGCGCGTCGATGCCGAGATAGAAGCCGACCGCGCCGAGCAGCATCATCAGCAGCAAAAACCCCTGCGTGGTGAGCACGGGAATTGCCGAGCCGACATAGGCGCCCACGAACAGGCCGCACGAAGCACCCGCGAGCGCCAGCCCGCAGCGCTCCAGAACATGGGCCGCCTTCCTGACGCGAAACTGCATGGCAAGCCTCCGGCGTTTGACGAGCTGAGGTTAGGCCTTTTTGCGCGGGGGCGGAAGATAAGGGGATTCACGGAGGGGGGAGGTGGTCTGACTCCCTCGCCCCGCTTGCGGGGAGAGGGTTGGGGTGAGGGGGAGTCTCCGCGAGGGCGGTGACAGTTGGACTCGCGGAGAGTCCCCCTCACCCGCTTCGCATCTGCGATGCAACGTAGCCGAAGCTTCGCTTCGGCGTTCTTAAGCACGGCCGCCGCAGGCGGCCTATGCTCTCCCCGCAAGCGGGGCGAGGCGAAGAAAGCCTACCGCGCCCCGAACGTCGTCTGCCCGAACAGCGCCTTTTGCGTCGAGGGCTGCGAGCGCCAGTATTGCGGGGGGGCGTCGACCGTGCCGCCGAGCTCGGCGGCGGCGTGCCAGCCCCAGCGGGGGTCGTAGAGCATGCCGCGGGCGAGCGCGACCATGTCGGCCTTGCCGGTCGAGACGATCTCTTCGGCGTGCTTCGGCTCGGTGATGAGGCCGACGGCAAAAGTGGTGACGCCGACCTCGCGCCTGATGGCTTCCGCGAACTGCACCTGGTAGCCGGGGCCGAGCGGAATTTTTTGCTTCGGCGACACGCCGCCGGAGGAGGCATCGATCCAGTCGACACCGCGTTTCTTCAGCTCCTTGCAGAATGCGATGGTCTGCGCGAGATCCCAGCCGCCTTCGATCCAGTCGGTGGACGACACACGGATACCGACCGGCTTGTCATGCGGGAACGCCGCGCGCACCGCGTCAAAGATTTCGAGCGGATAGCGCATGCGGTTTTGCAAGCTGCCGCCATATTCGTCGGTGCGGTGATTGGAGATCGGCGACAGGAATTGATGCATGAGATAGCCGTGCGCGCCGTGCAGCTCGATGGCGTCGATGCCGAGCCGCGCGGCGCGCCTGGTGCTGTCGACGAAGGCGTCGCGGATGCGCTTCAGGCCCGCGGCATCGAGCGCGATCGGGGCGGCTTCCTCCTCCTTGTGCGGCACCGCGCTCGGCGCCACCGGGCGCCAGCCGCCCTTGTCCGCGGGGATGAGCTGCCCGCCATCCCAGGGTTTTGCGCTGGAGGCTTTGCGGCCGGCATGCGCGATCTGCATCGCCACCGCCGCGGTCGAATGCTTGCGCACCGAGGCGAGGATCGGCACGAGTGCTGCTTCGCAGGCATCGCTGTAGAGCCCGAGGCAGCCCGGCGTGATGCGGCCGATCGCCTCGACATGCGTCGCCTCGATGCAGAATATCGACGCGCCCGACAGCGCAAGATTGTTGATGTGGGTAAAATGCCAGTCATTGGCGACGCCGTCCTCGGCCGAATACTGGCACATCGGCGACACCATGATGCGGTTCTTCAACTTCAATCCGCGCAGCTCGATCGGGGCAAACAGGGCGCTCATGGGGGAGTTCCGGACTGGAGGGAGTGATGTTGGCGGGGAGTGTAGTGGGCGGCGGGGGGAATGCTAGCGGTGTGCGGGAATGGCCGGTAGTGATGGCGCGCATTGCAGTCGAATTGACGCACGCTGGCGCCTCACACACGGCCGTCGTGCCGGACAAGCGTAAGCGCAGATCCGGGACCCATAGCCACAGGGAGGAGTCGTGGCGCGAAGCTGCCAACTCCGAGTCTTCGCACAACTTCTCCCTGTGGCTATGGGTCCCGGGCTCGCGCCATCGGCTCGCGCTTCGCGCGGACCGCTGGCACGCCCCGGGACGACAGCATCACTCCACCAGCGTGAACTGCAGCAGCAGGGTGCGCTGGAGCATCGAAAAATTGTCGTCGGACACCAGCGTCAGCACGGTCTCGCCGTCGGGCGTCACGTGCGCGTCGATGCCTTCCATGTTGTCGATCTCGTGGCCGAGATCGGCTTCGAACAGTGTTGGGCCGTCGACCAGCGCGTTGGGCGCGATCTGTTTCAGCGGGATCGCGCGTATGCGGATGTTGACGCCGGTGAACCAGGAGAATTTTCGCTCGAGGATCAACAGCTCGCCGGAGGGCAGCAGCACGGCGTCGCTGATGTCAAAGTTCTCGGTGCGGCGAATGCTGAACTGGCCTGGCGTGAGCCCGCCGACCAGGAAGGCGATGAGATTGCCGCTTTGATCGAGCCCGCGCTCGGACAGCGCGATCAAGGTGCCGGCGAGCGGCTGTCCCTTCGGCACCGCGACGAGCGCTTCGAGGCCCTTGTTGTAGGGCAGCTTTTTCGCGGCGGACGGAAGCGGCAGCACCTGGCCACGGGCGCTGGCAAAGCCTTTGGCGATGTCGAAGCGCATGAGCTGGTTGACGCGCTCGAGCCCGACATAGGCATTGGTGCCGTCGAGCGCGAGGGATTCGGTGTCGTACCAGTAACGCTTCTCGGTGACCGGACGTCCGTCCGCATTGAGCATCGGCGCCGCCTCGACGTCGGCGAGGCCTACCATGGCACGTCCGTCGTAGCGGATGCGGCCGGTGAACCAGCCGCCCTGGTCGGAGATGGCGACGAAGCGCTCGCCTTTGCGCTCCCCTTGGGTGTCGAGAAAGCGGAAGCCGGAGAGGCCGCCAAAACCGCGATAGGGCGAAGTCAGCACCAGCCCGCTGCGAAACTCCAGCGAACCGAACCGCACGCGGCTGCGCTCGCGCGGCTCGAACGATGCGATGCTGCGCGCGTTGACCTCGATCGGCGTGCGTTCGGTGACGGAGTGCTCGGCCGGCGGCACCGCGCCACGCGGCGGCGGGGCGGGCGATTGCGCCCGCGCGAGGCTTGGTAATGCGAGTATGGAAAGTCCCGCCGCCAAGCCTTGACCTAAGATCTGGCTGAGCACGTCGCGGCGGGAAGCGTTTGCGCTCACGAATGCAGTTTGCGGCGCGGGCGGTTTTGCGTCGTCGGCTGCGGCGCGGCCGCCGTCTCGCTGAAGAGTTCTGCGAGCTTTTCGGTGATGGCGCCGCCGAGTTCCTCGGCGTCCACGATCGTCACCGCGCGGCGATAGTAGCGCGTGACGTCATGGCCGATGCCGATCGCGATCAGCTCGACCGGCGAGCGCGTCTCGATCTCCTCGATAATGAAGCGCAGGTGCCGCTCGAGATAATTGCCGGCGTTGACCGACAGCGTGGAATCGTCGACCGGCGCGCCGTCCGAGATCATCATCAGGATCTTGCGCTGCTCGGGGCGACCGAGCAGGCGCTTGTGCGCCCAGTCCAGCGCCTCGCCGTCGATGTTCTCCTTCAGGAGCCCCTCGCGCATCATCAGGCCGAGATTTTTTCGCGCACGGCGCCAGGGGGCGTCGGCGGATTTGTAGATGATGTGGCGGAGATCGTTGAGACGGCCGGGATTGGCCGGCTTGCCGGCGGCCAACCACGCCTCGCGCGATTGCCCGCCCTTCCAGGCGCGCGTGGTGAAGCCCAAAATCTCGACCTTGACGCCGCAACGCTCCAGCGTGCGCGCGAGAATGTCGGCGCAGGTCGCAGCCACGGTGATCGGGCGTCCCCGCATCGAGCCGGAATTGTCCAAGAGCAGCGTCACCACGGTGTCGCGGAACGTCGCCTCCTTCTCGTGCATGAAGGACAGCGGATGATAGGGATCGGTGACGACGCGCGACAGGCGCGCGGGGTCCAGAATGCCCTCTTCGAGGTCGAACTCCCAGGCGCGGTTCTGCTGCGCCATCAGGCGGCGCTGCAGGCGGTTGGCGAGGCGGGCGACGATGCCCTGCAGATGCGCGAGCTGCTTGTCGAGGTAGGAGCGCAGGCGCTCCAGCTCGTCATGGTCGCAGAGGTCTTCGGCCGCGATCACTTCGTCGAACTTTGGCGCGAAGGCGTGGTATTCGGGGCCGCGCGGCTCGTTGGCGCCGCGGGAATTCGGCCGCGTCGCCTCGCCCGGGGTCTCGTCGTCGCCGAGCTCGCCGTCGTCGAAGGTGTCGGAGGTCGAGGCCTGCGCGCTTTCCATCGCGCTGTCGCTCATCTCCTCCGAGGTCGCCTGCGCCTGGTCGGCGCTCATCTCCTGTGCTGCGTCGGAATCCGGCGAGCCCTCGGCGCCGGACTGATCGTTCTCGCCGTCGCTGTTCTCGTCCTGATCCTCGTCGTCGTCGGAATCGGCGTTGCGCTCGTCGCCGATGTCGAGCGCCGTCAACAGGTCATGCACGGCATCGCCGAACTTGCCCTGGTCCTCGACCAGGCGATCGAGCCGATCGAGCCGCGCGCCGATCTTGTCCTCGAGAATGGGACGCCAGAGGTCGACCATCTTCCTCGCCGCCGCCGGCGGCGCCATGCCGGTGAGGCGCTCGCGCACCAGCATCGCCAGCGCATCCGACAGCGGCGCGTCGGCGCGGTCGGTGATCTCGTCGAACTTGCCGCGATGAAAGTGATCGTCGAGCATCGCGGTGAGGTTCTTGGCAACGCCGGCCATGCGGCGGGCGCCGATTGCTTCCACGCGCGCCTGCTCGACCGCCTCGAACACGCCGCGCGCCTGCGGATTGCCCGGCATCAGCTTGCGATGCACTTTTGGATCGTGACAGGCGAGCTTCAGCGCAATGGAATCGGCGTGGCCGCGCACGATCGCGGCGTCGCGCCTGGTCATTTTCCGCGCGGGCTCGGGCAGCCGCGCCTTGCCGGGCGCAAGGCCCGGACGCTCGGCGGCGAAGGAGACGTCGAGCTCGGGCGCCTTGGCGATCGCCTTCAGGCAGGAGGTGACCGCCCGCTTGAACGGTTCGGTCGGCGCTTCCTTGTTGCCGCCGCGGAATTTGCTGTTGGAGGTGGTCATCTCACCCTATCTGACACACCGAGAGAGATCAGCTCAGCGCGACGTTGACGGCCGATTCCGGCAGCTCCGCGTTGAAGCAGCGCTGATAGAACTCGGCGACCAGAGGACGCTCGAGTTCGTCGCACTTGTTGAGGAAGGTGACGCGGAAGGAGAAACCGATGTCGCCGAAGATATCGGCGTTCTCCGCCCAGGTGATCACCGTACGCGGGCTCATCACCGTCGACAAATCGCCGTTGGCGAACGCGTTACGGGTCAGGTCCGCCAGGCGCACCATCTTGTTGACGATGTCGCGACCTTCCTGGGTGCGATAGTGCTTGGCCTTCGCCAGCACGATCTCCACTTCCTCGTCATGGCCGAGATAGTTGAGCGTGGTGACGATCGACCAGCGGTCCATCTGGCCCTGGTTGATCTGCTGGGTGCCGTGATAGAGGCCCGAGGTGTCGCCGAGGCCGACCGTGTTGGCGGTCGAGAACAGGCGGAACGCCGGATGCGGCTTGATCACCTTGTTCTGGTCCAAGAGCGTCAGGCGGCCGGAGACTTCCAGCACGCGCTGGATCACGAACATCACGTCGGGCCGGCCGGCGTCGTATTCGTCGAACACCAGCGCGACGTTGTGCTGCAGCGCCCAGGGCAGAATGCCGTCGCGGAATTCGGTGACCTGCTTGCCGTCACGGACCACGATCGAGTCCTTGCCGACGAGGTCGATACGGCTGATGTGGCTGTCGAGGTTGACGCGCACGCAGGGCCAGTTCAGCCGTGCGGCGACCTGCTCGATATGGGTGGATTTGCCGGTGCCGTGATAGCCGGTGACCATGACGCGGCGGTTCTTGGCGAAGCCTGCGAGAATGGCGAGCGTGGTGGCGCGGTCGAAGCGGTAATCGGCATCGACTTCGGGCACGTGAGGATCGACTTCGGAATAGGCCGGCACTTCGAGGTCGCTGTCGATCCCGAAGACCTGGCGCACCGACACCTTCATGTCGGGCAATCCGGAAACTTCCTCAACTTTGGACAGAGCGGCGGTCGTCATTCATCCTCCGAGGTCCCGGGCGGTCCCGAAACCGGTTATTCGCACGTTGGCTGCGGCTGGGTGCTGGAGCGAACGTATCAGAGACCATGGACGGGCAGAAGCCCGCCCGCAAATCAAAGTTCCATTGTCTTATCATTGAGATAGGCAAGGAACGCGATTTTGGGAAGGCTGCCCTGCGAATCACGCGCGAATTTTGTGTCTCGCGGGGTGCGCTGCCGCCGGTTCGGGCACTTTTGCCCCCTCGGCCGACTTATGTAAGGTCCGTACCCGGCCACCCCCAGCCCAACACAGAGACAACGTGACGTCATTCCTCGATCCCTTCATCGCGTTCGTCTCGGCCCATGCCTGGCTGGCTTATGTGACCCTCTTCCTGGCCGCACTGCTGGAGGCCGTCCCCGTGGTCGGCTCGGTCGTTCCGGGCTCGACCATCATCCTGGCACTGAGCGCGCTGATTCCCGGCGGTGAACTGAAGCTGCAATGGGTGTTGCTGGCGGCAGCATGCGGCGCTGTGCTCGGTGACGGCTCGGCCTATTGGGTCGGGCACCGCCAGCAGCGCGAGATCCTCAACACCTGGCCGCTGACCAATTATCCGCGCGTGGTCGAGGAGAGCGAGACGTTCTTCCAGCGTTTTGGCACCTGGGCCGTGTTCTTCGCCCGCTTCGTGCCACCGATCCGCGCCTTCGTGCCTGTCACCGCCGGCGCGCTCGGCATGAGACCTTCGCGCTTCTACGCGATCAACATTCCCGCGATCCTGGTCTGGGCGCCCGCGCATGTGCTGCCGGGCGTGCTCGCGGTGTCGGCGCTGCACGAATATGCGGGGATGCCGCACCATGAGCACGTCGGAAAGCATCTGTGGATGTACGCGGTGGCCGGCGGTGCGATCATTTTGGGACTGGCGATCTGGACCATCCGGCGACGGCACGGCAGTGGGAAGGCCGCGGCGAAGACGCTGGCTTAGCCTCCAATCGTCGTCCTGGCGAAA
>NZ_PPPT01000057.1 GCF_006483445.1 Bradyrhizobium guangdongense | reverse complement strand
GCCGGAGCGTAGCGGAGGCCTCGAAGGGCGGCGGCGTTCTATGAACGCTTCAACCACTTCAACACACCCCCGCCCGCCGCAACACCCGTCGCGAACGAGGCCTGCAGCAGGTAGCCGCCGGTCGGCGCTTCCCAGTCCAGCATCTCGCCGGCCACAAACACGCCGGGCAGTTGGCGGATCATAAAGTCGGCATCGAGCTCGTCGAAGGTCACCCCGCCCGCAGTCGAGATCGCGCATTCGATCGCGGCGACGCCGGTGAGAGGAACCGGAATTGCGTTGATGAGCTGCGCGAGGTCTTCCGGCGAGAACGATGCCAGCGGACGGCCGGATGCGATCGCGGCCTCCTGCATCAGGCCTATGCCGACCGGCGATATCTGCGCCGCCTTGCGCAGGAAATTTGCGAGCGATTGCTTGCCGCGCGTCCCCGACAGACGCGTGGTCAGCGCGGTCACGTCGAGATCGGGCCGCATTGCGATCGTCAGCGTCGCTTGGCCCAGGCCCAGCACCGCCTCGCGCAACTCCGCCGACAGTGCGTAGATCGCACCGCCTTCAATGCCGCTGCGGGTGATCATGGCTTCGCCACGCACGGTGTGCGCCCCGATCGTCAGGGCCACGCCCTTGAGTGGCTGGCCCTCGAAGCGATCACGAAAGACTTTTGACCATGCGACCGTGAAGCCCGAATTGGCCGGCCGTAGCTTCGAGATGGCAACACCCTTTGCCGCGAGGATCTCGACCCAGCCCCCGTCAGAGCCGAGCCGCGGCCAGCTCGCACCACCAAGCGCCAGCACGGTGGCACGCGCCTCGACTGCGCGCTCGCCGTCCGACGTCTGGAATAGCAGCCGCCCCTCGCTGTCCCAGCCGGTCCAGCGATGACGGAAGACAAACCGGACACCGCCGGCATCGAGCCGTCGCAGCCAGGCGCGCAGCAGGGGCGAGGCCTTGAACGCCTTGGGAAATACCCGGCCGCTGGTGCCGACAAAGGTCGGCTCGCCCAGCGCCTCACTCCAGGCGCGCAAGGCATCGGGAGAGAACGCGTCGATCGCCTCCTTCAACTTCGGCGCGGCCTCGCGGTAGCGCGCGAGAAATTGCGGTAGCGGTTCGCTATGGGTGAGATTGAGCCCGCCTCGGCCGGCCATCAGGAATTTGCGGCCCGCGGACGGCATGGCGTCGTAGACGGTGACGCTGGCACCGTTCCGCGCAAGAACCTCCGCCGCCATCAGGCCGGCGGGACCGGCGCCGATGATGGCGATGTGGGGTTTGGGTGCGGTCATGGCGGGAGTTTAGGCCAGATTCGTGCGCCACAAAGTCGCTCGTCATTCCGGGGCGCGCCCCTTGGCGCGAGCCCGGAATCCATCGGGCGTCAGACTCCGCGGCATGATGGATTCCGGGCTCGCCGTTCCGGGCCGCGCTCGCGCGGTCCCGTCGCGACGCCCCGGAATGACAGCTTCAGAGCTTGATCCCAGCCCTTGCGGCGGCCTGGCCGACATATTTTTGCGTCTGCTCGAACGCGCCCTGCAAGGCCCTTGCCTTCGACATGTCGCTGATCTCCGCGAAATGCGCGGCGACCGCATCCGGCGTCCATTCGGACTCCGGCAGGTTGATGCCTTCGGTCTCGACGATCTTGATGACCGCGAAAGAGCCGGCGCCTGCGCCCATGATGGTGCGGGTGGGCGCGTCCTCGCTGAGGAGGTATTCGACCGCGGGCGTGATCGCCTCCGGGCGCATCAATTGCAGCGCCTGCGGCGGCAGCAGCTCTTCGGTCATGCGGGTCGCGGCCGTCGGTGAGATGATGTTGACGCGGATGTTGGTCTTGCGGCCCTCTTCGGCGAGCACGTTCATCAGGCCGACCATGCCCGACTTCGCCGCGCCGTAATTGGCCTGGCCGAAATTGCCGAACAGGCCCGACGACGAGGTCGTCAGCACGATGCGGCCGTAGTTGCGGTCGCGCATGCCGGCCCACACCGCCTTGCAGCAGTAGAAGCTGCCGACGAGGTGCACGTCCAAGACCTTCTGGAAATCGGCGACCTCCATCTTGCCAAAGGACTTGTCGCGCAAGATGCCGGCATTGGCGCACATGATGTCGACGCTGCCCCACTCCTTCGTGGCGCGCTCGACCATCGCGGTGACCTGCTCGAAGTTCGAGACGTCGGCGCCATCGGCCATCGCGGTGCCGCCGGCTTTGCGGATCTCCTCGACGACGGCTTCCGCCGGCGACAGCGACGCGCCGGTGCCGTCGCGCGCACCGCCAAAATCATTGACCACGACTTTTGCGCCGCGGCTGGCGAGCCCCAGTGCATGTGCGCGTCCGAGACCATTGCCGGCGCCGGTGACGATAGCAACGCGTCCGTCAAACCTGATTGCCATGAGTGCTTCCTAGTTCTCTTCCCTTCTCCCCTTGTGGAAGAAGGTGGCGCGCAGCGCCGGATGAGGGGTTCTCTCAACATGCGAACCCGCGGAGAGATACCCCTCACCCGGCTTCGCGTTCCGCGAAGCCACCCTCTCCCACAAGGGGAGAGGGTGAAATCCGCGCGATTTGGACTGGCTTTTGAGCAGCGATGGATTGCCGGGTCAAGCCCGGCCAAGGCTGCAGAAACTACGCGAAATAGATCAATCCGAGCCATTCGGCGACCAGCGCCGGCTTGTCCTCGCCCTCGATCTCGATGGTGACGTTGGTGCGGGACTGCAATTCGGTGGGCTTGCGGAGCTTTGCTTCCGCCAGCACAAAACGGCCGCGGACGCGCTTGCCTGATCGTACCGGCGAGATGAAACGGAGCTTGTCGAAACCGTAATTGACGCCCATGGTCGTGCCCGCGATGACCGGCATGACCTCGTAGGACATGATGGACATCAGCGACATCGTCAGAAAACCGTGCGCGATCGTGGTGCCGAACGCGGTTTCCTTCGCCGCACGCGCGGGGTCGACATGGATGAACTGGTGGTCCTCGATCACGTCGGCATAGGTGTCGATGCGAGGCTGATCGATCAGGTGCCACGCGGACACGCCGACTTCCTTGCCGACCAGGGCTTGATAGGCCTCGAGCGTGATGGGTGGTTTTTTCCAGACTTCGTTCATTTAGTTACTCCAACCATCGTCATTCCGGGGCGCGCCCTCTTGGGCGCGAGCCCGGAATCCATCGGGCCACAGAGTCCGCGGCAAAATGGATACCGGGTTCGCGCTGCGCGCGCCCCGGAATGACAGCTTTACGTTTCACCCCTGCTCTTCGCCAGTTCCGGAAAATCCTCTTCCCGGAATTCACGGCCGCGCAAGGGATCCTCGCGATCATCGTCGCGTTCGAGCCGTCGTAGCTGCACGCGGCGGATTTTTCCGGAGATCGTCTTCGGCAACTCGGTGACGATCTCGATGCGGCGGATACGCTTGAACGGCGCGAGGCGCGTGTGCAGGTGCCTGAAGATCGAGAGCGCCGCCTCGGGCGAGCGTTCCGCGCCTGAGGTCAGCAGCACAAAAGCCTTGGGGATCGCGAGGCGGATCGGATCCGGGCTCGGCACGACGGCTGCTTCCGCCACGAGTTCGTGCTCGAGCAGCACGCTCTCCAGCTCGAACGGGCTGATGCGGTAGTCGGACGACTTGAACACGTCGTCGGAGCGGCCGACGAAGGTGAGATAGCCCTCCTCATCCTCGAACACGACGTCGCCGCTGCGATAGAGATCGCCCTCAGTGCCCGCCAGTTTGCCGTCGTCGCCCTGGTAGCCCTGCATCAGGCCTGCGGGCCGATCAGCACCGAGAATGAGCGTGACCTCGCCCTCCTTCGCGGGATTGCCGTCGGCATCGCTGATCTGGACCCGATAGCCCGGCAGCGGCCGGCCCATCGAGCCGATCTTGACCTTCTGGCCCGGCGAGTTGCCGGCGAGCGCCGTGGTCTCGGTCTGGCCGTAGCCGTCGCGAATGGTGAGGCCCCAGGCGGCGCGGACCTGGTCGATCACTTCGGGATTGAGCGGCTCGCCGGCGCCGCAGACCTCGCGAAGCGCGACCTTGAACGCGGCGAGGTTCTCCTGGATGAAGAGACGCCACACCGTCGGCGGCGCGCACAGCGTGGTGACGCCACAGCGGCCGATGGTGGCGAGCAAGCCCTTGGCATCGAAGCGCGGCTGGTTGACCACGAAGACGGTGGCGCCCGCATTCCACGGTGCGAAGAAGCAGCTCCAGGCATGCTTGGCCCAGCCGGGCGAGGAAATGTTGAGATGGACGTCGCCGGGCTTGAGCCCGATCCAGAACATGGTGGAGAGATGACCGACGGGATAGGAGCGCTGGCTGTGCCGCACGAGTTTTGGCTTGGCTGTCGTGCCCGAGGTGAAATAGAGCAGCATCGGATCGTCGGCGTTGGTGGGGCCGTCGGGCGTAAAACTCTCCGGGGCATTTGCGGACTCGTCATAGGCGAGCCAGCCGTCGGCGGCCTCACCCACAACGATGCGGGCCACGCCCTGCACGCCGAGGCTTGCGAATTTCGCGACCTGGTCTTGCGCGGCCACGACCGCCTTCGCCTTGCCGCGATCGAGCCGGTCACGCAGTTCGTCGGCCGTCAGCAGCGTGGTGGCGGGAATCACGACCACGCCGAGCTTCATCGCCGCCAGCATGGTCTCCCAGAGCGGAACGACATTGCCGAGCAGCAGCAGCAGATGATCGCCGCGCTTCAGGCCCTGCGCACGCAGGAAGTTGGCGACCTGGTTGGAGCGGCGCGACAGCGCTGCAAAGGAGAGCTTTGTCTGCCGGTCCTGCGCGGCATCGACGATCCACAGCGCGGGCCGGTCCTTGCTCTCGACGCTTGTCCCGAGCACGTCGAACCAGTCCAGCGCCCAGTTGAAGGGAACCGGATCGGGCCAGCGGAATCCGCTGACCGCGGTCTCGTAATCCGTGCGGTGCTTTAGCAGAAACGCGCGCGCTTCCTGAAATGTCGTCATCGTTCGAGCCTGTCGAATTCGAGCGTAGCCCGGATGAGCGAAGCGACATCCGGGACTTTCTTTGCGCGGTTTCCCGGATATCGCTTCGCTCATCCGGGCTACAAGCCGCGAACGAAGGCCGCTATTTCCCGGCTAGACTCCTAACGTGCTTGATAATTCCGGAAAAATCCACCCCACCCTGACCGGCTGCGTCGAAGTCCCGGTAGATCTCCTGCGCATGCTTGCCGAGCGGTGTCGCAGCACCCGCGGCCTTCGCGGCATCCTGCGCGAGCGTCAGATCCTTCACCATCAGCGCCGAGGCAAAGCCCGGCTTGTAATCGTTGTTGGCGGGTGACGTCGGCACCGGACCCGGCACCGGGCAATAGGTGGTCAGCGACCAGCACTGACCGGACGAGGTCGAGGCGACGTCGAACAGCGCCTGGTGCGAGAGCCCGAGCTTTTCGGCGAGTGCAAAGGCCTCGCTCACCGCAATCATGGAAATGCCGAGGATCATGTTGTTGCAGATCTTTGCCGCCTGCCCTGCGCCGGCGCCGCCGCAATGAACGATCTTCTTGCCCATGTTTTCCAGCGCCGGCTTTGCCGCGGCAAAGGCCTTGTCCTCGCCACCGCACATGAAGGTGAGCGTCGCGCCCTTGGCGCCGCCGGTGCCGCCGGAAACCGGCGCATCCACCGAGAGCACGCCGTGCCTGGCGGCGAGCGCATGGGCCTGACGCGCGCTTTCGACATCGATGGTGGAAGAGTCGATGATCAGCGCGCCCTTGGTCATGGCGGGAACGACCTCGCTCCAGACACCGAGCACATGCTTGCCGGCCGGCAGCATGGTGACGACGACATCGGCGCCCTTCACCGCACCGGCCGCGCTCTCGGCAATCGCAGCGCCATCGGCCTTGGCCTGCGCGCGCGAGGCCTCGACCAGGTCGAAGGCCGTGACCTTGTGGCCGGCCTTGACCAGATTGGCCGCCATCGGGCCGCCCATATTGCCGAGACCGATGAATGCGATCGTGGCCATCTCGATGTCCTCCGCTATGTCGTTTCGTTGTTTAGTTGAACTTCAATTCGTCCGCGCCGATCTCGGCGAAGTAAGGCGCGACCATCGCCGGCGTCACGTCCTCGATATCAGGTGGCGACCATTTTGGATTGCGGTCCTTGTGGATCACGGCGGCGCGCACGCCCTCGCGAAAATCGTCGCTGCGGAACACCTCGTTCGCGGCGCGATATTCGCGCACCAGGCATTCTTCCAGGCTCGAGGCGGAGCGCGCCAGCCGCAGCAGCTTCAGCGTCACCACCATGCCGCGCGGGGATTTTTCGCCGAGCGTCTTCAGTGTCGCTTGCGCAAACTCGGAGCCGTCGCGCTTGAGCGCTGCGACGATGTCCTCCATGCGGTCGAAGGCGAACAGCGCGTCGATCTTCGACTCCATCGCGGCGACGGGGCCGGCGGCGTCTCCGGTCGCAAAGCCGTCGATCAGCTTGGTGGCGTCCGCCGGGGTCGCGCCGAGACCAACCTTGGTCAACGCGGCGCGCAACTCCGGCAATTTCCCCGCCGGAACCACCGCGTCGGCAAATTTCGCGTGGATGGCGTCGGGCCCATTCATGGTCTGGCCGGTCAGGCCAAAATAAGTGCCGATCTCGCCCGGCGAATGCGACAACAGCCAGGTACCGCCGACATCGGGGAAGAAGCCGAGCCCGACCTCGGGCATCGCCAGTTTTGTGCGATCGGTGACGACGCGATGGCTGGCATGCGCCGACAATCCGACGCCGCCGCCCATCACGATGCCGTCCATGAAGGCGACATAGGGCTTTGGGAACTTCTTGATCCGCGCGTTGAGGATGTATTCCTCGCGCCACAGGATTTTGCCGAGATCGCCGTTGACCTTGGAGCTCTCCCAGAGCGCACGGATGTCGCCGCCGGCGCACAGGCCGCGCTCGCCGGCACCCTCCAGCAGGATCACGCTGACGGCAGGATCGGCCTCGAAACGATCGAGCGCCTTGTCGATGTCGCGAAACATCTCCAGCGTCACGGCATTGATCGCCTTGGGGCGATTGAGCCTGATGATGCCGGCCGAGCCCTCGACGCGGGCAATCAGATCGCCCTCCTCCAAAGCAGTCATCGCGCGCCCTCGATCAGCTTGCGCGCCACGATCAGCCGCATGATCTCGTTGGTGCCTTCGAGGATCTGGTGCACGCGGAGATCGCGCACGATTTTTTCGATGCCGTATTCACTGAGATAGCCGTAGCCGCCATGAAGCTGAAGCGCGTGGTTGGCGACCTCGAAGCCGACATCGGTGCCGAAGCACTTGGCCATCGCGCAGAGCATGGTGGCATCGGGGTCCTTGCGGTCCAGCGCGGCTGCGGCGCGCCACAAAAAGGTGCGGGCGGCCTCGAGCTCGATCGCCATGTCGGCGAGACGGAATTGCAGGGCCTGGAATTCGTCGAGGCGCTTCCCGAAGGCTCTGCGCTCCTTCATGTAGGTGCGCGCCTTGTCGAGCGCGGTCTGGGCGCCGCCGAGCGAGCAGGCCGTGATGTTGAGCCGGCCGCCGTCGAGGCCCGCCATCGCGATCTTGAAGCCGATACCTTCGTCGCCCAGCCGGTTCGCAACCGGCACGCGGGCGTTCTCAAACATGACGGCGCGGGTCGGCTGGGCGTTCCAGCCCATCTTGCGCTCATTGGCGCCGTAGGAGACGCCCGGCGTCTTGCCGTCGATGACGAGCGTCGAGACGCCACCGGCGCCCTCGCCGCCGGTGCGCACCATCGCAACCAGGACATCGGTGCCGCCAGCGCCCGAGATGAACTGCTTCTGGCCGTTGAGGACGTAGTGGTCACCGTCGCGCACCGCGCGGGTGCGCAGCGCCGCCGCGTCCGAGCCCGCGCCCGGCTCGGTCAGGCAATAGCTCGCGATCAGCTCCATGGTGCAGAGTTTTGGCAGCCATTGCTGGCGCTGGGTGTCGTTGCCGTAGGCATCGATCATCCAGGACGCCATGTTGTGGATGGAGATGAAGGCCGAGGTGGTCGGACAGCCCGTCGCCAGTGCCTCGAAGATCAGCGCCGCGTCGAAGCGCGTCAGGGCGGAGCCGCCGACATCGTCGCGGATGTAGATGCCGCCCATGCCGAGTTTTGCGGCTTCGCGCATCACGTCGACGGGAAAATGCTTTTCCTCGTCCCAGCGCAGCGCATGCGGCGCGATTTGCTCGGCCGCAAACGCCAGCGCCATGTCGCGAACCGCGACCTGATCCTCGTTCAGAGCGAACTGCATCATCGCCTCGCTCGAAGGAGAACTACTTCATCAGCGGGATCGAGAACTCCGCGCCTTCCTTGACGCCGGACGGCCAGCGCGAGGTCACCGTCTTGGTCTTGGTGTAGAAGCGGATCGAGTCCGGACCGTGCTGGTTGAGATCGCCAAAGCCCGACTTCTTCCAGCCGCCAAAGGTGTAGTAGGCGATCGGCACCGGGATCGGCACGTTGATGCCGACCATGCCGACATTGACCTTGGCCGCGAAGTCGCGCGCCGCGTCGCCGTCGCGGGTGAAGATCGCGACGCCGTTGCCGTAATCATGCTCGGACGGCAGCGCCAGCGCCTCCTGGTAGTCGTGTGCGCGCACGACCGAGAGCACGGGGCCAAAAATCTCTTCCTTGTAGATCCGCATGTCCTTGGTGACGTTGTCGAACAGCGAACCGCCGAGATAAAAACCCTTCTCGTAGCCCTGCATCTTGAAGCCACGGCCGTCCACGGCGAGCGTTGCGCCTTCCTTGATGCCGATGTCGATGTAGCTCTTGACCTTCTCGACCGCCTCGCGCGTCACCAGCGGGCCGTAATCGGCGGCGGGATCGATCGAGGTGCCGATCTTGAGGGATTCCACGCGCGGGATCAGCTTCTCCATCAGACGGTCGGCGGTGGACTTACCGACGGGCACAGCAACCGAAACCGCCATGCAGCGCTCGCCGGCGGAGCCGTAGCCGGCGCCGATCAAAGCATCGACCGTCTGGTCCATGTCGGCGTCGGGCATGACGATGGCGTGGTTCTTGGCGCCGCCAAAGCACTGGCAGCGCTTGCCGGTCTGGGCGGCGCGCTCGTAGATGTATTGCGCAATCGGGGTCGAGCCGACGAAGCCGATCGCCTTGATGTCGGGATCGTCGAGGATGGCGTCGACCGCCTCCTTGTCGCCGTTGACGACGTTGAGGATGCCGGCCGGCAGGCCCGCTTCCATCATCAGCTCGGCCAACTTCATCGGCACGCCGGGATCGCGCTCGGACGGTTTCAGGATGAAGGCGTTGCCGCAGGCGATTGCGGGCGCGAACTTCCACATCGGGATCATCGCCGGGAAATTGAACGGCGTGATGCCGGCGACGACGCCGAGCGGCTGGCGCATGGAATAGATGTCGATGCCAGGGCCGGCGCCCTCGGTGTACTCACCCTTCATCAGATGCGGAATGCCGCAGGCGAATTCGGCGACCTCGAGGCCACGCTGGATGTCGCCCTTGGCGTCGGGCACGGTCTTGCCGTGCTCGCGCGCCAAGAGTTCGGCGAGCTTGTCGTAGTCGCGCTGCACGAGCTCCAGAAACTTCATCATCACGCGGGCGCGGCGCTGCGGGTTGGTCGCGGCCCATTCCGGCTGCGCGGCACGGGCGTTCTCGACGGCCGCGCGGACCTCGGCCTTGGACGCCAGCGCCACCTTGGCCTGGACGTCGCCGGTCATCGGCTCGAAGACGTCGGCCGTACGGCCCGACGTGCCCTTCACTTCCTTGCCACCGATGAAATGTCCGACTGCGCGCATGAATACCTCCCTCTCGCGGGTTAGATCGCTTTACAAACCCGTTTGGACCTGCGTTTCTTGGGATTCAAGACCGATAAATTGCACCATAGATGTGCGAAAATGCTGGATCAAGGCGCCATCGACTGGGACGACTTTCGCTTCGTGCTGGCCATCGTCCGGGGCGGCTCGGTCTCGGCTGCCGCAAAGCAGCTCGGGGTCGATCATGCCACGGTCATCCGCCGTGTCGACCGGCTGGAAAAGCACCTGTCGGCCAAGCTGTTCGACCGCCGCAAGACCGGCTACCTCCTCACCGAGGCCGGCCAGCGCGTCGCCGACAGCGCGGAAGCGATGGAATCGACCATCGTCGCCAATCAGGAGCAGGTCGGCGGCTCCTTGGCCCGCCTCACCGGCACGGTGCGGATCGGCGCGCCCGACGGGTTCGGCACCGCCTTCCTGGCCCCGCGACTTGCGCCGTTCGCGGACCGCTATCCCGACCTCGACCTGCAACTGGTGGCGACCGCGCGGCTGTTCAGCCTGTCCAAACGCGAGGCCGATATCGCGATCAGCCTGACCATGCCGAAGGAAGGCCGGATCGTCGGCCGCAAATTGCTGGACTACCGGCTCGGGCTTTATGCCGCACCCGCCTATCTCGACCGCTTTCCAAAGATCATCTCGCGGCACGACCTGCCGCATCACCGCTTCGTCGGCTACATCGAGGAGCTCTTGTTCACGCCGGAGCTCGATTACCTGCCGCAGGTGTCGCCGAAGATTTCCGCACGTTTCCGCAGCGCCAATCTGATCGCGCAGCTCAACGCCACCCTCTCCGGCTTCGGCATCGCCGTGCTGCCGCACTTCATGGCGAGCGAGCACCCCACTCTGCGACCGGTGCTGCCGGACGACGTCTCGATCGTCAGGACGTTCTGGATGCTGATGCACGCCGACAGCAAGGATCTTGCGCGGATCAGGGCTGTGGCGGATTACATTTCCGAGATCGTGGAGAAGGAGCGCGCGCTGTTTGCGGGGCGGTGAAAATCGTAGGGTGGGCAAAGCGACGAGACGCGCGAACGCGCGGCTCGTTGTGTGCCCACCACTTCTGTCGCAATCGCGGAAAAATGGTGGGCACGGCGCAAGGGCGCCTTTGCCCACCCTACGGCATCTCGCTAATTCTGCTTCGGCTTCTTCGGCGTCTCGCGGCGCGCGTTGTCCAGCGCCGTGTCCTTGCCGGCCTTCAAGACTTCGTCGGACAGCTCGCCATTGCCGGCGATCCGCGCCAGCAGCATGGTGCCGGCCATGGTCGCGAGCGTCGCGATCGCCTGCTTGCGTGCGGCCTTGCGCGGGACGCCGGTGATGTGATCCGCCATCATCTCGATCATCTCGTCGAGCTTGCCGGCAAAGGCCTTTCGCGTTTTTGGGCTCTCGCGCGAAATCTCCGCGCCGAGCGCCGGGATCGAGCAGCCATGGCCGGGATCGTCACGGTGCAATGCCGACAGATAGGTCTCCGCGATCAGCGCCAGTCGCTTCTCCGGCGCGACCTGATCGGTCATCTTGCGCCAGTTGTCCATGGCGCGGTCCATGGCATAGGCAAAGGCCTCGATCACCAGCGCCTCGCGGGAATCGAAATGCGCGTAGAACCCGCCATGGGTCAGTCCCGCCTCCTTCATGAGGTCGGCCACGCCGATGCCATGGGCGCCCTTTTCACGCAGCCGCACGGAGGCCTTCCTCACGATCCGGTCGTGGGTTTCCTGCTTGTGTTCACGGGAATAGCGCATGCTGGTCTCATTAAATGTTTGTAATCATATAATAACACGATCCGCGGCAAAAAGCTTCCGTAATTTTGCGGTATCAGGCGCCACCGACCATGGAAAAGGTCGCAGTTGCATGGACCGCGAGGTCGCCCTTGCCGTCGCGAACGAACCCTTCGGTGTAGCTGGTCTGGCGCCCCAGCTTGATCAATTTACCTTCGGCGGCGATCGTCCCGGAGCGGACCGAGAGCGGACGCAGGTAAGTCAGCTTCAGGTCGAGGGTGACCGAGCCCTGCCCTGCGGCAAGTTTTGTCGAGATCGCGCAGCCCATGGCGGTGTCGAGCAGTGCGGCGGCCGTCGCTCCGTGTAACAGGCCGATGGTGTTTTCGAGGTCCTCGCGCGGGTCGAGCTCCATGACAATGCGGCCGGGCTCGACGATGCTCATGCGGAAACCGATCAGCTTTGCCAATGGCGGCGGCGGCAGACGCCCGTCGCGAATCGCCTGCATGGCGTCCATGCCTGATAACCCCATCGTGGCCCTGGCAACGGGCCCAGGCGCCTGCCAGTCCACCACCCGCTCGCGGCGGAGCGCAGGTGAAAACAGCTCGTGCGTGTCGGATGCGGTCATGCCAACCTCTTAGTATGATGGTTATCATACTATATGGCGAACTTCCCGCTGGCAACCCGGCGCCGCTTGTTGCTTGACAAGGGTGTGGTTTCGGTCCGGAAGTGGCCTGAATTTACACGCCCGCCGGGCGCCAAAAATGTCGGGACGAAGCGCGATGGACATGCTCAATCATCACTGCGGCGTGACGCGCGATGCGCGCGGCGTCGTCCATGTCACCATCTGCAATGCAGGCTCGCTCAACATTCTGGGCTCGCCCGTTACCGACGCAGTTCGGCAGGGATTGCAGCAGCTCGCCGCCGACCGCAGCGTCCGAGTGGTGGTGCTGCGCGGCACCGGCGAGAAAAGCATGATCGGCGGCGCCGATATCAAGGAGATGGCAAAGCTCGACCAGACATCCGCGGAAGCCTTCATCTCGCGGCTGCGCGATCTCTGCGAAGCGGTGCGCGCCTTCCCCGCCCCCGTGATCGCGCGGATGCCGGGCTGGTGCCTCGGCGGCGGGCTCGAGGTCGCAGCCGCCTGCGACTTCCGGATCGCGGCGCCTGATGCAATGTTCGGCATGCCCGAGGTTCGCGTCGGCATTCCCTCGGTGATCCATGCAGCACTCCTGCCGCGCCTGATCGGCTGGGGCCGCGCGCGCTGGCTGGTGATGACGGCGGAAAATATCGACGCGCCGACCGCGCTGGCCTGGGGCCTCATCGACAAGGTCGCTGCCGCAGGTGAACTGGATGCGGCTGTCGAGCACACGGTGAAGGCGCTGCTCGAATGCGGCCCCGAGGCGCTGCGGTCGCAAAAAGCGCTGCTGCGGCGGTGGGAGGAACTGCCGTTGACGGAGTCGGTGAACCTCAGCGTCAAGGTGTTTGGCGAGTCGTTTTTGACGGACGAGCCGACGCGGCTGATGCAGGGGTTTGTGAACAGGAAGCGGTAGGACACGAAGCTGCATAAGGGGCGCCTCGTGCGCGCCGCATCCTCAGTGTCGTCCTGGCCTAGTGCGCAATTGCGCACGGGGGGCCAGGACCCATTACCACAGGGAGGAGTTGCGGCGCGAGCTCGTAACCACGAGTCTTCGCAAAACTACTCCCTGTGGTTATGGGTCCCGGATCTACGCGCGCTTAGGGCGCGCTTGTCCGGGACGACGATGGGAGACAGTTCGGCTCTCATCCAAAATTCTCACCCGACACCCGACAAATTGTCATGGCCGGCGCGGTTGCAACTTTTTGCGGCGCATCATATGATGATCGTAATGTTATAGCCACAGCGCAGGGAACCTCGCCATGACCGCCGATCCCGTCGTCATCGTCTCCGCCGCACGTACCTCGCTCGGCCGCTTTATGGGCGAGCTCTCCCCGCTGTCAGCCCACAAGCTCGGCTCCCACGTGATCAACGCGGCGCTGGAGCGGGCCAAGCTCGCGCCGGAGAAGGTGGACGAAGTCTTCATGGGCTGCGTGCTGCCCGCAGGGCAAGGCCAGGCGCCGGCGCGGCAGGCGGCGCGCGCTGCGGGTCTGCCCGATGCGACCGGCGCCACCACGGTCAACAAGGTCTGCGGCTCCGGGATGAAATCGACCATGCTGGCGCATGACATCATCCGCGCGGGCTCGGCCGACATCGTCGTCTCCGGCGGCATGGAGAGCATGAGCAATGCGCCCTATCTGCTGGCGAAGGCCCGCGGCGGCTACCGCGCCGGTCACGACCGCATCATCGACCACATGATGATGGACGGCCTGGAGGACGCCTACGAGACCGGCCGTTCCATGGGCGATTTTGGCGAAGCGACGGCGGAGGCGTATCAGTTCACCCGCAAGGACCAGGACGCTTATGCGATGGAGACTTTGAGCCGCGCCCGCAAGGCGGTCGAGAGCGGTGCGTTCAAGGCGGAGATCGCGCCGATCACGCTCACAGAAAAAGCCGGACCGCGAATCATCGGCAATGACGAGCATCCTCTCAAGGTCGATCCCGCAAAAATCCCCGGGCTGAAGCCGGCGTTCCGCGCCAATGGCACCATCACGCCGGCGGCCTCTTCGGCCAACGCCGACGGCGCGGCTGCGCTGGTGCTGACCCGGCGCGCGCTGGCCGATCGCAACGGCCTTCCCATGCTGGCCGAGATCAAGGGCCATGCGACGCACAGCCAGGAGCCGCAATGGTTCACGACCGCGCCGATCCCGGCGATTCAAAAATTGCTCGACAAGGTCGGCTGGACCGTCGGCGACGTCGACCTGTTCGAGATCAACGAGGCCTTTGCCGTCGTCGCTATGGCGGCGCAGCGCGATCTCGGCATTGCCAGGGAGAAGCTGAACGTCAATGGCGGCGCCTGCGCGCTCGGCCATCCCATCGGCGCGACCGGCGCACGGTTGATCGTGACGCTGCTGCATGCGCTGGAGGCGCAGAACCTCAAGCGCGGTGTCGCCGCACTCTGCATCGGCGGCGGCGAAGCCACCGCGATCGCGGTCGAGCGCGTCACGCATTAGCCTGGCCTATATGTCCGAAATTGAGGGAACTTTGCCATTTCGGTCGTGACATCGGCATGGCATAAATTGAAGCTCGATCAGATCGCCAGAGATCTGCCAACCAGGATTGACGTGCAGATGATTTCGAATTGGCTCGCGGCCACGCTCTCCCGCCGCAACATTCATTACGGCTGGGTGATGGTCGGCGTCACCTTCCTTGCCGCGCTGATCAGCGCCGGCACGGTCGGTGCGCCCGGCGTGTTCATCGTTCCCCTGCAGAAGGAATTTGGCTGGAGCACCGCGGAGATTTCATCGGCGCTGTCGATCCGCTTTATCCTGTTCGGGCTGATGGCGCCGTTTGCGGCTGCGCTCCTCAACCGCTACGGCCTGCGCAACGTCACCCTGACGGCGCAACTGATCGTCGTCTCGGCCCTGGTGGCCTCACTCGCGATGACCCAGGTCTGGCAGCTCATGCTGCTGTGGGGCGTCGTGATCGGCATCGGCACCGGCATGACCGCGCTGGTGCTGGGCGCAACCATCGCCACGCGCTGGTTCGCGGCGCGTCGCGGCCTCGTCGTCGGCATCATGACCGCGAGCGTCGCCACCGGTCAGCTCGTGTTCCTGCCGCTGCTCGCAAGCCTTACCGAACGTTACGGCTGGCGCCTCGCGCTCTCCTTCGTCTGCATCATGCTTGGTGTCTCCGCGGTCGCCGTCGCGCTCGCGATGCGCGACCGGCCGAGCGATGTGGGCCTGCGTCCCTTCGGCGACGAAGGCACCGAGCCCATTCCCGTGCCGCCCGTCAACCACGGCTCGATCACGGCCGTGGCGCTGGGCACGCTGCGCGACGCCTCGAAATCGCGCGCGTTCTGGATCCTGTTTGCGACCTTTTTCGTGTGCGGCGCCTCGACCAATGGCCTCGTGCAGGTTCACCTGATCCCGATGTGCCTCGACTTCGGCATCCCGCAGGTGCAGGCCGCGAGCCTGCTCGCCGCGATGGGCATCTTCGACTTCTTCGGCACGATCATGTCGGGCTGGCTGTCGGACCGCTACGACAATCGCTACCTGCTGTTCTGGTATTACGGCCTGCGCGGGCTCTCGCTGATCTTCCTGCCTTTCAGCGATTTCTCGTTCTACGGCCTGTCGATCTTCGCGATGTTCTATGGCCTCGACTGGATCGCCACCGTGCCGCCGACGGTGCGTCTGACCGCGCAAAAATTCGGCCCCGAGCGCGCCAATCTGGTGTTCGGCTGGATCTTTGCCGGCCATCAGCTCGGCGCCGGTACCGCTGCGTTCGGCGCGGGCCTGTCGCGGACGGTGCTGCAAAGCTACCTGCCCGCCTTCTTCGTCGCCGGCGCGCTCTGCGTGTTCGCGGCCCTGATCGTGCTGGCCATATCGCGGCAGCCGAAGCTGCAGCCCGCGACGGCGTGAACGACGACTCCCCTGCCTCGGCCCCGGTTTCCGGGACCGAGGCAACTTGCCGTTAGACTCCCCCGCACAAACGTGGACAATGGCGGAAAGCGCTTCGCGCGCTCAGTACACGCCAAGATGTGCCCAGGGGAAACAAATGCCGGCTGCCGTGCTCTCGTCCGCGCCCACCATTCCGACCGTTCCATTGACTGCCCAATTGCTCGATTCCTTGCGCGCGATCGTGGGCGAGAAGGGCCTGATCGTGGACGACCACGGCAAGCAGCCCTTCGTGACGGACTGGCGCGGATTGACGGTTGGAGCGGCGGGCGCCGTCGTTCGCCCGGCCAGCACCGCGGAAGTCTCAAAAGTGGTCCGGCTTTGCCATGAGCATGGCGTCGCGATCGTGCCGCAGGGTGGGAACACCGGCCTGATGGCCGGCGCCACGCCCTGGCCCGCGCACACCGGCATCGTCCTCTCGCTGGGCCGCATGAACCATGTTCTGAACGTCGATCCCGTCGGCTACACGATGACGGTCGAGGCCGGCTGCGTCCTCCAGACGCTGCAGGAGACCGCGGCCGAGCACGACCGCTTCCTGCCGCTCAGCCTCGGCGCGCAGGGTTCCTGCATGATCGGCGGCAACCTCTCGACCAATGCCGGCGGCGTGCAGGTGCTGCGCTATGGCAACGCCCGCAACCTCGTGCTGGGGCTCGAAGTCGTGCTGGCCAATGGCGACGTCTGGGACGGACTGCGCGCGCTGAAGAAGGACAATTGCGGCTACGACCTCAAGCATCTCTTCATGGGCGCCGAAGGCACGCTCGGCATCATCACCAAGGCCGTGCTCAAGCTGTGGCCCGCTCCCAAGGACGTCTGCACGGCGTGGCTGGCGATCCGCGATCCCCGTGCGGCCGTGGAGATATTGTCCGAAGCGCATGCGGCGTCCGAGGACAATGTCGGTTCCTGCGAGATATTGAGCCGTGCCGCCGTGGATCTCGTGATGCGTCACATTCCCGGCGTCCAGGATCCGATCAAGGCGGATAATCCATGGTACCTCCTGCTTGAATGGTCGTCCTCCCGCCCGCGCCAGGACGGCACTGAGGGCATGTCGGAGAAGATGGAACGGTTTCTCGCCGATCAACTCGAGGCCGGCCGCGTCCTCGATGCGGTGATTGCGCAGACGGTCAGTCAATCGCGCAACATGTGGCGCATCCGGGAAGGCATGGCCGAGGCCCACCGCGCCGAGGGGCCAGGGCTGAGCTTTGACGTCTCGGTGGCGATCTCCAAGATTCCTGAATTCGTCGACAAAGGGTTGAAGGCCGTGCTCGAGATTCTCCCGACCATCCGCCCCTATCCGCTGGGACACATCGGCGACGGCAATCTGCATTTCTCGTTCATGGGGCCGTTAGGCATGGATCAGCAGACGTTGAACCAGTACAAGGGTGCCATCACGCGCGCCGTGAACGATCTCATCACCTCGATGGGCGGCTCGATCTCGGCCGAGCACGGCATCGGCATGGACAAGCTCGACGAGCTCAGCCACTACCGCTCGAAGACCGAGCTCGACATCATGCGCACCATCAAGCGCGCGCTCGATCCGCAGAACATCATGAACCCCGGCAAGGTGCTGCGGGTGTGATATCTGCGGCGCCGTCTACGCTCTCGCGACGTCGACGCGGGCGCCGTAGTCGGACTGGCCGACGGAGAAATGGAAGAGATTGAGCGCGTCTCCGGGCAGGACCGCCTCTCCCGATGTGAGATGGTTGAGGCCGACCCAGCCATCGCGCATCCAGACCACGCCGGGCTTGACGTCGCTGGTAACGCAGGCCTTTGCGGAAAACTGGCCGCGCTCATTGTAGATTCTGATCGCATCGCCGTTGGCGAGCTGACGCGCCTCGGCATCGGCGGGCGATATCAGAAGTTGCGGGGCGACATTGTGCTTGGCCAAGGCCGGGAGGGCCTGCCCCTCGTCGTAGAACGAGTGAAAATGCGTCAACGTCCGTCCGAAGCTCAGGGACAACGGATAGCTCGAGGGTTGGTCGCCGCCATGCACCGGAAGTGGCGGAAGCCCGAGCCTGGCTGCTTGCTGCGAGAATAACTCGATCTTCCCGGACGGGGAATCGAACTTCTGGTCGGCGTAGGCGACCGCCGGCACATCAAGCGGCAGGAAGCCCCCCGCAGCGCGCAGCGACGCGACGGTCGCATGACCGGTCGTCGCGTCATCGAGCATGATATCGATGACGTCTTCGATTGAAGCCCATGGAAAGAAATCGGAAAGCCCGAGAGACTGCGCCAGGGAACTGAGGATCTCGTAGATCGGACGGGTCTCACCCTCCCGTTTCAGCGCCCGCTCCATCAAATAGAGGTGCGTGTTGGTCGCCTTGAAGCCGACCTCTTCGAGCCAGGCGGTTCCGGGCAGCACGACATCGGCGTGACGCCGCGCGGTCTCGTTCATGAAGAGATCGACACTGACGACCAGACCTGTCTTGTCGAGGCCGCGGGAAATTTCTCCGGCGTCCGCGAAGGACGACAGCATGTTGGTGCCGAGCAACAGCAAGACATCGAGCTTCCCGTCGGACAAAGCCTTGGCGATGTCGGGCATCTGGTTGGCAACATAATTGCCCGGCTTGCGCACCAGGCCCGCGTTGAGATTGCGCAGGGCCGCGCTGTGGGCGCCGTGACGCGGCCCGAGGCCGCCGCCCGCGATTCCAAAGTTGCCGGTCAACGCCGGCAGGCAACTGATGGCACGTGCCGCATGCCAGCCATTGGCGCTCTTGTGCATGGAGCTGCCGCCGATGAGGATCATGGCCGGCCGCGTGGCCGCATAGGCGCGCGCGAACGAAACGATCTGGCCTTCCTCAAGGCCGGTCTCTGCTGCTGCCCAGGCAGGCGTGAACGGCAGAACGTGCGACGACAATTCCGCGAAGCCGACGGTGTGCGCGTCGACGAACGCGCCGTCATAGAGCTTTTCGGTGACGATGACGTTCATGAAGGCCAGAGCGAGTGCTGCGTCCGAGCCGGGCCGGATCAGGAGAACCTCATCCGATTGAGCCGCGGCCTCCGTCTTTCTCACATCGATGGTGATGACCTTGGCCCCGCGGCGGCGCGCCGCGACGATGTGGCGGGCTGTATTGGGCTGGCTCGCTATGTTCGCGCCCCAAAGTACGATCATGCGCGAGTTCGCGGCCATGTCCTCCTTGGTATTGACCTTGAGTGCGCCCGACAGACCCAGGCCAAACCCGCCAAGCCCCCAACAGATCATCGCGGGGTGCCAGGTCTGGCAGCCATACATGTTTGCAAAGCGCTGCATGAGCTGAATCGTCACGGCGCCGGCCACGGTGAAGCCGCCGTGCCCTGCCCATAGACCCACCGCCTCGGATCCGGCCGCGCGCATCCGCTTCGCGATGAAATCCAGCGCCTCCTCCCAGCTCGCGCGGCGCCACTTGTCGGTGGCGCGATCTTCGCGGATTTGCGGATACAGCAGCCGCTTCGGATTGCCGAAGATTTCGTTCGTCGCCCGGCCACGAACGCAGAGGAAGCCGGCGCTGTCGGGATTGTCCTTGTCGCCGGCTATCCCCTTCAGCCGGCCGTCCTCGACCTCGACCTGCATGCCGCAGAACGTCGGGTGGCAATTCATCGGGCACATGGTGCGCACGGTCTTCGAATCGGCGGCCGACATGAGCGAACCCTCCCGGTCTATTCCCGCTCCGATCTTATCAGAGGCGGGATAGATCGGCAGCCCCTAGTACCGGAGCGTGGTGGTCAACCCGAAGACCGCGCGGAGCGGCAATGCGCGCAAATCAGCTCGCGAGTTTGCGTTCCTTCGCGAATGGGCTGAGACCTAGCCAATTCTGCATCGAAGATGCGATCTGACGGTCGCCGGTCAGCATCATCCGGTTGCCGCCGATGGCTGCGCGGACCGTGTCGAGCCCCATCCAGATCGCAGTCATGGTGTGCAGGTCGACGGAGACATAGAGGTCGACGTCGAATCCCGGATCGACCGAGCAGAGATCGACGCCGTCCTTGGGATCGACGATCAGCCACCAGTGTCGTTGCGCCGCTTGCAGCTCGGGGTAGACGAATTGAATCACGTTTCGACGCCGCGGCATCGGCGTCGCGTTCAGGTTTCGCCGCATATCCCACATCAGAAGTTGAACGTCGAGATGCTGGAGCGACAGATCGGCCTTGATACGACGCTGGCCCCAAACTCCAAATCCCTCGACAATGGGACCGAGCTCGCGTCCGGATGGGGTCAGTCGATACTCGAAGATGCCGGGCTCCGACGCCGATGCCTCGCGCGCAAGGATTCCGGCTGCCTCGAGCTCCTTGAGGCGTTGCGAGAGCAGCGCAGGCGACATCCGCGGCACACCCCGCCGGAGGTCGTTGAAGCGTGTCGAACCGGCCATGAGCTCCCGGAGCAAGACTACGGTCCAGCGCGTGCACAGGACCTCTGCGGCCATCGCGACCGGACAGAACTGCTTGTAGCTGCCAGCGGCCATGCTTCCCTCCGATCCGGACGATCGAGGCAACGTACCGCCAAGTCAGTCCCGGCTTCCAGTTCATTTTCTGTACCGGGCTGATTCAGTCCCTGAACTAGTGGGGACGGAACACGCGCTGCTACCCCACGGCCATGCGGACTTTGACCGCTTCAACCCCAGCTCGACGCGATCCATGCGCACGACGAGCTTTGATATCTGCTCATGAAAGACAAGGGTAATTGCCATGACCAAGACCTCATCCCGTTTGAAGCCGCCAGCGGCGTGCATCGCCGCACTTGGCGCGATGCTCCTGAACGGCGCCATGGCGCCGGCCTCCGCGGCCACGATCTCGCGCAGCGCCGACGTGAAGGCGGCTGCCTCGTCCGTGTGGTCGCTGATCGGACCGTTCTGCGCGATCAAGAACTGGTTGCCACCGGTCGGCGAGTGCATCGAGGACGGCAAGGCGCCGCCGACACGCATTCTCGTGACGAAGGACGGCAAAGCCGCCTTCGTTGAAGCGCAAACCGCGCGAAACGAGGCCGAGCGCAGCTACTCCTACCGATTTCTGGCGAGCCCGCTCCCGGTCTCGAACTACACCGCGACCATCAAGGTCACGGCAAAGGGCGACGGATCTTCGACCATCACCTGGAGCGGCTCCTACACGCCCGATCAGGGCAAGGAAAAGGCGGCCAGCGATGCGCTGACCGGTGTCTACGAGGCCGGTCTCGCCGAAATTCAGGCCAAGCTCGGCAAGTAGAGACCCGACCGCCTTCCGGCCGGCGCGACCACATGCATCCGCCGGCCGGTAGCTCATCAAACAGGAGATCGAGACCATGACGACGACATACATCGGCAAGTGCTTTTGTGGCGCAGTCGAGATTGAAGCCAGGGGTGCGCCTGAGGGAATGGGCTACTGCCATTGCTCCTCATGCCGCTCCTGGTCGGCCGGCCCGGTCAACGCCTTCACATTGTGGCAACCGCAGAACGTACGCGTCACCAAGGGCGCCGAGTCCGTCGGCCGATTCGCGAAATCGGACATGAGCCACCGGCAGTACTGCAAGCAGTGCGGAGGCCATCTCATGACGGAGCATCCGCCGCTCGGTCTCGTCGACGTCTATGCCGCGACGATCCCGACGCTGAAGTTCGTGCCGGGCGTACACGTCAACTATTCCGAGACCGTCCTGCCGATGAAGGACGGTCTGCCGAAGCTGAAGGATTTTCCGGCGGAACTGGGTGGCTCAGGTGTTGCCGTTCCTGAATAGGCCGGTGGCGTGGACACTGATCGCGCTGGTCGTGTCCATCGCCGGCCTTCTCCACGATCTGCGCTGAGCCGCAGACTTACGACCGCTGCCGCCCGCAATGGCGGCAGCGCCTCTACGGCCTGATCGAAAAATTCTCCGGCGGTCCCGGCTTGCGCAGCGGCTCGGCCAACCTCGCGAACTCGCAGAGCAGCGAGCGCGTCTTGCGGGGGTCGATGATCTCCTCAACCCAGAACTTTTCGGCGGAGCGGAACGGCGAGCGCAGCTTGTTGAGGCGATCCTCGATCTCCTTCAGCTTCGCTGCCGGATCCTCGGCCGCATCGATATCGGCGCGATAGGCGGCCTCGATGCCGCCTTCGAGCGGCAGCGAGCCCCAATAGGCCGACGGCCAGGCGTAGCGGATCGAAAAACGGTCGGCAGGCTGATGCACCACGCCGGCAACGCCGAAGGCGTTGCGCAGGATCACCGTGCACCAGGGCACCGTGGTCTGGTTGACGGCCGCCATCGCGCGCACGCCGTGGCGGATCGTGGCGGCCTTCTCGGCATCCAGTCCGATCATGAAGCCGGGACAGTCCATGAGATAGACGATCGGCAGATGAAAGGTTTCGGCGAAGTCGACCCAGCGCACCACCTTCTGGCAGGCATCCGCCGTCCATGAGCCGCCATAGTGGAAGGGATCGCTGGCGAGCACCATCACCGCCCTGCCCTCGAGCCGCGCAAGGCCGATGATGATCGGCTTGCCGAAATTGGATGCGACCTCGAAGAACGAGCCCTTGTCGACGACTGATGCTATGACCGGCCGCATCTTGTAGACTTGGCGGCGTCCGCGCGGCACCGCCTTCATCAGGGCTTCGTCGGCACGCTCCGGATCGTCCTGACATGGCAGCGTCGGCGGCAGCTCGTAGACCGACGACGGCAGATAGGACAGAAAACGCCGCGCGCAGGCGAAGGCCTCTTCCTCGGTCTCGACCGCGTGGTCGATCGCGCCGGCCTTGGTCTGGATGTCGGCGCCGCCGAGATCCTGTTTCGACAGATCCTGCCCTAAACGCTTCACGACCGGCGGACCCGCGACGAACATCGCGGACGCCTTTGTCATGATCGAATAATGGCTGGCGGCGAGCCGCGCCGCGCCCAGGCCGGCCACCGAGCCGAGGCCGAGCGCCACCACCGGCACGCGCGACATGTTCTCGATCGTGAAGCGATACCAACGCGTGCCGCCGATGCCGCCCGGGAGGTTCGCGGCGCCCTTGGTCTCGATGGTCTTGACCGAGCCGCCGCCGCCGGAGCCCTCGATGATGCGGATGATGGGCAGACGAAAATCATGCGCCATCTCCTCGGCCATCAACGGCTTTGCCGAGATCGAGGCATCCGCCGAGCCGCCGCGCACGGTAAAGTCGTCGCCGACCACGACGACGGTACGGCCCTCGATGCGCGCGCGGCCGAACACGCAGTTCGCCGGCGTCACATGCTTGAGGTCGCCCTGCTGGTCGTATTCGCCGATGCCGGAGACGGCACCGATCTCATGGAAGCTGCTGTTGTCGACCAGCTTCCCGATGCGTTCCCGAACCGTCAGCCGGCCCTGGTCATGCTGTCGCTTGACCTTGTCAACGCCTCCCATCTCGCGCGCGAACGCTTCGCGCCGAGCGAGCTCGTCGAGTTCCGGCTTCCAGGTCATTCACTCCCTCCGACGTGATGGGCTTGTTATTGTTATGGACCGCCACCGCAATCGGCTTTCGTTCGAGGCGAGAGTTGAGGAAATCGCCTTCGGCTCCTTCGAGCAGGCCACCCACCGCCCGCCCCAGCTCGATCATCAGCGGCGCAACTTCGCGATGCAGCCGCTCTTCGTCATACATCGCCGCCAAGAGGCCGATCGTGACCACGACGACGGTCTGGTATTGCGGCGACCACAGCGGCACCGCGAGACCGTTGATGTGCGGGCTCCAGATGCCGCAGGCCACGACATAGCCGTGCTCGCGCAAGAAGTGGCGGTTGGCCTCGATGCGCGGTTTGAGCAGCTTTGCGGATTCGGGGACTTCCCGCTCCATCTCCGCGATCAGCGCATCGCCGATCTCCTGCGGGAGCGCCGCGGTGTAGGCCGCGCCCGCCGCGGTGGACGCCATCGAGATGCGGCTGCCCGTGACTTCGTGCAGGCCGAGTGCGCTCGCCGAGCGCGCGAACTCGAAATAGACGAGATGGAAACGATCGGGGATGACGAAGCCGACGGTGCCCGGCAGTTGCTCGGCAACGTCAGACAAGCGCTGGCGGATCAGGTTGCGGAGCTGAAGGCCCTTCATCATCGAAGAGCTCATCGCCACCGCGCTCGGGCCGATCCGGTATTTCTGATCGCGCGGCAAATAAACGAGTTGGCCCATCCGGGTCAGCGTGTGGGTCAGACGCGATACGGTCGATCGCGGCAGGCCGCAGCGGTTTGAGATTTCGAGATTGCCGAGCCGGGCCTCGTGGCCCTCGAAGCACCGCAACACATCGAATGCTCGCGATACGACCTGGATGACATCACCCTCGCCTGATTCACCGGCGAGCATTCCTTGCTTGCTCAAGCGCTCCGAACGTCGTCCCATGTTCCCTACCGTTGTTCCGCTCTGCGGAATTAAATTCCGCTTGAAGGACACGCTACATCAGGCATTTTGCGACGACAACACAAAGGGAGTGGCATGCCAGAAATTAAGATCGTGACGGAGGTCGCGGGACGCGTGTGCGCACTTCCCGTGGAAGTTGGAGGAAGCGTTGCGGATGGCGACGAGATTGCATTCGTCGAAGCCATGAAGATGGAGATCCCGGTTCCCTCGCCCGCGGCGGGCACGCTCACATCGCTTCTCGTCAAGCTCGACGATGTCGTTGCCGAAGGTCAGGCGATTGCGATCCTGAGGCGTTGATCGCTCAGCGTCTTGCGAGAAGGCGCCGCGACAAGCTGTCTGCGGGATGGGGTTACGGTACGGCGTTGCCATCGCCTGACGGCGGTGACATGATCGATCCAAGCAAAAAATCCTCGCGAAAAGCGAAGGACTTCGCGCAAGGGGCGCGAAGGACATTGGAGGGAGAAACATGCTTCGTGGGCTGTTTATGCTTGCGCCTGCCTTGGTCGCAGGCATTTCTTTTGCGTCTACACGCTATGCCGTCGCTGACGACATCAAGCTTCCGCCGACGCTGACATTCACCGCCTACGACACCGGCACCGCCGGCTTCAACATCGCGGTCGGCGTCGGCAAGATGATGAAGGACAAATACGGTACCGACGTCCGCGTGCTGCCGGCCGGCAACGACGTGGCGCGGCTGGCGCCGCTGCGGGCCAATCGGGCCGCGGCGTCCGCCATGGGCTCCGGCACCTATTTCGCACAGGAGGGTGTGTTCGAGTTCGGCGCCAAGGAATGGGGTCCGCAGGCGCTGCAGCTCGTGCTGTCGTCGGTCGATTGCAATGCAGGCTCGCTCGGCGTCGCAAAGGACACCGGCGTCAAGGAGGTCAAGGATCTCAAGGGCAAGCGAATCGGCTTCGTGGTCGGCTCGCCGGCGCTCAATCAGAACGCGCTCGCCGTGCTCGCCTTCGGCGGCCTGAGCAAGAACGATATCAAGGCCGTCGAGTTCTCCAGCTATGGCGCGATGTGGAAGGGTATGATCAACAACGACGTCGACGCCGCTTTCGCCACCACCATCACGGGTCCAGCGAAGGAAGTCGAGACGTCACCGCGCGGCCTGGTCTGGCCGCCGCTTCCCGCCGCCGACAAGGAAGGCTGGGCCCGCATGCGCAAGGTCGGCTCCTTCTTCTTTCCGCATCTGGCGACTTGCGGCGCCGGCATCTCCAAGGAGCATCCGATCGAGCTCGGCAACTATCCCTATCCGATCTTCGTCGCTTACGCCTCGCAGCCGGCCGACCAGGTCTACGGCATCACCAAGGCGATGATCGTCAACTACGACGCCTACAAGGACTCCGCGCCCGGCGCCGGGGGGCTCGCCGCCGATCGGCAGACCAAGAACTGGGTGGTGCCTGTGCATCCCGGTGCCGTGAAGGCGCTGAAGGAAGCCGGCCAATGGAGCGACGCGCAGGAGACGCACAACAATGCGCTCTACAAGCGGCAACAAACGCTCGCAGCGGCATGGGCTGACTACGGCAAGTCCAATCCGCCCGCCGACGAAAAAGCCTTCCTCGACGGCTGGATGAAGGCGCGCGCCGCCGCGCTCGCCAAGGCCAACATGCCGAACGGGTTCGAGGATTAGAACAGCACTGCCACCCTACGAGGGACGGGATCGCCCATGTCTGTTTCACCCGCCTTCGACCCGCAAGAGCAGAAGCGGGTCGTGTTCGACGATCCCCATGGCAGCGCCGGCAATCTCCAGGAAGCCGAGGTCACCCGCGTCCGGACGCTGCAAGGCGTCTGGCGCTGGGCCCTGGTCGCGGCCACCGCGGCGACGATCCTGCTCTGCATCAACCAGCAATTCTCGCTGCGCTTCCTGATCGGCTACACCCAGCTCAACACGGAGTATTTTTATCTCCTGATCGCGTTGATGCTGCCCTTCACCTTCCTGATCTTTCCGGGCACCGAACGCGCATCGCTCGATCGCATCCCCTGGTACGACCTCGTCTGTTTCGTCGTGACGTTCGGTGCTGCACTGGTGCTGATGTCGAACGTCCGCAAAGCCGCAGAAGCGGGCTGGGAGTTTGGCAGTGCACCGACCAACGTGATCGCCGCGGGCCTCGTGATGTGGGCGATGCTGATGGAGGCGCTGCGCCGGACCGGCGGCTGGAGTCTCTTGCTGAGCGTTCTGCCCTTCACGGTCTATCCGCTGTTCTCCGAGGCAAGCTGGCTCGGGCCGTTCCGCGGCACGCAATCGACCCTCGAGCAGGCCACCGCCTATCACGTGCTGTCGGGCGAAAGCCTGCTCGGCATTCCCATCCAGGCCTTTGCCGACACCGTGATCGGCTTTTTGGTGTTCGGCACCGCTCTGATGATGACTGGCGCGGGCAAATTCTTCATCAACCTCGCTTTCGCCCTCTGCGGCACCTTCCGCGGCGGTGCGGCGAAGGTCTGCATCTTTGCCTCGGGCCTGCTCGGCATGATGTCGGGCTCGATCATCTCCAACGTGCTGACCGCCGGCACCATGACCATTCCGGTCATGAAGAAGAGCGGCTTTCGCGCCTCCTACGCCGGTGCGATCGAGGCGTGCGCCTCGACCGGCGCGGTGCTGGCCCCGCCGGTGATGGGCGCGACCGCCTTCGTGATCGCGCAGTTCCTCAATGTCAGCTATGCCGACGTCGCGCTCGCCGCGATCATTCCGGCCGCGCTCTATTATGTCGGCCTGTTCATGCAGGTCGACGCCTACGCGGCGCGCCACGGCCTGAAGGGTATTCCGCGTGCCGAACTGCCGCGGGTGATGGATACGATCAAGGACGGCTGGTACTACGTCTTCGTGATCGCGCTCTTGATCGTCATGCTGCTGCATTTCAAGCGCGAGAGCCACGCGCCGTTCTATGCCACGGCGCTGCTGCTGGTGCTCAACCAGCTCTTCTCCAAGGATACGCGCTGGACGCTCAGCACGATCAACAAGTTCCTCGAGGTCAACGGCCGCACCTTCGTCGAGCTGGTCGGCATCCTCGCCGGCTGCGGCCTCCTGATCGGCGCCTTCTCGATGACCGGCGTGGTGTCGAGCCTCGCCAACGATCTGCTGCGGATCGCCGGCGACAACGCTTTCCTGCTGCTCGGCATGTGCGCCTTCACGAGCCTCATTCTCGGGCTCGGGCTGACGACGACGGCCTGCTACATCTTCCTCGCGATCCTGGTGGCGCCGGCGCTGGAGAAGCTCGGGCTCAACCGGATGGCCGTGCACATGTTCATCTTCTATTGGGGCATGCTGTCGTCCATCACGCCGCCGGTCGCGATCGCGTCCTTTGCCGCGGCCGGCATCGCCGGCTCGCCGGCGATGAAGACGGGCTGGGAATCGATGTGGGTCGGCAGCATCATCTACTTCATCCCGTTCTTCTTCGTCCTCAATCCGGCGCTGGTGCTGCAGGGCCCGAGCCCCTATTTCGCCGGCCTCGGCCTGATGGGAATGGCGGCGTTCGGCACACTCTTCATCTGCGGCGGCATTCAGGGCTACCAGCCCTTCGTCGGCGATCTCCGCGGCGCGGGCGCGCTGGAGTGGCCGATCCGTGTGCTGCTCGTGATCGGCGGCTTCGTGGTGGCGACGCCCGGCGGCGGGATCATGCCGCTGTCGCAGATGCAGGTGACGCTGCTGGGGCTTGGGATCCTGCTGCCGACGCTGTTGCTCGCGCTGCTGCTGGTCCGGCGCCAGGGCATCGTGCCTGATGGGTTGCGCGTGCCCTGATTGCGATGCACAAGGAGGGCGATGACATCGCAATCGCCCTCCGCCGCCGCCTGGAGCCGCTCAAAACCACCTTTGCTGCGGTTTCTCAACGACTGTCTCACCGAATTCTCGGCCCAGACCTCCGGCGCCGTTGCCGACTACATCCCCGAGCTCAGCAAGGCCGACCCTGCCTATTTTGGCATCAGCCTCGCGACCCTCGATGGTCATGTCTACGAGGTCGGCGACAGCCGGGTGCCCTTCACCATCCAGTCGATGTCGAAGCCGTTCGTGTTTGCGCTCGCGCTGGACATGCTGGGCGCAGCCAAGGTGGAGAGCGCGATCGGCGTCGAGCCGTCGGGCGACCCTTTCAACTCCATCCGCCTCAACGCCGACAACCATCCCTTCAATCCCATGGTCAATGCCGGCGCAATCGCCTGCACCGGGCTGATCCACGGCAGCAAGGGCGCCGCCGCCTTCGAGGAGATCCGCAAGGCGCTCGGCCGCTTTGCCGGCCGCGACCTCGACGTCGACGAGGCCGTCTACACCTCCGAGAGCCAGACCGGCGACCGCAACCGTGCCATCGCCTATCTCCTGAAGACCAATGCGGTCATCGCCGACAATGTCGCAGACGTGCTCGACGTCTATTTCCGGCAATGTGCAGTGCTGGTCACCGCACGCGATATTGCCGTGATGGCGGCGACGCTCGCCAATCGCGGCACCAATCCGGTCACCGGCGAGCAGGTGGTGACGCCCTACGCCATCTCCCGCACGCTATCGGTGATGACGTCATCGGGCATGTACGACTATGCCGGCGAATGGATCTACCGCATCGGCATTCCCGCCAAGAGCGGCGTCGGCGGCGGTATTCTTGCGGCGCTCCCCGCCCGACTCGGGCTCGGAAGCTATTCGCCGAAACTCGACAAGCACGGCAACAGCGTGCGCGGCATCAAGGTCTGTGAGGCGCTGTCCTCCCATTACGACCTGCACATGCTGAACCGCAGCGACGACGCGCGCAACGCCGTCATCGCCGACTACGACATCGGCAAGAGTCCGTCGCGCCGCGTCCGCCGCCCGCAGGAGCGCGAGATCCTCGCCGCGCACGACCAGGATGTGCGGATCATCGAGCTCGTCGGGACACTGTCTCTGTCGGCGGTCGATTACGTCTCGAGGCGGCTTGCGGCCCGGCCGCGGCCGCAATTCGTGATTTTCGATTTGCACCGCGTCACCTCGACCACCCGCGCCGGCGCGCGCCTCGTCGCGGAAGCCTTTACGGAGCTTGCCGCGCTCAACGTCACCGTGGTGCTGTCAGGCGTGAAGCGCGCCTCAAAGGAGTGGAACACCCTTCGGGAATGGACGGCGGAACTGAAGAACGTCCGCGACTTCTATTTGCTCGATACCGCCATCGAATGGGCCGAAGACCAGATCGTCTACCGCTATGGCGGCTCGATCGACTTCCACGAAACCACCGAGCTTCTTGAGCAGCCCCTGCTCGCCGGCCTCACCGACGAAGAGCTGACCGACCTCGCCTCGCTGTGCACGATCAAGACCTATCAGGCGGGCCAAAAGATCGTCGCGACCGGCGATCCCGCCGATTCCCTGTTCTTCCTGCGCTCCGGCGCGGTGCACGTCACGCTGACCGACGGCGTACGCCTGGCGACGCTGACCGCCGGCATGGCCTTTGGCGAGATGGCACTGCTGGAGACCACCCGCTCCGCCGACGTTTTGGCCGACATGGCCGCGACGGCCTACGAGGTCCCGCTCCGGGATTTCGAGCGCTTCCGCAAGCAGCATCCGCGTGCCGGCGAGCGGATCATGCGCAACCTCGCGCAACTGCTCGCCGACCGCCTGATCGTGGCGAACGCCAAGGTCGATATTTTGACGTCGATGTGAGCTGAGCCTAGGCGATAACTTCCGTCACCGGCTGGAGGTCGATCTCAAACGTCTCGAGGAATTTTGAGGTCATGATGTAGAAGCCGACCGACAGCTGCAGCTCGACCAGCGCGCCCGGCGTCAGTTTTGCGGCGATCGCCTTGAACGTGGCATCGGTCGGCTTGTTCAGCTTGACGATCTCGTCGGCGAAGGCGAGCGCGGCGCGCTGCGTCTCGGTGAAGCAGCTCGCCGCCTGCCAGTTGGTCAGCGCTTCGTTCTGCTCGTCGGTGACGCCGACATTCTTGCCGATGCGCTTGTGCGCGACGACTTCGTAAGGCGCTTCGCAGAGGATTCCGGTCCGCGTGATCGCGAGTTCCCGCACGATCGGATCGAGCTCGCCGCGACTGCGGATCGCACCGCCGAGCCGGCAATACTGCACGAAATAATCGGGCGAATGCGACATCATCCGGAAGATGTTGGCGTTGCGATTCTTGGCGAGGATATCGCGGGTGCGGTCGGATGCCTTTGCGGGATCGGCGTAGTCGATGCGGGCCATTCTTCACCTTGGGTCTTGGTTTTATTGTCGTTTTTTCGCGGGTTCCCGAACACTATTCGTGCGCCGACGCAAGAGCAACATCATCTCTTCAAATTGCCGCCGCATTACTGATCGACCTTGAGACAGTGCAGTGTTCGCTGAGTGGGGACTCATCGAAGCGAATGCTCGCCGTGGGGTGTTCCGAGTAAAAAAACAGGACCGTCGAATTTGCGCAGCGCGCGCAACGATGAGTCACGCCCAAGTCTGGGAGAAGACGCATGAAGGAAGCCACAAGGAGGGCGGCCTCGGAAGCGCTCGCGCATATGCTGGCGGTGACGGCGATGCTCGTCATCGCCAGCATATTGTTCTACGGGCGTTGAGTTACGCGTTCCAAGAGTTTTCGTCATTCCGGGGTGGCGTCTCGCACAGCGCCAGGCCCAGAATTCCCGTTCCAGGCTCGGTCCTTTGGACCGCCCCCGAATGACGAAGCCATCTAAGTGTCTTTGGTAAAGTACGGTACGATTCTCCCGGCAAATGGCACGAACTGCACAGTGACCTCGTCGCCGATGGCGAGATCCTTCTCGCCATGCGCCATCATGCGAAAACCTTCGGCGCAATCGACCAGCAAAATGTTGTAGGGCACATGCGCCTTCGTCTCCGGCGTCGCCGCGCGGCAGACCAGTGACGCCGCGTAGACCCGGCCCTTGCCGCTCGCGCGCTGTTCGCTGGGATCGGCCGTGCCGCAGGCTGCGCAGAACGCGCGATGGAAATATTGCACGCGGCCGCAGGCACCGCAGCTCTGATAGACGATCGCCTGCTCGCCTTTGGTCCAGTCGGCGATCCGCTCGCTCATCGCACCCGCTCCAGGAACATGCTGACGTGAGACGACAGCACGCCGCCGTCGCCATGCAGCAGCGCCATCGAGGCATCGCGCACCTGACGATTCGCGGCACGCCCCGTCATCTGCAATTGCGTCTCGACGAGATGCGCCATCGCACCGCCGACCCCGCAATGGCCGTAGCTGAGCAGGCCGCCATGGGTGTTGAGCGGCATGGCGCCATCGCGGCTGAAATGACCGGAGCGCACGCGCGCCGCCGCTTCGCCCCGCTCCGCGAGCCCGAGGTCCTCCAGCAGCATCGCAAGTGTGATGGTAAAGCTGTCGTAGATTGCGGCGTAACGCACATTCGATATCGCGACGCCCGCGGCCTGCTTCGCGCGTGCAATCGATATCTCCGCGCCGAGCTCGCTCAACGCGGGCGCCGCCGTGACGTGCTGATGGGTGTGGGCCTGCGCGCAGCCGCGGATCTTGACGCCGGCCTCGCCGGTCCGTTCGCGGCTGATGACGAAGGCGGCGCCGCCATCGGAGACCGGGCAGCAATCCAGCAGCTTGAGCGGCAGCGCGACCGGCTTTGACGCCATGACATCGGCGACCGTGATCGGCTCGTGGAATTGCGCGCCGGGATGGGTGCAGGCATGCGCCCGCATCAGCACGGCGAATTCGGCAAGGTCCGTTTCGGTGACACCGTATTCGTACATGTATCTGCTGGCGACGAGGCCGTAATAGGCAGGGATAGTCGGGCCCAGCGGCACCTCGTAGTCGGGATGGCCGACCTGCGCGAGCGCCTGGATCGAGGCGTCGCGGCTCTGCCCGGTGAGGCGGTTTTCGCCGGCGACGACGAGCACGTGCTTGACGACACCGGCCTCGACGAGCTGATGCGCCAGCATGGTCATGGCAAGGCCGGTGGCGCCGCCGACCTGCACCGCATGGGCATAGCTTGGACGGATACCGAAATGCTCGGCAAAGACGGTTGCCAACATGATATGCGGCGAGACCGTCGAATAGCCGCAAAGGATGCCGTCGATCTCGGCACGCTTCAGCCCGGCATCGTCGAGTGCAAGCTGGGCGGCCTTGCTCATCAGGTCGAGCGAGGACGAGCCTTCGTGCTTGCCGAAAGGTGTGAGCCCGACGCCGGTGACGAAGCTCATGATGCCGCCTCACCACTGTCATTCCGGGGCGCGCCCTCTTGGGGCGCGAGCCCGGAATCTATACTCATTATCGTGGTTATGGATTCCGGGCTCGCGACTTCGTCGCGCCCCGGAATGACGGATGAGAGAGTGGTCATCGTCTCCCCTATTTCGCCTCAGGCGGCGAACGCGTGACCCCGTCGCGCACCAGCGCCGCGATCTCGTCCGCGGTGTAGCCGATCTCACGCAAGATCTCGTCGCCGTGCTCGTTGAGGCGCGGCGCCAGACGCACCGGCTCGGCTTCGGTCTCCGACCACGTGGCCGTCACCTTCATGCTGCGGATCGGGCCTTCGGTCGGATGATTGACGACCGGGAAGAAGTCGGTTGCGACCAGATGCTCGTCGCCCAAAATGGTCTGGAGGTCGTGCATGGGCATGACCGGCACGTCGGCCTTGGTGAGGAGGTCGATCCACTCCGATGTGGTGCGGGTCTCGAAGATACGGGCGAGCTCGGCATAGACGAAGTCGATATTGGCGGCGCGCCCCGCAAAGCTTGCAAACCGCTTGTCGGCGCGCAAGTCGTCGCGGCCGGTGGCTTTGAAGAAGTTTTCCCACTGCTTGTCGTTGTAGACGATGACGCTGAGATAGCCGTCGGCGGTCTTGTAAGGCCTGCGGTCGCGCGAGAGGTGACGGGCGTAGCCGCCCTTGTCGAGCGGCGGCTCGAAGGTGAGTCCGCCCATGTGATCGCCCATGACGAAGCCCGCCATGGTCTCGAACATCGGGATGTCGACGCGCTGGCCGCGTCCGGTGCGGTCGCGATGCACGAGGCTGGCGCAGATCGCGCCGACTGCCGTGAGGCCGACGATGCGGTCAACCAGCGCATTGGGAACGTAGCGCGGCACGCCGTCGCCGGTCTGCGCCATCAGGGCGGGCAACGCGGTGGCGCCCTGGATCAGATCGTCATAGGCGGGCTTTGCGGCGTATGGGCCGTCCTGGCCGAAGCCGAACACACCGGCATAGACCAGCCGCGGGTTGATCGCGGAGACGACGTCATAGCCGAGCTGCAGGCGCGCCATCGCCTGCGGCCGGACGTTATAGACCAGCACGTCGGCGTCCTTGATCAGGCGCAGCACGGCCTCGCGCCCGGCCGGTTTCTTGAGGTCGAGGCAGATGCAGCGCTTGCTGCGGTTGGTGTTGAGGAACACCGGGCCCATGCCGGCATGCCGCATCGGGCCGATCAGGCGGGTGACGTCGCCGTCGAGCGATTCCACCTTGATGACATCGGCGCCGTAATCGCCGAGCATCTGGGTGGCGTAGGGCCCCATCAGCACGGTCGTCATGTCGATGACCTTGATGCCCCTCAGCGGCCCCATCGTTCTCTCCCGATTGCGCGGGCTCACAAGCGAGCCGAGCGATTTCGGTCACCTAACGGCAGCGTCCGGTTGCGAGCAAGGGCGGCCCGCGTATGGCCGCATGCGCGGCCGCGCCCCGCTTATTTCTTCTGGCGGGCTTCGCGGATCTTGAGGAGACGGTCGAGTTCGTCGTTCTGCTGGTTGATGCGATCGGCGATGCGCGCTTCGCTGTTCTCGCCCGAGGCGGCCGCGGCCTGCTCGATGAGCTGCCTGATATTGCCCTCAAGGATCGCGATGCGATCGTTGAGTTCGTCCAGTGAAAGCGAGTCTTCGTAGTCCTTGCTCATGATGCATTCCCTGCAAATCGATAGGGAGCATTAGGGTGGGCCGGGTGGTCCCACCATGATCTAACGCAAAGAAAGGGGCGGGCAGGCGCAAGGCGCCATTGCCCGCCCCGACGCAACCTTACTTCAGCGGCTCCAGGATGGAGACGTAATTGGCGACGGCCGCACCGCCCATGTTGAAGATGCCGCCGAGCTTCGCGTTCTTGAGCTGCATGCCCTCCGGCGCCTGTCCGGCAAGCTGCATCGCGGTCATGACATGCATGGAGACGCCGGTGGCGCCGATCGGGTGGCCTTTTGCCTTCAGCCCGCCGGACGGATTGACCGGCAGCTTGCCCTCCTTCAGCGTCCAGCCTTCCTTGATGGCGCGGGCGCCCTGCCCCTTCGGCGTCAGGCCCATCGCTTCGTATTCGATCAGCTCGGCGACGGTGAAGCAGTCGTGGGTCTCGACGAAGGAGAGATCGGACAGCGTGACGCTGGCCTTCTCCAGCGCGCGCTGCCAGGCAACGGTGCAGCCCTCGAACTGCAAAATGTCGCGCTTGGACATCGGCAAAAAGTCCTGGGCGTGCGCGGTGGCGCGGAAGCCGATCGATTTCTTCATTCCCTTCGCGGTCTCGGCGTCGGCCAGCACCAGCGCGGCGGCGCCGTCCGAGACGAGCGAGCAGTCGGTGCGTTTCAGGGGGCCCGCCACATACGGATTCTTCTCGCTCTCGGAGCGGCAAAAATCGAAGCCAAAATCCTTGCGCATCTGGGCGAAGGGATTGGCGACGCCGTTCTTGTGGTTCTTGGCCGCGATCAGCGCCAGCGCATCGGACTGGTCGCCATATTTCTGGAAATAGCCGCTGGCGATCTTGCCGAACACGCCGGCGAAGCCGCCGACCGTGTCGCCATCTTCAGGCAGGTAAGACGCCTTGAGGAGGTTCTTGCCGATCTCGGCGCTCGGCGTGCGCGTCATCTGCTCGACGCCGACCACCAGCACGATTTTGGCCGCTCCGGCCGCGATGGCGCGGATGCCCTGGTGGACAGCGGCCGAGCCGGTCGCGCAGGCGTTCTCGACCCGCGTCGCCGGCTTGAAGCGGAGTTTTGGGTCGGCCTGGAGCACCAGCGAGGCGGTAAAATCCTGCGGCGAGAAGCCGGCATTGAAATGGCCGAGTACGATCTCATCGACGTCGGAGGCGGAGATGCCGGCATCCGCAAGCGCCTCATTGGCGACGCGTGTAACGAGGCTTTCCACGGTTTCGGTGTCGAATTTGCCGAACGGCGTATGCGCCCACCCGACGATGCTGGCGGTCATTGGTTGCTCTCCCTGGGTCTCAACTGACCTAAGTCTTAGCCCAAGGATGGCAAGACTTCACCCGGCTTTGAGGGCTTTCAGGGTGCGCTGGCAGATGGCAGTTATGCCGGCCCAGTTCCCGGCCTTAACTTCCGCCGGCGGGCACAGCCAGG